>CAZNQW010000023.1:0-26402 GCA_964575225.1 uncultured Anaerolineaceae bacterium | reverse complement strand
TTGCACGGCTTGCATTGTCCCTTGACATGTCTGAAAAGACATGGACCCCCGCTTGCGCGGGGGTGACGTTCACCAATTGATGCACCGTCATGCCCGCGGAAGCGGGCATCCATCTTGCATCGCAGTACGTCTTGGCCGACTTTGCAACAGCCCTACCGCCTTCAGCAGCCCCTTGGCGAATGTTCCCTTCTGGAGTATAATAGAAGAGCGCGGATCGACTCTTATCCGGCGACAGGAGGCAGCGTTCCATGGCTTTTTCCTTTCCATTGCGACGGCGCGTAGCCGAGATCAAGCGCGTGCGCCGCGTGATCGAAGTGCTGGTCCGCAATGGACTGGGGTTTCTGGTTGGGCAGTTGGCCCTCGACCGATTGGTGCCCCGCCTTTGGCGGCGCAAACCCATGCGCGCCGATCGCGACGTGGGCCGCCTGACGGTTCCCCAACGCATGCGCAGGACCCTGGAAGAACTGGGTGCCACCTACATCAAGGTTGGCCAATTTCTGAGTGGGCGGGCAGACCTGCTGCCGCCGGCCTATATCGAGGAATTTGCCAAGCTGCTGGATGACGCGCCGCCTTTGCCCGCTCAGCAGATCCGCGGCGTGATCGAGCGGGAGCTGGGTGCGCCGGTGGACGAGCTGTATGCCACCTTTGAGGATCAGCCCATCGCATCGGCCTCCATCGGGCAGGTTCACCGCGCCACCCTCTTTGACGGACAGCAGGTCGTGGTCAAGGTGCAGCGCCCCAACATCGAAGAGACCGTCGAAGCCGACCTGGACTTGCTTTTGCGCCAGGCCCGCTTTCTGGAAAAGCGCTCCGAAACCATGCGCGACTATAATATCGCCGCCATCGCCCAGGAGCTGGCCCTATCCATCGAGGGCGAACTGGATTATCACACCGAAGGCCGCAATGCCGAGCGACTGCGGAGCAATCTGAGCAGCGACACCCGGTTTGTCGTTCCCCAGGTGTATTGGAACCTGACCACCCGGCGGGTGATCACCTTGGAGTATCTGGAAGGGATTCCCTTTCGAGAGGTACAGCGCCTGCGCGAGTCCGGCTATGATCTCTCATCGCTGGCTCAGGTGGGCATCGAAGCCTTCTTGAAGCAGATCTTTGTCGATGGCTACTATCATGCCGATCCCCATCCGGCCAACATCCTGGCGGTGGGCGACCAGATCGGGTTTGTGGATTTTGGCAACACCGGCTACCTGAGCCCTCAACAAAAAGAGATGCTCGGCGATGTATTTCTGCAGATCCTCGACGAAGACGCCGCCGGGATTGCCCGCACCGTCATCCGCATGGGGGCCACCAAAGGCCGCCCCTCCGTCGAGGCCATGGAGCGCGATCTCCAGCGGCTGCTGATGCGCTATTGGGGGATCGCCCTGGAAGAGATCCCCATGGGCCAAATGCTGGCCGAAGTGTTCACCACGGCTCACCAACACAAGGTGTATCTGCCCGGCGACCTTGCCCTGTTGGCGCGGACGATCATCACCCTCGAAGGTACGGGCCGTTTGCTGGACCCCGGATTTATTCTGGTCGATGCCGTGCGGCCCTTTGCCGTCCGCCTGGTCCGAGAGAGGCTTTCGCCCATGGTCGCTGGTCGCAGGGCCTTGAATAACCTGCGCCAGGCCACCGACTTGGTCCAGGCCTTTCCCCGCCGGCTGGATGATCTATGGGATCAATTGGAAGAGGGAGATCTGACATTCGGGATCGATGTGCGGCGCCTGGACGAGAGTATTCACAAGTTGAACAGCATGGTCAACCGGATTGCCTTCAGCATCGTGGTGGCGGCGTTGATCGTTGGCTCGGCTCTGATTCTGCACGGAGGAAAAGAGAGGTGGGAACTCCCGCTGCTGGGCTTGGGGATTCCTGTGGCTCAAATTGCCTTTTTGGGGGCCATTGCCGCCGGGGCATGGCTGTTGCTGTCAATGATCCGCTCGCGAAACCTGTGAACGGGGTTGCTCAGCAGACCCCGCAATCATCAGGCGCGCGCGGGCTCGATCTCGATCTCTTCCTCTGCCGGGGTTTCCAGCGGCAGAGCGTGGAACTCGGACAGGCTTTTGAGCGGTTCGATGTCAAAGTTGGGTCCGACTGTCACCTGTAAGGGCGGAGGTACAGGCAAGGGATAGGCTCGCCAGAACAGTTCGGCTGCACACGAAAAGATGGCCAACCCCTGATGCCTTCGATGGCCATTGGTTCTCAGGTACAGCCCGACAATTTCCATATCGTCTTTGAGCGCGTCTCGGCACTTGGCATCGGGTCCACATTCTTCCAGTCGCAGTTGGATCTGCTGTAGAAAATAGGCATAGGCCTGTTCGCGACGCTCGGGAGTGTCCAGGGGCAAAAAGGCGCTCAGTGTTATGCTGTCACGGTTATCAAAAGACTGCAACAATTGCAGTTCACTCTTTGGGATCAATACGTCCTCCAAGGCTTCATGGAGCACCATGTGCACCATTCGATGCCGGCGGTGCCCCACGGTTCCAGTATAGCATACGCGGCAAACGAGTGTCAAATTCAGCAATGTTCATGGTGAAAATAACGGCGCACCTGGGCTACGTTCGCTTGCCTCTAGGCTCGACGCCCCCGAGACGGGGGCCGAGAGCGCTCGTTCAGCAATGTTCATGGTGAAAATCGCAGTACGCCTGAGCCATGCCCTGCTACTGCAATCCCTCGATCATGGCTTGTAGCACAGCGAGCAGGTTGGCTCGCCATCTTTCCTCTTCGTCGAGGGGCAGCCAGACGGCGCGGCGCGTCACTCGAGCCCGATCGCCCAGCCGCCGCTGGAGCAGGTTTCGGTCCAGGTCTTCCAGGCTATCGGCGCGAATGACTACCTGGCCTTCTTCGATAGCGATGACTCGGACGTCGGTGGCCTGGGCCGCCAGCTTGACCTGCAGCATGTAGAACAGGTGCTCCGTCTCTTCGGGTATGGTGCCGAACCGGTCTTGGAGTTCGGTGCGCATATCGTCGATGTCGCCTTCGGTGGTCACGCCCGCGAGCCGGCGATAGAGGTTGAGGCGCAAATCGTCGTCAGGGATGTACGATGTGGGCAGGTAGGCGTCGAGGGGCAGGCTGATCTGCACCGCCTTTTCCAAAGGCTGCACATAGGCCCAGCTCTCGGCCTCCTCCTCGGCCTGGTCCTCTCCCTGAGGTGCCAGCCGTCTGTGCTGCCGGGCTTCCTGAACCGCCTGGGCCAGCAGCCGGGTGTAGAGGTCAAAGCCGACGGCGGCAATGTGCCCGTGTTGGCGCGAGCCCAACAGATCGCCGGCTCCTCGGATCTCCATGTCCCGCATGGCGATGCGAAAGCCGGCGCCCAGTTCTGTGGCTTCGCCGATGGTCTCCAACCTCTGCCGGGCCGTCTCGCTCAGTGTGCTGGCTGCCGGGTGCATCAGGTACGCGTAGGCCCGCCGGGCGCCGCGGCCTACCCGGCCTTTGAGCTGATAGAGCTGGGCCAGGCCGAATTGGTCGGCGCGGTTGATGATCAAGGTGTTGGCGTTGGGGATATCCAACCCACTCTCGATGATGCTGGTACAGACCAGAACGTCGATGTGACCCGCCGCAAAGTCGAGCATGGCCCTTTCCAGCTCGCGCTCGGACATCTGCCCGTGGGCCACGCTGATCTTGGCGCCGGGCACCAACTTGCGGAGCCGTTGCGCGATCTGGTAGATGCCCATCACCCGGTTGTGCACAAAATAGGTCTGCCCGCCCCGATCCATCTCTCGCAGAATGGCCTGGCGGATGACGGTCTCGTCGTACTGGCCCACGTGCGTTCGAACCGGAAGCCGCTCTTCGGGGGGCGTGTCAATGGTGCTCATATCGCGCACCCCGGTCAGCGACATGTGCAGCGTGCGCGGGATGGGCGTCGCGGTCATGGTCAAGACGTCCACTTCTTGTCGCATCTGCTTGAGCCGCTCTTTGTGAACCACGCCGAACCGCTGCTCCTCGTCGATGATGAGCAGGCCCAAGTCCTTGAAGGTGACATCGGCCGAAAGCAGACGGTGGGTGCCGATCACAATATCCACGCCGCCCTGGGCCAGGCCGTCGACCACTTCGTCCTGCTTTTTGCGTGTCAGGAACCGGGAGAGCATGCCCACCGATACGGGAAAGGGCCCCAGCCGTTCGCTGAAGGTCTGATAGTGCTGTTGGGCCAGAACCGTGGTAGGCACCAGGATGGCGACCTGCTTGCCATCCATGACGGCCTTGAACGCCGCCCGCAGCGCCACCTCGGTCTTGCCATAGCCCACGTCGCCGCAGATCAGGCGATCCATGGGCCGGGGACGCTCCATGTCCGATTTGATCTCGTCCAGCGCCCGTAATTGGGCCTCCGTTTCCACGTAGGGAAACGAGGCTTCCAGTTCGGCCTGCCAGAAGGTGTCGGCACCAAACGGGTGTCCCTCTACCACTTCGCGGGCCGCATAGAGCAACAGTAGGTCGTCGGCGATCTCTTCGACCGCCTTCTGGGCCTGCTGCTTGACCCGCACCCAATCGGTGGTGCCCAGGCGGTTGATGGTCGGCGCGTGGTCAGAAACGCCGACGTAGCGGCTCAGCCGATCCGCCTGATAGACCGGGACATAGAGTTTGTCGGCAGCGGCATATTCGACGAGCAAATACTCTCGTTCGCCGCCTCCAAACTGCATTTTGACCAGGCCCTTGAACAGCCCGATGCCATGCTCCACGTGAACCACGTAACTGCCGGGCTTGACGTCGGCAAAAAAGCTCTCGGGGGGCACGGGCCGCGGCCGGGATGCGCGCCGGGGCGCGGGGCGCGCCCAGCCAAACACCTCTGCATCGGTGAGCAGGTGGAGTTGGCCCGTCCCGCGTTCCGAATTCAAAATCCACCCTTCCGAAAGGGTGCCCTGCACCAACGACAGGCTTTGGGGCGGCGGCAGTTCGGGGAGATCCTGCACCGGAAGGACCGTCATGTTGCGCTCGGCCAGCAGATCCGAGATGCGGCGCGCCTGCCGGGTCACCAACACCACCCGCTCGCCCGCCTCGCGCAATCCCTGGCATCCGTCCAGGACCCGTTTGATCTGACCGCCATATTGCTCGCTGTGGGAAAAGATCTGGCCCACCGCCCCGTCTCCCGGGCGGTCCTGTACCCCACCGCCGAGCACCAAGGGCGAGCGGGGATGGAGGGTCTCTCGCAGCTCGTCCCAGCCAAAATAGGGGACCTGCACCTCGGCATAGTTGGCAGGCAATTCCCCGGCCTTGACCAGATCGCCGCTCAGCGCCCGAGCCTGTTGGTCGACGTCCATGACGTTGGCCATCAGCGCCCCCCAGTCGTCGATGATGCACACGCCGTCTGCCGGCAAATAGTCCAAGATCGTCGCCGGCTGGGAGTAGAAGAAGGGCAGGTAGAATTCGATGCCCCGGAAGGCCACCCCCTGTTCCAACCGCGCCAGGTCTTCCTGGTACTCCATTCGGGCGGGCGGATGGCACAGGCTCATGTCCAACTGGGACGCCCGTTCCAGGGCAAACCCGGCCAGGCGCAACAGGGCTTCGGAGGCAGGCGCCAGGGTAAACTGGTTGATCCGCTCCTCCGAGCGCTGGGTGATGGGCTCGAACAGTCGCAGGCTGTCGATCTCGTCGCCAAACAATTCGATGCGAACGGGTTTGGGTAGGTTTGGCGGAAAGACGTCGATCAGCCCGCCGCGCCGGCTAAAGGTGCCCGGTTGCTCGACGACGGTTTCGGGCCGATAGCCGTGGGCCACCCAGCTTTCCAGGGTGCGCTGCAATTCGATGGTCTGCCCCTGGCGATACTCGCGCAGGCCCATCCGAAACTCGCGCAACGGCAGGGTTTTGTGCATAAAGGCCCGGCCCGAGGCCACAATCAGCGGCGGCGCGCCCGAGTGACCCTGGGACTTGGCCCATTGGACCAGGGCCGTCAGCGCCGCCAGACGATCGCTGACCGTCTCTCGCGCCCACGGCACCCGCTCGAAGGGCAGCGCGTCCGGTTCGGGAAAGGTGTGGATGTCCTCGCCGTCGGTCCACACGCGCAATTGCTCGGCCCACTGGCTCGCCCGCTCAGGCCGGCTGGTCAGGAGCACCATAGGTCGTCCCAGCCGTTGATAGAGGGCCGCCACCAAAAAGGGGCGGGCTGCCGCGATGACGCCCAGACCCTGGCCATCGCGCACGCCAAAGCGCTCGGCGACCGTTCGGCTGTCGAGGGCGTCTACCAGATCGCGAATGACGGGATTCTGGGTTAACAGATCCAAAAGACCGGAAAGATTCACTCTTCCCTCTCTTGCGCCTGGCTTGCATCCGGTGCGGGCGCATCGCCCCCTGTCAGTCCCTGGCCGTTGTACCGATCCATGGCCCCTTGAATGCCTTCGACCAGCCAGCATTCCACCGCCGCCACGGCCCGTTGGACCGTTTCTTTAATCGGCTCTGCCTGGTCCCGGTCAAAAGGCTCCAACACATAGTCTGCCGGATCCATGCTGCCGGGAGGGCGGTCGATCCCCACCCGGATGCGGGGAAAATCCTGCGTGCCCAACAGGTCGATGATGGACCGCATCCCCTTGTGTCCTCCGCTCCCCCCGTTCGCCCGCACCCGCAGGCGCCCCAGGGGAAGGTCCAGATCGTCGTACACGACTAGAATCCGCTCGGGCGGGATCTGATAGTCGCGGGCCAGCCGGGCCACCGACTTGCCGCTGAGGTTCATAAAGGTTTGGGGCTTGGTCACCAGCACCGACCGGCCCTCGATGGGGCCTTCAGCCACCCGGGCCTGGGCGGCCTTGTGCCGGGTAAAGGAAAGGCCGTGGGCCCGCGCTAGCGCATCGACCACGTGAAAGCCGACGTTGTGGCGGTGGGCCGCATACTCGCTGCCGGGATTGCCCAGCCCCACGATCATGAAACGATCTCGATAAACACTCATGACACCTTGTTCCAACATTTCAAAACACCGAAAGGGGGCTAGATTCAAGACTAGCCCCTGCACTTGATCAGATCCGGGCCTATTGCCCCGTTTGGCAAAATCCTGTTTCTAAAATGTATCCTGATTCTGCTTGATAATTTTGCGCACCAGCGAAACCAGTCCGCTCTTGACCGCGAAAAACAGACCTATCGAGCCAAAAACGGCCAGCGTGGCGCCCACACCCCAGCATGCGGCATCGCCGACGTTCTGGAAAGGCAGATCGACCGGCGTGGAGGCCACCGTCGGCAATGCCGTCGGTAAGGGCGTCGATGTGGGCTTGGGGGTGGGACTGGATACCGTCGGCACCCCGATGACGACCGTGGGGGTGGGAGCAGGTGTATTGGTGGGTGGAGCTGGAGTGGGCGTCTCGGCCGGAGTAGGCGTCTCGGTGGGGCTCAGGTTCGCAACCTGGATGCCCCGCACAAAATATTCGTCATAGTTGCCATCGACGCGCACAATCCGCAACCGCAGGCTGTATCGCCCCTCAGGCAAGATGGTTGTATCCCACAGACCCAGTCTGCCCTGGACCACCGGCACCGCAAAGGGGGATCCCCCAATTGGCGTCCATTGATCGCCCGGGTTCGGCTCGGGGCCGTAATGGACCTCGTACTTTTGGAACTGGGTATGCGTCGCACTCCCCTCGATGGGCACCAATCCTCGAACAGTCGCCTGATCGCGCGGCGAAGTAATCTGTCCAGAGGCTTGAGCCAGGGGGGCTGCGATGGTCTGGATGGATGGGGCTGCCAATAGCAGCATCCCCAGGATGAGCAGAATCACGCTCCTTTTCATCGACCCTCGACCCTCCGAATTCCTATGGAACCGAGCTAGTGTAGCATAGAACCCAGCAGTTGACAAAACCGTGGTCCCGGTAGGTAGGGGAGGGTCTTTTTTTCAATCGGTCCAGCGGAGGGTGGCTTGGGTGGGAGCGAATACCCGGATGGCCGCCTCGCCGCCCATGGGGCACTGATACTCACACACGCCGCAGCCAATGCAGCGTTCTTTGACCACCCGCGGTCGCTGTAACGGGGTCTCCAGGCCGGGTACCCGAACCTCCTCCAGGACAATGGCCTTGGTGGCCACCGGACAGGCCTCCTCGCAGACGATACAGGGGATGTCGTAGGCCCAGGGCAGGCAGCGGTTGCGATCGACGCGCGCCAGCCCCAGCACTGTGCTCTGCTTTTCCTCCAGGGGCAGCCGCGGGATGGCCCCGGTAGGGCAGACCTGACCGCACGCATGGCAGCCAAAGTTGCAGAACCCCAGGCGCGGCACCAACCGCGGGGTGAACAGGTTTTGCAGGCCCCCTTCGAATAGGCTGGGCTGCAATCCCTGGGTGGGGCAGGCGCGAAGGCAGGCCCCGCAACGGACGCACAGCGCAGTAAAATCGGCGGTCGAGGCGCCTGGCGGGCGAATCATGGTCGCTGGCTGCCGTTGAACAATCGGCTCCACACCGGCGAGGGCCACGCCTACCACAGAAGCGCCCACCACGGCCAGAGCCTGGCGCCGGCTCGGGTCATAGTCGTGCCCCGGCTGCGGGCGCCAACCGGGCACCTGCCAGCGAAAGGAGATCCCCGATTGCGGGCAGTCCACCAAACAATCCAAGCAGACAATGCACTCGGCCGGGTCGCTGCGATACCCGGCCTCGGGGTCGATGGTACCTGTGGGGCAACTGTGGGCGCAGCGACCGCACTGGGTGCAGGTATCGCCCACCTCACGTCGCACCAGGGCCAGCCGCGAGATCAACCCCAGGAGCCCGCCCAGGGGACACAGGTAGCGGCACCAGAACCGAGGCGCCCAGTGGTTGAGGAGCATGAGCCCCACCAGGGTGAGCCCCATCAACCAGGCCAGCCCAAAGGCCGGTTGCACCTCTTGAAACAGGGGCTGCACCACTGCGCCATGCACCACGTCCAGCACGCCCCACAGCGCAGGGAACCCATAGAGAAAATCCTCCACTCCGATGATCCCGTGGCGCAAGGCAGGCCAGACCGCGGTGATCAGCGCCCGGTTGAGGAGGGTAATGGGGTCGAGAACGGCGAGCAGGGGAAGGCCCAGCAGGGCTGTAGCAAGGCTGGCTAGCAGGAGCAGCACCTTGATCCGGCGCAGATTTTCGCTCGGTGCGCGGTGGCGCGGACGGCGAGGGCTGGACCATTCCAGCAGGGTACCCAAGGGGCAGAGCCAGCCACACCAGACGCGGCCAAACAGCAGTGTCAGGAGCAGGACGAGCGCGGCGAGAATTAGCCCGCCCAGCAGGACACGGCCCGCCAGCGAGGCCGAGATCATGAGCAGCGGGTCCAACCGGCTGAACAGGTCGGGGAAAAAGCGCTGGGGGCGCTGCGCGTTGGCATAGACCATCAGCGCCACAAAAAGGGCCAGCGCCACAGCCTGCACCCAGCGGCGCACCCTCTGCCATGCCCGTGCGCTCAAGGCCGGGGGGCCTCCCGGCAGGCGCTCCCTCTGTCACGGCTCATGGGCCGGTCTGTGGTGCTCATATCCGAGTCCTTGCCCTGGGGCCGAGCCATTAGATGCTGATCTCCTCAATCTGAATCGACGCCAGGTCGAGGGTGCCCAGGCCCATTTCGGCTGCCGCTTGCACATAGCCGATGTCGCGGCCCTGCAGCCCAAAGAGGGTGGCAGCATAGGCATCGGCGGCGACAATGTCGTGGCTGGCGATTACGGTGTTGGTCAGGCGTACATCGTCCAGGTTGCCGCCGGTTGGCCCCTGGGTCATCAGAGTGCGCACCGCATCGACCACCGTCAAGTGGGGCCGCACGACGCTCACCACGTCGGCGATCCGCTGGCCCAGGTTGGCATGGATCTGGCCGCGATTCTCGATGACGCCCATCAGGTTCTTGCCCGCCAGCGACAGGCGGGCCAGGCTGTGGTGCTTGGCCACCGGTGCATCGATCACGACGTCGGCGTCGAGCACCTCCTGGTAGACGGGCCAGCGGCGGATGTCCCGCCCTTCGGGCACGTCGACCTCGCGAAATTTGCGGGCGTTCATGATCTCCATGCTGCCGCCGGCCCGCTGGACCGCGTCGGCGATCCCGCTGGTGGCATAGGCCTGTTCGGGGCTGCCCGAAAAGGGATAGTCCATGACCCGCACGCGCCGGGCCCCCGCTCCCAGGGCTAGTTCCACCAGGGCGGCCACAACCTCGGGGTTGGTGGTGGCCCCGTACTCGAAACTGCGATAGTCGACACAGATGTTGGGCTTGACGATCACGTCATCGCCGCTTTTGACAAAGCGCTCCATGCCGCCCAGGGCGGCAATGGCGGCGTAGGTGATGGCCCGTGCGTCGCTGCCCCGCGCCACAGTCAGATACGACGGTCGGGCGGTAGGCGCCGCAGTCTCGACCCGGACCGGCGACTTGGTGGGGGCCTCGGTCGGTTGAGGCAGTGCCGGTTCGGTGGGAATGGCTGTGGGCTGTGCCTGGGCCTGCTTGGTGGGAAGGACCGTGGGCTGTGCTTGCCCCTGCTCTGTGGAAACTGTGTTGTTCGCTGGAGGTGATGGCTCGCCCGGTGCCTGTTCCTGTCCGCAGGAGGCCAGCACCGTTCCCAAGCTGGCGCCAGCCAAAAGACGAACAAACCGCCGCCGGCTCAGGCCATCGGCACGAAATTCGATCTCCATAGTGGTTCGCTACCTTTCTAGATCGGGGGGGACCCTATGTACCCACCCATCGCCAGGAAGGATACCACACCGCTCCACACTTGTCAAGAAGAACCTTCAAGATTTCAGATCATTCCTTTTGTCAAGAGATCGGATATATTCTCGATTCAACTCCACTAGGTTTTGGCGCGAAGATGTTGCTCGGTTGGCTGGGTGCCGCGGCCTCCGCAAAAAATGAGAAGGAAATTCGCGGGGAGGCTGCCTGGGTTACTCCAGCGATGGGGCAATTGCGCCTGAAACAGCAGGGTGTCGCCCCCCGCCAATTGATAGCGCTGCCCGTCTACCTCATATTCGATCTCCCCTTCCAGGCAATGGACCAGTTCTTGCCCCCCATGTACCATCATCTGCGGGCCGCTGTCGGCACCTGCTTTCATGGTAACCCAAAAGGGCTCTATGGATTGTTTTTCCAGACCGGTGCCAAGGCTCTCCAAGATCAGGTAGGCGTTTCCGGACCGGCGCCGTTCGCCGGCGCGTGTGACCACGACCTGGACTGGTTCGACATGCTCCTCAAAGAACGTGGTGATTTGCACACCCAGGGCAGTCGCCAGGCGGTGCAAGGTAGAGACGCTGGGCGAACTCTCTCCCCGCTCGATGAGGCTGATGGTATTGGGCGATAAATCGCACAATTCGGCCAGAGTGCGCAATGAAAGACCTCGCTCCTGACGCAAGGCACGCAATTGGATGCCAACATCGGGAGCTCCTTGTTCACTCATCCTCTTCGACCTCCTTTGATTCTCCTCCGTCTGGGCCGATCATACCACATTTTCCTCAAGTTTGGTAATCTCCCACAAGCGTGTTCGCAAAAAGAATTGGGCTGGATTCCGCCAATCGCCGGGGTGCCCTCTGACTCAACACCCCCTGTCTCGGGGGCGTTGAACCCATCCGGACCTGTCCTGAAAATGAGATGAGGCTATGGTTCGTGATTATCTTGTTATATTTTGCCATAGGTTTCCGTATCTTCTTGCTGCTATTTTGACAGATGTCCAAAATTATGGTACTCTGAACGTCATGAATAGTGCAGACGCTTTGCTCACAGTCCGACAGTTGCAGGAACTCCTCCAGGTCGACCGCATCACCATCTATCGGATGCTGAATGATGGTCGGCTGCAGGGGTTCAAAGTAGGTGGACAGTGGCGTTTCTCTCGTGAGGCCATCGAAAGCTGGTTGCAAGAGCAGCGGGGGTGTGGAAGAGAAGAACTCCCCAGTGAGACCGAAGCCCAGCTCTCTCCCACGCTTGAACCGCTGCCCCTTCCTTGTGTCCGGGCCATCCAAGATATCCTGGCTCAGGCATTGAGCGTAGGCGTCGTGACCACAGAGGTCGGCGGTTTGCCCCTGACGCCCATCGCCAACTGCAGCGATTTCTGTGACCTGGTGCTGAGCAGCGAGGTGGGGCGGCAACGATGTATTGCCTCGTGGCAGGCTTCTGTGGCGGCCCCTGGCAAGGCCACGCACCCCTTCATCTGTCATGCCGGCCTGCGCTACATTTCGTGCCGGATTGAGGCGCAAGGTCGGTTCGTGGGCGCCGTTCATGCCGGCCAGTATCTGGACGAGCCCCCCGGAGAGGAATTTCACTCGGTCCGAATTCCCGAGTTGGCCACAGCTTGTGGCCTGGGCGTGCCGGATTTGCTGCATGCCCTGAATCGAATCCCGGTTCTGGATGAAAACCGGCAACAGCAGCTTGTTGTTTTGCTGAACAAGACGGCAGAGGTCTTTTCCGAAATCGGCGAGGAGCGACTGGCCCTCCTAAATCGTTTGCAGCGCATCGCCGAAATCACCCAACTCTGATCCCGATCGACAAAAGAAAGGAATAAACTATGAGATCGCTGGCCCCGGCGGTACAGCAAGAATTACGGGACTTGTTCGGTCCGCGAGTTGCCTTTGATCGCCTGGAGCGGATGTTCTACAGCCACGACGTGGGCTCGTTGCCCAGCCTGGTCAAACCACTGGTGGGGAACACCCTGCCGGCGGGCGTGGTCCAGCCGCTGAGCGAAGAGCAAGTCGTCCAATTGGCGGCCTTTTCCCGCACCCACGGCATTCCGTTGGTGCCCCGCGGAAAATCCACCTCGGGGTATGGCGGTGTGTTGCCGGTCAAGGGTGGGCTGGTCGTCGATTTTGCCTGGATGAACCAGGTACTTGCCGTCGATCCGGAAGCGATGACCGTGACCGTGCAGCCTGGGGTGATCTGGACGAGGCTGGACAAAGAATTGCACAAGCAAGGCCTGGCCTTGCGCACCTATCCTTCCAGTGCGCCATCGTCCACCGTGGGTGGATGGCTGGCCCAGGGTGGGGTGGGCTTTGGCGCCTATGAATTTGGGGCCTTTCGGGATAACGTCGTCTTGTGTCGAGTTGTGCTGCCCAGCGGCGAGGTGCGCACCTTTGGCAGCGAGGAACTGGATCTGGTCAGCGATGCGGAGGGAATCACCGGCTTGATCACCGAAGTGGTGCTCAAGCTGCGGCCCGCCCAAGAGGAAGCCGCGTGGGGCGCCCGGTTTGACACGGCCAAGGGCCTTCTCTTGGCGCTCCAATCGATCCGCCAGGCAGGCCTGCCCCTCTGGTCGGTCAGCTTTATCAACCCCAAAATGGCCGATCTCAAGAATCAACTTCCGCCCCACATGGAACATGGTCACGCCGTGCCGACCCACCGGCCCACGGTCCCCCAAGGCTATGTGGCGGTCTTTGTGGCGCCCGAATCGCGGCGCGACGTCATCGACGCCGAGCTTCCTGCCCTGGTGCGCCAGGCAGGGGGCGAGGTGGTCGAGGACGAGGTCGTGCAGCACGAGTGGGAGGAGCGCTACAATCTGATGAGCATCAAGCGCTTGGGGCCCAGTATTGCCCCGGCTGAGGTGATGGTGCCACTGGTCAACCTGGACAAGGCGCTCGAGTCCATCGAAAGCCGCATCGCCCTGCCGATGGTGATGGAAGGCATGGTGAGCGAGGATGGGCAGGTCACGCTCTTGGGCTTTATCCTGCACGACGAGCGCAAGTTCAGCTTTAATTTCGCCTTTGGCCTGGCGCTTACGGTTCTCAAGATCGCCAAAGAAAACGGCGGGCGAGCTTACTCCACCGGGCTTTACTTCAGCCGCGAGGCGGCCCACGTCTTGGGCGCCGACCGAATGCACCGCCTGGAGGCGTACAAAGCTCAGGTCGATCCCCGGGGGCTATTCAACCCCAAAAAGGTGCTGGGCGGACAGCCGTTGCTCTCGGCTTTCATGGGGGTAGCCGGGGCTTTTGAGCCGTTGGTGAGGATTTTTGGCAATCAGGCCCAAGCGCCCATCGGCGAGCGGCCTGAGGGCCAGGGGCGGCGGGACATTCCCGACGACGTGGCCTGGTACGCCTATGCCTGTTCCCAGTGTGGCTATTGCGTGGACGACTGCGATCAGTACTATGGCCGTGGCTGGGAAAGCCAGACGCCCCGTGGCAAGTGGTACTTTTTGCGCCAGTATATGGAGGGCAAGGTCAAGTGGGAGCAAAAGATGGTCGACTCGATCCTGGCCTGCACCACCTGCGAGCTGTGCAACGTGCGCTGCTGCGAGGACCTGCCCATCGAGCCGAGCTGGCTCAAGCTGCGCGGCCAACTGATCCACGACGAAGGCCGGCTGACCTTCCCGCCCTTTGAGATCATGCGCCAGTCGATGAAAAAGGAGCACAACATCTGGGCCGCCTACCGCGCCGACCGGCCCAACTGGATGCCCGAGCACGTGGTGGGGGTGTTACCAGAGCGGGCCGAGATCGCCTATTTCCCGGGCTGCACCGCCTCCTACGTCGAAAACGACATCGCTCAGGCGACTGCCTGTCTCCTCCACAAAGCGGGCGTCGAATTCACCTATCTGGGCCGCGACGAGGCCTGCTGCGGCATCCCCATGCTGGTCAGTGGCCTGTGGGATACCTGGGAAGAGATCATGCGCCACAACATCGACGCCATGAAGGCCCGTGGGGTCAAGACGGTGGTCACCTCGTGCCCGGCCTGTTGGCTGGTGTGGCACACCTTTTATCCCGAATGGGCCCAAAAGCTGGGTATCGACTATCCCTTTGAGGCCAAGCACTATAGCGAGATCCTGGCCGACAAGATCGGCGAAGGCGCGCTTCAACTGGAGCACGAGATCAATATGCGGGTCACCTGGCACGATTCCTGCCACATGGGGCGGGCCGGCAACATCTATGAGGCGCCCCGCCAGATGATCCGGGCCATCCCCGGCATCGAGTTTGTCGAGATGGAGCACCATCACCAGGAAGCGCACTGCTGCGGCTCGGTGTTGAGCCTGGTGGCCGATCCGGATGTGGGCGAGCGCGTGGGCGATGTGCGCCTGGCCGAGGCCGACGCCGTCGGCGCCCAGGCTGTGGTGGCGGCTTGCCCCTGCTGCGAGGTGCAGCTCCGGGTCACTGCCGACAAGACGGGGCGCGATCTGCCCATCATCGACCTGACCACTCTGACCTGTCAGGCGGCGGGCATCGAGCACGCCGACCCCACCCCCTATGCCCTGGAGATGTGGGCCGTGTTCGAGGCCATGATCCGCCTGTTGAAACCAGAGGCGATGGCCGAACTGATGGCCAGCTTGTTGCCCGAAATGATCGAGGCCATGCCCGGCCCCTTCCCGGGGATGATGAAGATGGTCAAGGCCTCGCCTGCCCCGGTGCGCGATGCGATGATCGCCGTCATGAAGCCCATGATGCCCAAGCTCTTTCCGGCGCTGATGCCCGGCATGATGCCCAAGGTGATGCCTGACATGTTGGATGCCGTCGGCAAGCGCATCGCCATGCCCGAACACATGGAGGAGCAGATGCCCGACTTGATGCCGGCGGCGATGGACAACCTGTTGCCCAAGATGCTGCCGCTGGTCATCCCGCACTTTATGCCCTACATGGAGGCCTACCTGAAAGGCGAAGCGGCCTAGACGGCTCCACAAACGTCGTTCGAGCTGGATGCAGACAGGGGGCCTTCAGAGGTTCTGGGCCCCCTTGTCTCTGGCTTGTGGCCTCGGCCTTGACCGAAGCACGTTTGTGTTTCCATGTAGATCGCTCCCGCTCAATCTGGAGGAATCGCGGGGGCTTTGCACCGACACTTGAAATCCGTTTTGGAGGAAATACCATGAGCAAAAAGATCGTTGTCATTGGAGGGGTGGCTGCCGGACCCAAGGCTGCCGCCCGGGCGAGACGCCTGGACCCGACCGCGGAGATTACTATCGTGGAAAAGGGCGAGCTTCTCTCGTACGCAGGGTGTGGCCTGCCCTACTATATCTCGGGCATGGTGGAGGATCGGCGCCAGCTCATGACGACGCCCATCGGCGTGATGCGTGACCCCCAGTTCTTTGCCCAGGTCAAGGACATTCGAGTCCTGAACCGGACCGAGGCCGTCAAAATCGACCGCCAGGCCAAAGAAGTCGAGGTCCAAAACGTCGACAGCGGCGAAATGCAGCGGCTGCCCTACGACAAGTTGATCCTGGCCACCGGCGCCGATCCGGTCGAGCCCCCCATTCCCGGCAAGGATCTGGAAAATGTGTGGCGGCTGAAACAGGTCGAAGACGCCGACCGTTTCCGGGAGTACCTGCAAAGGGAAGCATGCCCCAATGTGGTCATCATCGGCGGTGGTCTCATCGGCATGGAGATGACAGAAGCCGTCTTGGAGTGTCGGGGCGGGGTGACCATCGTCGAGATGCTGCCCCACCTGCTCCCGATGATCGACGCCGACTTGGCCACTTTGATCGAGAAGCACATGCGCGAGGTGGGCGTCAAGGTGGTGACCTCGGCCCGGGTGGAGCGCATGGAAGGCGATGCCGACGGCAAGGTCCAGCGCGTGGTGACCAGCAAAGGCACCTTTGCCGCCGACCTGGTGTTGCTCAGTGTGGGCATTCGCCCCAGCGTTGGACTGGCCCGCGATGCGGGCTTGCTCATCGGCCCCTCGGGCGGCATCCACGTGAACGACTATATGCAGACGACCGACCGCGACATCTATGCCGCCGGCGACTGTGCCGAAAAGTCGTGCAACATCCGCGGTACCGATTGCTTCCTGCCCCTGGGTTCCGTGGCCAATAAGGAAGGCCGGGTGGCGGGTTCCAATGCTGTGGGCCACGTTGACCGCTTTCCCGGCGTCTTGGGCGCCACGGCGCTCAAACTCTTTGACTGGAACATGGGGCGCGCTGGGCTGAGCATCGAGCAGGCGGCGGAGCTCGGCATCCCCGTCATCTCGGCAACTGTATCGGCCCCCGATAGGCCGCACTACTATCCCGGGAACCAGCCCATCATTCTCAAACTGATCGCCGAGCGCTCCAACCGTCGCCTCATCGGCATCCAGGGCGTGGGACCGGGCGATGTGATGAAACGTATCGATGTGGCCATTACCGCCATGACGGCGCGCATGACGGTGGATGATGTGGCCAACCTGGACCTGGCCTACGCCCCACCTTTTTCGGAGGCCATGGACGTGTTGATTCATGGTGCCAACATCCTGCGTAACAAGCTCGATGGACTGGTCAGCGGGGTGACTTCTATGCAGCTCCAGGCCATGCGCCAGACGGGGGAGGATCTCCTGTTGCTCGATGTGCGCAGCCCCGACGAGCATCAGAACGGTTCCATTCCGGGCAGCGTTCTCGTTCCCCTGGGCGCGATTCGCTCTCGCCTCGACCAGATCCCCAAGGATCGGCGGATCGTGGCCTATTGCAAGACCAGTCTCCGCGCCTGGGAAGCCGTGTGCATCCTGGCAGGCCATGGGTACGAGAACGTCGAAATTCTGGACGGCGGGTTCCTGGCCTGGCCTTTTGAAACGCGTCACGGCGCCTAACCGAGGCGCCCCATGGGCCGTCCCGTCTTGAATGGGACAGCCGATTGCATCACCAATTCGCGCGGGATCGCGTGCAACCTTTGGTTGCCGTCCCGCGCTTTTTTGTGGAAGACGGGGCCTGGGTTTGGCGACCCAGGCCAAGCAAATTGAGCGAATGGGCAAGGGGGCACTCAAGAACGGCCAAAATGAGAATTGCTAGCCCGCCAAATCGCGCGGTTGACGCCCGCCGGTTTTTCTGATATACTGTGGGTGAGCAGACACGTCACCAGAGCGGGGTTCGACGCAGAGCCTCTGGAGTGGACGGGCGCTGGATTGCCATAGCCTGCTTTGGTGGGTACATTACGAATCGGTATTCGACAACATCTGCCGGTGGGTAGCATGGGGCGCCCCCATGTGGGGCTGGGTACCTGGGCGACCACCGGCCCTCCGACTCATCTCGCTCCCTCGGGGACGGATGAGCGATAGGTGTGGGGAGCAATTCCTACGCCCGCCATTGCGAAGGAGGCACCTTGGCTTGTGGCGGCAGGCGGCTGGCCATTTCCAGCCGCCGGCTGTTGCATGTCAACAGGTGGCCTCCTTCTTTTTTGAGACAGGTTTCTCGCGCCGCCGCTCTGCGATCGGGCAGATCGTAAAGGGGTATCACGGTTTTCTGACTTGGGCATCCCAGAAAGGGTGTGGGCAGTCTCGTGGACGTGCATGACCAAGTGCGTCGCCAATCCGACATTGAACTGGACCTGGTGGCCCTCCTGGAGGAGCATCGGAAGGCTATGGCTGCCGCCTGGCTCGATGCGATCCGTCAGCACATGCCCGATTCCCTTTATGCCCAGTGTCCCCCAAAAGATATCTTGGCCAACAACCTCGCCTGCCTGGATGTATTGAGGGATCTGCTTTCCGGTCAAGAGCCCTTCCCCCCTTGGTGGCTCGAGTTTCTCAGCCGGGCGCCCGATGGCTATGTGCAGATGGGCATCCAGGTGGATGAGGTGCTCCAGGCCGGTTTCCTGCTACGAGCGGTGATCCGCCCCTTCCTCGGACGCATCGCCTCACCCGATTCCCGTGTCGCACGCGAGGCCACGGATCGATTGGACGCCGGCGTGGACCGGATCGTCAGCAGCCTCGTCGAATCCTTTTTTGTCAAGGCAGGGGAACGCCTCCGGCAGCAACAACGAAACACAGCCCTCATGCTGGACATGGTGCAGACCGCCAGCAGCACGCTGGAACTGGACGACGTGCTGCGGCGCACGGCCCGCGGCATTGCCCAGGCCGCGGGTGCAGAGCATTGCATTTTTATGCTGGTCGATGGCACGGGACGTTCGACCGATTTTTGGGCGGCCACCGACCAGTTCCCTCCCGAGGAAGCGGCAGCGTGCCGGGAGCTGCTGGGAAAACCCTATGCCATCGAGTCGCTGTCGTTGACGCGCTTGGCCTTTGAGGCGCAGCGACCGGTGGCCTGCCACAACGCGCTGGACGATCCCTCCATGAACCGGAGGACGGCCGAGCGATTGGGCATCAGATCGATGCTGTCGATCCCTTGCATCGTCAAGGGACGGGTCGTGGCAGTGGCCAATGCAGTCACCTTTGATCGCTACCATACTTTTACCCCGGAGGAGATCGATCTGGCCTTGGGCATCGCGACGTCGGTGGCGCCGGCCATCGAGAATGCCCGCCTTTATCAGCAGGTGGAGCAATTGGCTGTGACCGAGGAGCGGTTGCGGCTGTCGCGGGAAATCCACGACGAACAGGCCCAAGCCCTGGGCCTTCTTCAACTCCAGGCATCGACGGCCGGTGACCTGCTGGCTCGGGGCCGCCCGGATGAAGCACAAAGCTGCCTGCTCGAACTCCAGGACACCATCACCGAAGTCTATACCTCCGTGCGCGAAGAGATTTTCAACTTGCGGACTGTGGTGTCGGATAAAGCCGACTTTATGGCTGCTCTGCGGGCCTATTTGGCCGACTATCAAGAGGATTTCGGCCTCCAGGTCCGCCTGGAGATCAAGGGGGAGCTGCGGGGCCAATGGGCCTCTCGTGCAGGTGGGCAGGTGTTGCGCATTATCCAAGAGGCTCTGAGCAACGCCCGCAAGCACTCCGGGGCGCAGGGGGTGGTACTCTGGCTCGAGGAAACCCAGACCCGGGTCCGCATTTGTATCGAGGATGACGGCAAGGGGTTTTTACCGGAGCGCGTGCTCGACCAGGGACGCCGCCACGTGGGTCTGACGGTCATGCAGGAGCGTGCTCATGCCGTGGGGGGTACGCTAGAGATCGACTCTCAACCTGGAAAGGGAACCCGGATTCTGCTTCAGTTATCTTTCTCAAGTCCGGATGCATTATGAACGAACCGCTGCGAATCCTTCTCGTCGATGATCACGTTCTTTTTCGCAAAGGGGTAGCCAGTGTCCTCGCCTCTCGCCCCGACGTCAAGCTGGTGGGCGAGGCCAACGATGGCCTGGAGGCCATCGCCCGGGCGCAGCACACCCGGCCCGACATCATCCTTATGGATGTGACCATGCCCAATTGCGATGGGTTGGAGGCCACCCGGGAGATCAAGCGTCATTTGCCTGATACTAAGGTGATTGTTCTCACCGTGTCGGAAAACAGCAACGATGTGTTCGAGGCCCTCAAGTGCGGCGCGCAGGGCTACCTGATCAAGAACCTGAAACCTCGCCAGTTGTTTGACACGCTGGAAACGGTCGCCCGGGGCGAAGCCTCCTTTTCGGGGGTCATTGCCTCCAAAATCCTGCGAGAATTCCAGAAACAGGGCTCGGAATCGATTCCAGACGCGGGCGCGGAGTTCTTGACGGAGCGCGAAATCCAGATGCTCCAGTTGGTGGTCAACGGCTATTCCAACAAAGAGATCGGCGAGGCCCTGGCTTTGGCCGAGAGTACGGTCAAGAACGGCCTGCGCGTCATCCTGGAAAAGCTCCATTTGCGCAATCGAACCCAGGCCGCCGTGTATGCCGTCTGCCAGGGATTGGTGCCCCCTCCCTACAAGTCCTAGACTCGATCCCGACCCGATGGACCGGGGCGCCAAGAAAAGTACTTTTGATTAGAAGGGTTTCACCCTTTGGCCCTTTACAGGGCTGTTGAAATTGGTTATCATACAGGTATGGTGGCAATGCCAGCCGGTTATTCTGCGTCGCGAGTGCTGATTCTGTCCGACCAGTCGCTTTTCCATCTGGGTATCCAGAATCTGTTGGAACAGGACACTGTGTTGGATGTCATCGGCTGCGAGCTGAGCGCGCCCGAGTTGGTCGATCGCATCCGAGCTACCCAACCCGACGTCATCCTCCTCGATAGTGACCATCCGCCGGCAAACATCACCTCTCAAATCATGGATATCCTGCGCGATGTGCCTGGCATCCGCTTGATTGGCCTCAGTTATCAACGCAGCACACTGGTTGTGTATCGTGGCGAAACAAAAAAAGTCCGAGACGTGTCTGATTTGCTGAAGGTGATCGATCAGCGCATAATCAGTGACTCGACTCTTGAACGTAGCCCAGCCAAAGGAGAAGCCTAGTGCCTGAGGGAGCGATCGTTTTACAGCAAGTCCACCATCATCACCATGTGGATCTGACCAAGCCCTCGGATCCCAGCTTGCGCAAGCCGGTGACCATCATCGGCGGCTTTTTGGGGTCAGGCAAGACGACCCTCCTCAACCATATTCTCGCCGAGCGAGAAAAGCAGCGGATGGAAGTGATCATCCGCGAGTTTGGAGCGGTCGCCGTAGATCACGAATTGGTCCTGGACAAGACGATCAATATCAATCTGATAAGCGGTGGTTGCCTGTTTGCCGATCCCCAGCACCGGCTGTTCTGGATGCTGGAGGGGTTGTATCGCCGGTGTGATAAGCTGGGAACTGAATGTTTTTCTATTGAGGACGTCGATTTTGACCACGTGCTGTTGGAAACCAGCGGCCTGGACCTGCCCGAATACCTGGCGAGCATGTTCTTCCTGGAGCGCTTGCGCGATCACTTTCAGCTCGACTGCTTCATTGTCGTGGTCGACGCCGAATATGGCGAGCTGAACCTGGACGAATACTATCGTGCCTGTGAGCAGATTGCCTTTGCCGACATCTTGCTGATCAACAAGACCGACTTGAGCCGCGAGGAAAAGATCCAAAGCTTGGAACGGAGACTGCGCCGGATCAATCCGCTGGCCCTGGTATTTCGCACCGAGTATACCGAAATCGATCTGGAGAAAATCCTCAATGTGCGCTTTTTTGAGGGGATGGAGGGAGTGGTCCGCGCACCCGATTCCTGGCGAGAGGCGCAAAGATCGAGCAACAATGGGGAGGAAAAGTTGGATCCGTTTCAGAGCGTTGTGTTATCCGAGAGCCGGCCCATGGACAAGGACAAAGTGAACGCCTGGATTCAGGAGCTTTTTAGCCAACGAGGCCACAAGATTTTGCGCAGCAAGGGATTCCTCAATTTTGCAGGCAGCGACCACCGCTTCGTGTTCCAGGGAGTGCGCAAGACCTTTCACTCCAAGGCCGATCGGTTGTGGGAACCGGACGAAGAGCGCAAGAGCGTCATTGTCTTGATCGGCGAAGGATTGGACGACGGACCGGAACTGCAGGCGGCCTTTAGCGCCTGTGTGGCCTGAGCCTTTGGGTTTGGATTGAGATCATTTGGAAGAAAGACAAGAAGGGAGAAACACAGTCGATGGCAGACGGAAGAGACCTCATTGAACAAACGCGGCAGATCATCATGGATCTATCGGCCAAGACCGGCGACCTCGAAGGCACCTACCCTGAGGCGACCCTCGAGGAATTGAAATCGTATCTCGAGGAAGCCGACAAATGGGTCAAGCTATGCCGGAAAAAAGTCTGGCTGCGCGGTGTGGAGGGCACGGAAAAAGCTCAAGCCTGCCTGGATACAGCCAACAAGCTCCAGGAGTCGCTGGATAAACCGGGGGTAGCCGTCGAGACGGCCGCCGACCTGGCAGGCAAACTGGAATCGCTGGCGCGGCTGATTGCCACCAAAGCGCAGGTACTCACCTAAGTCCTAGGGTAGAGAACCTCACCCAATCATCTGGCAATTCTGCTGCCTCCGCCATTGTGTGGACAGCCGGGAAAAGGTAACTCGCCCACCGGTACGTTACAAACCGATGTTGTCCAGGGAACTGGACCCTCCGACTCACCACAGTCCCTCTGGGATGGGTGAGCGTTCGGTGTGGGAAGCAATCCCCACGCCCGCCATTGTGCAAAGGAGGCTTCTCTACTCCATCGCCGACCGACGGCCCCGCCGCTGGTCGGCGATAGAGTGGCGCAGTCTCCTTTTTCTTTCAAGAAAGGCCCTTGTTTCGGCCTGGTGGAGTTCCTGTTACGTGGAAGGAGGTGACCGGAAAAATCGATAGCGCACCTTATCCGAGTCCGCGACAGAGAAGCTGTGACTCGCGGCCTATGGAAATTCCCCTTTGTATCAGAAAAGAGTGTGAAAGGAGCAAAGCAAATGGCATCCGAAGTATTCTTTATGAATGACCGTGCGGCAACCATTCAAGAGAGCATCAAGTACAAAGCCGTCAAGGTGTTCCGCGACGCTGGGCTGGGGGAACTGTTCAAACCCGGCGACACGGTAGGTGTCAAGGTGCACTTTGGCGAGCATGGCTGCTCGTTGAGCCTCCGCCCCCACTATGTGCGCTCCATCGTTGAGGAGATCGAGCGACTGAAGGGCAAACCGGTCGTGGTGGATTGCACCACCATCTGCTTCAATGAATACACATCGCGGGCGACCAAGTCCGACATGCTGCGCACTGCCGCTCGCCACGGGTTCACCGAAGAGACGTTGGGCTGCCCCATCTGGGTCTGCGATGGCGACTATGGCTTTGATGACGTCAAGGTCTTGATCCCGAATGGCACCTACCTGAAGCACACCTACATGGGCAAGCAACTCTTGGACCTCGATGCCATGATCGCCGTGACCCATTTCAAGGGGCACCCCATGGGCGTGTTTGGCGGGGCGCTCAAGAACATCGGCATCGGCTGCGGATCCAAGCGCGGCAAGCTGTGCACTCACACGCTGAACGACCCGGTGTATGGGCGCAGGCATTGGACCGTGAACCCCCAGGCAGTGGCGGCGGCCTCTCAGGGAGAACATCCCACGCTGATGGATCGCCTGATCAAGAACTGCCCCTTTGGCGCCATGTCCTACGAGGACGACATATTCGGTTACGACTCGGAACGCTGCGTGGAATGCGCCACCTGCTTTGGGCCCGGCCTGTTCTCGGGCATCATTGCCCCCAACCCCGACATCATGATGCTGTGGGCCACGACCATTCCCGATGCCTTCTCCGGCTATGTGAATGCCCTTGGCAAGGACAAAGTCGGCTATGTGACCTACTGCGTCGATTCGTCCCCCTGGTGCGACTGTGTGAACTTTAGCGACAAGCCGCTGGTCACCAACGTCGGCGTCTTTGCGTCCAAGGACCCGGTGGCCATCGACATGGCGTGCCTGGAGATGACCGAGGCCATGGTCGCCATGCCCGGCTCCAAGGCCGACGATTTTGGCTTTAGCGACCCTGATACCGAGCGGTTCAGCAACTGCTCCAGCATGGCCCAGGTGAGCCAGTGGGTGCAGATCAACTCGGGCATCTACAACGGCCTGGGAACATCCGAGTATGAGCTGGTGCTGTCGGAACTGCCCGAGGAGTTTGACTTTTGGTTCAAGCCCTACACACCCGAGTATCCTTGGGGCTACGCAAACCGCAACGAGCTGCGAAAGGCCAACTGGCGCCCCGAATATCCCTATGCCTTTGACGAGACCCAAGTGTCAATGGCCGAGCTCAGCCTGAAACCCAAGGGCAAAGTTGGCGAGCGCGAGATGTAGGCGGCGTGGGTGTTTCATCGGCGCCAGGACGCGAGTGAGACCAGTCCGCAGATTAGAAAGGGAGGTAACAAATGAAGGGCGGATACATGGGAAAGCTGCTCTTTGTAGATCTGAGCAAGAATTCCATCGAGGAAAAAGAACTGACCGAGGACATGGCCAAAAAGTTCCTCGGCGGCTATGGCATCGGCGCGCGCGTGCTCTATGACATGGTTCCGGCCGACGCCGATCCTATGGGACCGGACAACGTGATCGGCTTTGTGACCGGCCCGCTGACCGGCACAGGCGCCTTTTTCAGCGGCCGCTACGTGGTCGTCTGCAAGTCGCCCATCACTAACGCCTGGAACGATGCCAACTCGGGTGGCTTTTTCGGACCCGAGCTGAAAAAGGCGGGCTTTGACGGCGTCTTTGTCCAGGGCGCGGCCCAAAAGCCGGTGTACCTGTGGATCCAGAACGGGAAGGCCGAGATTCGCGACGCCAGCAAGCTGTGGGGCCTGGATGCCACCGAAACCCAAGAAGCCCTGGTCAAAGAAACGGGCGAGCCCAAGCTGCGGGCGGCCCTTATCGGCCCGAGTGGCGAAAAGCTATCCAAGCTGGCTTGCGTGATGAACGACGGGCACCGGGCCGCCGGACGCGGCGGCGTCGGTACGGTCATGGGCTCGAAAAAGCTCAAAGCGGTGGCCGTTCAGGGCGATATGAAGGTGCCCGTGGCCGATCCGGAAAAACTCAAGGCCGTCAACCGCACCATCTCCGCCGCCATGAAGGACGGCCCGACGAAGGATATGATGGCGGGCTTTGGCGAGTATGGTACCGGCGTGGGCAATGCTGCTTCGGCGTTGAACGGCGACTCCCCGGTCAAGAACTGGGGCGGCATCGGCGTTGTCGACTTTGGCGAAGAGAAAGCCAACGCGTTGGCCGTCCCCATGTTCGATGGCAAGTACAAGACCAAAAAGTACGCCTGCGCCAACTGCCCCCTGGGCTGTGGGGCCCACTATGAGGTCAACGAAGGTCCGTGGCCCATCGGCAAAACCGATCGGCCCGAATACGAGACCTGGGCCGCTTTTGGCTCTCTTTGCCTGAACGGTAACCCCGAATCCATTATGAAGTGCAACGAGATCTGCAACCGGATGGGCGTGGATACCATCGCCACCGGCGCGACCATCGCCTGGGCCATGGAGTGCTATGAGAACGGCGTGCTCACCAAGGAAGAGATGGATGGCATCGAATTGACCTGGGGTAACGCCGAAGCCATCGTCCAGACGATGGAGGCCATTGCCGCCGGCAAGGGCATCGGCGCGGTGCTGGCCCTCGGTTCACAGGGGGCCGCCGACAAGCTGGGCAAGGGCCACCAGTTCCTGCAGACAGTCAAGGGCATCGAGCTGCCCATGCACGACCCCAAGCTGGCGCCCGGCTTTGCCCGCACCTACCAGTTCAACCCCACCCCGGCGCGCCACGTCCAGGGCGGGTTGGGCCTGATCCAATCGGGGGATCCCAGCCCCGGCAAGTACGAATACTCCACGACCGGCTTCCTCGACCTGGCCCTCGTCTCGAACATCGAGGTCCTGAATGCAGCAGGCCTGTGCCTGTTCGGCATGTTCGCTGGCGTCAACGACGCGACGATGAAGTCGATCGAGGCCGTGACCGGCTGGAATTTCAAGAACCAGGACAATCGTAACGTCGCGGTGCGCATCCAATCGATGCGGCAGGCTTTTAACCTGAAGCATGGCCAAAAACCCGAGGACCTCAAGATCCCGCCTCGGGCGGTCGGCAAGCCGCCTCAGGAGGAGGGCCCCGTGGAGGGGATCACCGTCGACAATGAACGTCTCGCCCAAAACTTTTTCAACTATATCGGCTGGGACGAGAAAACCGGCAAGCCTCACAAGGGATTGCTGGAAAAACTCGGCGGGATGGACGACGTGATCCAGGACCTGTACGGCTAGGGTTTGAGTAGAACCTGACAGGTCGCTGCTGACATCTGGATGCGGCGACCTGTCAGCCTTTTTGTCCGATGGCTCGTTTCCTCTATCCAACCCGCGCCGATCTGCCCACGCATGCCGATGTGGTGGTGATCGGGGGCGGGATTGTGGGAGCGGCGACCGCTTTCTACAGCTCGCGGGCTGGATTGGAGACGGTTGTCGTCGAGATGCGCGATGCCCTGGGGACCCTGGCTACGGCGGCTTCGGCGGGGACCTTTCGCGCCCTAGATCGGAAGAGCGTCGTGTAGGGAAAGAGTGTAGGATAGGGTGT
>CAZNQW010000022.1:0-27440 GCA_964575225.1 uncultured Anaerolineaceae bacterium | reverse complement strand
CCGCTCGTCGCGCTGGGCCTGCAACAGCGCCTCGGCGATGTCGATCATGGCTGCCTTGCCCGCCACCGACACCCGCATCTGGTTGATCGCTCCTGTCGAGCGGCTAAAGGTCTCGGGTTCGCTGGCTCGCAGTGCCTTCACATCTTGCACCAGGTCGGGCAGGCGACGCACGGCCCATGTGCGCACCATCGACATCGGTAGTGTTTTGGTGAAATAGATCTTGCCCTTGCCGCCCGAGACACTCAGCCCACTGATAACGCCATCGGCCACTTCCTCTTCGTACAGCGAGCTGGGGCGCAGATAGCGGTGCTCGCGGCTCAGGATCTCTTCCTCAAAGGTCTCCCACATGCGATGGCCCGAGATCGACTGGCGCACACCCGTGCCCGGATCATAGTGCGACACCCGCATCGCTTTTTCGATGGAGAAATGCTCGTCGATCAGCTCTTTGGCAAAGCGCGCCGGGACGGGAATGGCCTGCAAGCATTCGGCCAACGCGCGGGTGAGAATATAGTTGACTCGCTCATCGCGGGACAAGATCACCATGTAGCCCAGATGAGGGTCCAGCCATACAAAGCCGTAGCGCGATTGCTGGACCTCGTCGGGTTGTTCCTGGGCGTTGAGAAAGCGGTGGGTCACATAGTAGCGAAAGCGGATCTCGCGAATGCCGTTGAGTTTTTCTTCGTCCAACAGGATGATCTGCTGCGGAGGCGCTTCGTCCAGATCCTCCTCGCCGGCGGCCACCTCTTCGAACAGATCCAGCGGGTTCGAGACCTGAATTGTATTCAACACATCTTGGAGTTGGTCCAGGCCGGGCTCAATCAGGTCAAAAGGCAAAAGGTAGAGGTAAAAGGCCACACTTTGTCCGTAGCGATAGTCATCGTACAGATTTTCAATATCGGTCTCCGAGATCGAGGAAACGCTATCCGCCGCAGCCATCAACTCGTTTTGGCTCAGGCCCTCAAGGCGAAGATTTGGCGCCCGGTTCTTGAGAAATTCGCGCAGGGCCTGCACCGGCACATAGTAGAGTTTGTTCACATTGGCCAGGCGCGGCTGTTTTTTCATGTTGCCTGCCGAAGAAGAAGCTACTTGGCGGTTGGTGCGCACCTGCATGTTTTCTCTCTCCTTGATGCTGTCTGTCATGGGAGTGCCTCGATCTCCTGCTACTGGCTCAATGAGCGCTCCTGCATGGCCATGCGACATCCCGCGTTGACCCGACATCGGTCTTGATCCCCCATCGCCCCGGAAATCCTGCCGCTGGATGGAGCCACCACATCATCCAGCACATAACCCAGCCGAGCAGGGCCTGGAAATGGTCGGTTTTGGCGCAAAAGAACGATTTTTTTGCGTGCCGTCACAGGTCTTCGCAACCTGCATCGAGTGCGGGTCTCCACATTCCCACAGCGACCTGTCCGTATTATATCATATCTAACGAATTTTATGCAAATTCATCCTCTCGTGCAAGATAGCTGACTTTTCCAATGTATATTGGTTTTTAATGCTTTATCCTTTGCTTTCATAGATCAATACACTCATTTTCACGATTTTGCACCTTATACGCCCATGTTTCTTATGGAAACAAATGGTTGCGTTGTGTATTATTCTATATGATTTCTCCTGTATTTTAATTCTAAAATCAGCAATTAGTCGATTTTTGATGATGTGATTATGTTGAGTCCGTACAGAGAAAAGCAACTGGAATGGCCTTAGCCGCGGCTCCTCTTGGCCCGCGTGCCGAATGGACAGATTCGGTGCTTTTTGCCTCCAAGGGGCCTTGTGCTGGCGGCGGTCGATCGCGGGCCGCTCTGCTGCTCTTGGCCTGCGGGTGGCCGGCGCCGTTTTGCTCCTTGTGGCCCCTGTCTCTCGGGGGCTGCCTGCACTCTGGACGGAGCTTGCCCAGAAGCGGACAAGCGCCCTGCGGGCTATTGTGGACCCATTGTCATTACCCCCTTTTCGCGGCGATGACGCAGAGTGGCTGAATCGGCGCTTGTGGTGTATAATGGGCTCCGATGGGAACGCGGACGGGTTCGTTCCGTCCCCGAGGACTGGCAAGGGCCCATCCCTTGGGCATTCGATCATGGCAGACCTGAATCCAAAGAAACGGGTTTCTCTGGCACAAAAGTTGGACTTTTCGGGCGGCGTACATCCCTTTTTGTACGTCCTCGTGGCGTTTTTTGCCTTCCGGCTGATGGCTGTGTTTCTGGTCAAGCCGGGCGGCTATATCACCACGGTGTCCGATTTTACCTTCTATCGCCTGCTGGCCTCCTACGCCTCGCAGGAGTTTTACCCTTCGGTCCACTACTGGATGGAGTACCAACCCCTGTTTCCCTGGGTGCCGGTGGCCATCTATCGCCTGAGCCTGCTTTTGCCCAACTGGGGCGCACCGGGATTCTGGTTCAACAGCCTTTTGGCGATGGTCTTTCTCCTCGCCGAGACGGCCAATCTGATCTTGCTCTATGCCCTTGCCCGCAAGCTCTACGATCGGCAGACGGCCCTCCGCGTGGCCTGGACCTACAGCCTGCTCTTTTTGCCTTTGCTGATCATGTTGGGTTGGTTCGATGTGCTGGGTCTGACCTTCCTGTTGCTGGCCCTGTATCTGACGCTGGTCCGGGGCTCGTGGGCCAGCGCTGTCGTCGGCGGGCTGGGCTTTTTGGTCAAGCTGCTGCCCATCGTCGTCCTGCCCGTCACCTTCTGGCGCGAGCCGACCTGGAAGCGACGGGCGATCTTGGTGATTGTCACCATCCTGGTGATCGTAGCCGCGGCCCTGCCCTTTGCCCTGTTGAACCCCGAGCTGTTCACCCTGTCGTGGACCATCAACCTCAAGCGGAGTTCGTGGGAAACGATCTGGGCTTTGTTGGAAGGGTACACCTCCTACGGGTTGGCTGGCGGTGGCAACCGCTTCGACCCGGCCGCGGCCGGCGACCTACAGCACCCCAGCACCCTTCCCTGGGGGATCATCTCGGCCGGATTTGCCCTGCTCTATCTCTGGCTCTGGACCCGGCCCATTGATTGGCACGATGACCGGCGGGCCGTGGCCTTTACCGGACTGACCGTCAACCTGCTGACCCTCTATCTCAAGGGCTACAGCCCGCAGTTCATCGTCTGGCTGCTGCCTTTTGCCATCCTGCTACTGCCGGGGTTGCGGGGCCTCGTCTACGCCCTGCTGCTCAGCGCGGCCAATCTGGTCGAGAGCCCGATCTATTTCACGCTGCTGCCCGACCAGACCTGGCTCCTCACCGGGGCGGTGCTGGCGCGCACCGGCCTGCTGATCCTGCTGGCGGTCGAATATGGGCATATGGCCCTCGGTCGGCCTCTGTCAGTGGGGCTCAGCCGCCGCCTGTGCCTGGGCGCGGCGACCTTGTTGGCCCTGCTGGGGCTGGTGGCCATCCCCTTTGCCTATAACGCCTATTACCAACAGAGCCTGGCGTCCACCCCCTATCGGCCCCTGATCGAGACGTTGGCGGCAGAGGCCCAACCCGGCGACCGGGTCGTCATCGGCGGCGACGAGCCCTCGGGCGCGCAGGGCGTGTACGACGCCGTGTATGCCTTTCTGCGGGCCGATTTCGACGTGACGTCGGTCCAGGTCGATTGGTGGTTCCCGGATTGGCAGCCTCGCTTGGAGCAGGTGGTGATCGGGCATGATCGCACCTGGCTCTATGCTCCCGCCGGCTCGCCGCTCCACGAATGGCTGGCCGAACGGTACGCGCCCCTGGCTCGCCACGAGTTCGAGGGCTGGCTCCTGACCGGGTGGGATACCGGTGGTCGCTAGAGAGCGCCGGATTGCCGTGAACCGGGATCGCTTGATCGCCGTCGCCCTGGCGGCGTTGGTGTTCAGCTTTTACCTGCTGACCTTCAGCGGCGTCTATCACTCCAGCGACGAACTGTCAATGCTGGTGGCCACCGACAGCCTGGCCCGCCGCGGCCAATGGGATATCGAGCTGTTGCGTTGGATGGGCGAGCAGCAGGGCTCCTTCGGGCCCGATGGGCATCTCTATTCCCGTAAAGGCATCGGCATGACGCTGGCTGCCCTACCCGCCACCTGGCTGGCCCTGCACTCGGAACAGGTGGGCAACGTCCAGGCCGCCCTGTTGACCAACGCCATCGTTACCGCGCTGACCTGCGTCCTGGTCTATCTCTTTTTGCGGAGGCTCCACTACCGGATCGGCGTCGCTTTGGGCGTGGCCCTGGCCTTTGCCCTGGGCACCATGGCCTGGCCCTACGCCCGCTATTTCTTTAGCGAATCGCTGGCCGGCCTGGGGCTCATGCAGTGCGCTTATTTTCTGCTGCGCTTCCGCGATCGACAGGACGGGGCCAGCGCCCTGTGGGCGGGAATGGGCCTGGGGGTGGCCTTGCTCTCGCGGCTCAACAACGCCATCGTGGCCCCCTTTCTGGGGATTTTGCTCCTGGTGTACGTCTATCGCCACATGGGGCGGCAGGGGCGCCCTGGGGCTTGGCTCAAGCCGGTGGCGCTGTTTGCCATCCCTGTGGCGGCGGCCCTTGCCGTCACCGGCTGGTATAATTGGATCCGCTTTGGCAACCCCCTGATCACCGGCTACCTGCCGGAGGAGCGCTTTGCCACCCCCTTCCTGGAGGGGTTCTACGGCCTGATTTTGAGTCCGGGCAAGGGGTTGCTTTGGTATAACCCCCTCTTTTTCGCCGCCCTGGCAGCCTGGCCGATCTTTTACCGGAGACACAGGGCCGAGGCGCTCCTCGCGGCGGCTGTGGTGCTCAGCAACGTGGCCTTTTATGCCCCCTGGTACCTGTGGTGGGCCGGGCACAGTTGGGGACCGCGCTTTTTGGTCACGATCCTGCCCTTTGCGATTCTGCCCCTGGCCCCTGCCGTCGAAGCGGCCCTCCGGCCCGGCGATCCCACGGTGCGCCGCCGCCTGTGGGCCGTCGGATTGGGCGCCCTAGCTGTGGCGAGCGTCGCTGTCCAGCTCTTGGGTGTGGCCGTCGATTTTAACCTCTATCTGGAGGATGCCTTTGCCGATTTGGGGCTGTACCACCCCGATACCCTATTTACTCTGACCCATAGCCCCTTGGTGCGGCAGATCGGGTACTTGCGCCCCGAAAGCCTGGATCTGGCCTGGTTGCGTGGCGGGGTCCTCAATGGATCGGCCCTCTTTTTGAGCCTCCTGGCGGTGATGATCTCTGCCCTGACCCTGTGGATCGTGCTGCGCACTCGTACCTCTCGGCTCAGGGCGGGTCCGCCCCTGGCGCTGATCGCCATGGTGATTCTGATGGCCGTTCGGGTGATGCCCCTCTATGCCCCTGCCGGCGACGTGGCCCAGGCGGCCCAGGCCCTGGCCCGCATGGAACGCCCCGGTGAGGTGGCGGTCCTCACCGATTCGCTGAAAACCGAGGCCTTTCAGGATGCCTACGATGGCCACCTATGGGTGTGGGGGACGTCGTCGCCGGCGGATGTGCGGGTGGAGCGCACCTCTACTTGGGTGATCGGCTCCGGTGCCCCCGAAGGGGCGCCCGCCCGTTTTCAGGTGGGCGAGGTGCGGCTCGATTTTTTCCCCGAGAACGCCCAGAATTTTGCGGTGAATCGGTTGCCCATCCCTCTTTTGCCCTCCCCCAGCCAACTGGGGCCGGGGATCGAACTGGTCGCTGCCCAGGTGGACGGCGCTCCGGATCCCCATAGAGGCACCCTGTCCGTCACCCTGACCTGGCGTGCCGTCGACCCGGTGAATGCGGCCTATACTGTGTTCGTGCACCTGGTCGATGACCAGGGCGTCAAGGCCGGGCAAGTCGATCGTCCGCCCTGCTTGGGGGGATGCCCGACCGACGCCTGGCGCCCGGGCGATCTGATCACCGAGCGCTACGACCTGACGCTTACCAGCCCTGCACCAGAAGGCTCCTATCAAATCATCGTGGGCATGTACGATCTCGGCACTGGAGCAACCCTCTCCTGGTTCGATGCCCAGGGCCGCGATCTGGGGCCTCACTTTTCCCTGGGCGTTTTCGATCTTTCGTCCCCATAGGGAGATCCGATCGATTTTCACCCAATCGCTGAATCTGGCTCTATAGATGGCTTGGCCTGGGTTGAGGTGTAGGACTTGACCCTTGGCACTCGGGTATTGCCCTCACGGATGCACAGGGTAAGGGGGAGGCCGCCGCAGATGCGCGGATGGCAACCGAAGGTTGCACGCGATCTCGCGCGAGCGTCAAGGCCGACCTGGAGACCGGCTCTTTAGGTCAACGAACGAAATACGTCCACACTTGACATTTCGTGCGAAATATGGTATAAAACACAAGGTTTCTGTGTTATCTGGTGGATTCTGTAAAAAGGAGGTGTATGATGGCATTTCGTTACACAAATTCCCGCGGTAATACCTATATCTTGCACAGCACGACTCGCGCCCTCAAAAGCGGCAAGGAACAGACCCTGTATTTCTTTGCTCGGGAAGAAAAGGAAGGCGCCTTGGACGCCGTCCCAGAGGGCTATGAAGTATCGGAGAGCCGGAACGGGCTCCCGGTCCTCAAACGCAAAGCCTGATTCCCAGGCCCTCTCTTGAACTTGGGCCCGCCCCCAGGGACATCCAGGGTGGGCTGCCGGGACCGACCTGTACCCCAAGGAGGTCTGATTGCGCCGCGGGGTCACCTCGCGGATAGCTGGGCCTGTATCGTTGCGGACTAGACGGGGATATCGGGAGAGTTGATCCTGCAAAAAAGGGAGCTGAACCTGCTCATGGGTTCGGCTCCCTGCTATGTGTGGCACCCACGGCACTATCCCGGCACGGGCTGGCCCTGGCCTTCGACGAGCATCCGGTAGGTCTTTTCGATGCGGTCCCAATGGCCCTCGCGATCCAAGGACCAAAAGCGGCCGATGATGGTTGCCACCTGCCCCAGCCCCAGTCGCTCGGCTTCCCGCTCCACCTGTTCGACATAGAGGGCGCCGCTTTCGGGTCGCTCGCCCCGCCGCCCCAACATGCCGTGGACATAGACCTCAGACACGCCCTGCCGCCGCGTCGCTTCCATCAGCGCCAGCAGATGATCGACGGAACCGTGGGAGCTGTAAAAGGAGATGATGCCCAGCAGGTGCAGCCGCGCGCCCCGCTCTTTGGCCCCTTGCATGGCCCACACGAAGGCCTCGTTCTCGTAAAAGCTGCCGTCGGCCAGCGCCTGGTTGATGCGCACCCGGTCGGCGGGAACCACCCGACCCGCACCCATGTGCAGGTGCCCCGCTTCCGAGTTGCCCACGGTGCCGGGCGGCATGCCCACCGCGGCCCCCGACGCCGCGATCTGGGTGTGGGGCCAGGCAGCTATCAGGCCGTCCATCGTCGGGGTGCGGGCCTGGGCGATGAGATCGCCGCGACCACCATCGCCGATGCCCCAGCCATCCAGGATCAGCAATAGCACCCGCCGCTCCCCGGCAGGCGGAGGGGAGACCAGCAGGCTGCGCCCGGTCATGGCGATGGGTTGGGGCAGGCCCAGCAACTGCAACACCGTCGGCGCCACGTCGGTCAGCGCGCCCTGGTCATGCAGGTGGGCGTCCCCGCCCAGCGTGGGATCGATCACGATCAGGGGCACGGGGCTGTCGGTGTGGCCGGTGTCAATGGCCCCATCGGGATAGTACCAGCGTTCGACGGTGCCGTGGTCGGCCGTCACCACAGCCGTCACCCCGGCTTGGCGGGCCGCCTCGACGATTCGCCCGGCCTGGGCGTCCACCGTCTCCACAGCCATCCGGATTGCTTCGGGGTTTTCAATATGGCCGATAACGTCCACGTTGCACAAGTTGACGACAATCAGGGAGTTGCCCGGATCCTGCATGGCGGCGATGGCCGCTTCGGCCACCTCGGCCGCCTTCATCGTCGGCGGCATGTCGGCGTGCGTCTCGGGACGGGGGGAGGGGATCACCACTCGCTCTTCGCCCGGCAGGGGGTCCTGATTCTTGCCGTTGAGAAAATAGCTGACGTGAACGGCCTTTTCCGACTCGACGACTTTGACCTGGCGCAACCCGGCCCGGCTGACGACCTCGCTCAGGGTGTCGCCCAGCCGGCTGAGGGGCGGAAAGGCCACCTGGACGTCCAGATCGGGGTGGTATTCGATCATGGTCACAAAACCCACGTCCATGGGGGGGCGGCGGAAGTGAGCAAAGTCACGGTCGATAAAGGCCGACGTGAGTTCGACCTCGCGCTCGCCGCGGATGTCGTAAAAGATGACATAGTCGCCATCCTGGATCGAGCCGACCGGCTGCCCGTTGCCGTCCACGCGGACCAACGGCTCCAGCGATTCGTCCTCTTGGCCGGCCCGATAGGCGGCACGCACCGCCTGAGCCATGGGGTATTGGCGTTCCATTTCCTTCCTCCCAAAGAGATCGGCGTCCGGCGGCCCCGGTTTCCGGGAATGTGCCGTCAGACGCCGACCATTCTACCCCCATCCTGGGGATTGACAAGTTTGGGCCGCCCGGTGGCAGCCGTTCGATCTCCCTACTCGGGCGTGACCCGAAACCCACATTGGGCCAGGGGTTCCAGGATCTCGTCCAGACTGGTCAACCACAGCCCGGCCTTGCGGGAGATGTGTTCGGTCCAGCCATAGGTGTCAAAGGTAAAGGTTTCCTCGCGGGCGCCCTCCAGGGGGATCATGTAATTGGCCTGGCGATAGTAGTCCTGGGCCAGATAGCCCTCATCCATGACCGCCATGGCGCGGTCGATCGCCTCATCGTCCAGCTCGGGGTAGGTCACCTCAAAAACGGCAAACTCGAGAGGATACCGGGGGCGCGGGGGAGGGCTCTCGGCCGGGTAGCCCATTGCCAGATGTACCAGAGGAAAGACCCGCGGCGGCAGGCGATATTCTTTGATGATGGCGGCCGCGCGATAGGGGGCCGACCCGAGGAAGCAACTGCCCAACCCCAAACTTTGAGCAGCGATGACCATATTTTCGGCCATCAGGGAGGCATCCTGGATGCCGAACAGCAGAAGCGACAGGTCATTGGTGGCCATTTTCCAGTGGCGACGGGCCATCATCCGCTCGTGCCGGTGGGCATCCACACAGAGGGTGAACAGCAATGGGGCGCCAAAGGGGTTTCGCTCCCGCTTGCGCGACAGGAGCAGGCTGCCAAGCTGATAGGCAAAGGGCGCCTGCTGCCCGGCGCGGACGATGGACCCCAGTACTTTGTCGCTGGGGTCCTCGTCGGTAAAGGCCCGGATCGACGCCCGATTCATCATGGCTTCGATGGCTGGATTCTCTGGCATTCCCTCTCTCCTTGGCCTTGTAACCCGGATCCGCGCAGCTTGTCGGACGGTCAGACTCCCTACTCCTCTGTCTGTTCCTGATCTGGATCGAACTGCAGCGAAACCGAATTGACGCAGTAGCGCAAGCCTGTGGGCCGGGGGCCGTCTTCGAACACGTGGCCCAGGTGTCCCCCACACTGGCTGCACCGGATCTCGGTCCGCACCATGCCGTGGCTCAGATCCCTGTGGGTGTCGATCGCGCCCTCGTCGACGGCCGCCCAAAAGCTGGGCCAGCCGGACCCCGACTCGTACTTGGCGTCGGAATCGAACAGCTTCTGTCCGCAGGCCGCGCAGCGATAGGTGCCCCGGTCTTTGAGTAGGTAATATTCGCCGGTAAAGGGCGGCTCAGTGCCCTTTTGCCGGATCACGTGGTATTGCTCGGGGGTGAGTTGTTCGCGCCACTCCCGCTCGGTTTTGGTACTCTTTTCCATGGGTTGTCCCTTTCTGTTCCTACTTTTGGGACCTATTGTATCCGGTTTGGCAGTCCGGTTCTGCAAGCGTCATCACAGGCGGGCGCGATCTAGCCCAGGGCAACGTCCAGAGTCATCATCACCGCAAACCCCACCATGGCGCCGATGGTCGCCACATCGGTGTGACATGTGTGACACGATTCCTGAGACTCGGGAATCAGCTCTTCGACGACGACATAGATCATCGCCCCTGCGGCAAAGGCCAGGGCATAGGGGAGAATGGGCTTGATGAGAAGAACCAAGAGGGCGCCAATCACGCCGGCGAACGGCTCTACCACTCCCGACAATTGCCCGTACCAGAAACTTTTGAAGCGGGAGAGTCCCTCTCGGCGCAGCGGGACAGATACGGCGGCCCCTTCTGGGAAATTTTGAATGCCCATGCCGACGGCCAGGGCGATGGCCCCACCCACCGTCGCCGCCGGCAGCCCCGCGGCTGCCGCGCCAAAGGCAACACCGACCGCCAGTCCCTCGGGAAAGTTGTGTAGTGTGATGGCCAGAACCAGCAAGACGCTGCGTCGCCAGGTGGTGTGCAGCCCTTCGGCCTCTTCGGTGGGATGGCCAGGGTGCAGGTGGGGCAGCAGCTTGTCCACCACCAGGAGGAACAGCCCTCCCAGAAGGAACCCCGCCGTCGCCGGGATCCAGCTCGAATTTCCCGCTTCCTCCGACATTTCGATGGCGGGCGCCAACAGAGACCAGTAGCTGGCGGCAATCATCACTCCGGCGGCAAAGCCGAGCATGCCGTTGAACACCCGACGGTCGATGGTGCGAAAGAAAAAGACCATCGCCGCGCCGGCCGAAGTCATGAACCAGGTGAACAGTGTGGCCAACAGCGCTTGCAACACCGGATCCATCTGAGTTATGTCGAACTGCATCTGCCGCTTACCCCCTTTGCCTGGTGAAAAAAGCGATCCATCATCCTACCATTGCCCAACTGCGGTCTGTTCCCTACAACTTGTTGAACCACATCAACAGGCCCATCACCACAAACAGGACGGCCGCGATTTTGCGTAGAACCAACTCGGGGATGAACCGGGTGAGCACCTCGCCCCCCAGGACGCCAATGAGGGTCACCAGCGTCAAGGCCAGGGCGGCGCCGGCAAAGACCCACACCGGCATTTTGTGCTTGGCTGTCATGCTGATGACGGCCAACTGAGTCTTGTCGCCCAGTTCGGCCACAAACAGCAGCGCAAAGGTGCTCAGCAGAACCCTCCATCCATCAGACATCTGCATCTCCTTACCGTTAGATTACCGTACCCACCAGCGGAATTGATAGCGGGCGGGGCGAATTTTCTCCAACTGAGCCCTGGGGAACGGCTCGCCGTGCCCGACGTAGACCCTGCGTGGCTCGAGCCTGCGAATCTTCTCGCTGCTGATCTTCCAGGCCGCCCGGTCGGAGAGGTACAACGGCTCGCTGGGTACGGCATAGTTGACGAACAGATCGCCCACAAAGGCGTCTCCCTCGGCGGTGATGAGCCCAATGGAGCCGGGCGAATGACCGGGGATGGACACGATCTGACCGTCGATGCCATAGGGCGCCAGGTCCGTGTCGGGTTCCAGTGCCACGTCCATTTCCAGTGGGCGGACGGGCATGAGGGGCGACAGCAGCAAAAACAGCCAACGCACGATGCTGCCGCGCAGCGTCCCCGCAGGCGGCAGGGCGTTGCGCCGATTCCGGCTGAACTCGTCCTCGCCCAGAGGGGCCGCTACCGGCGCGCCACACCAGGCCTTGACCTCGGCCGCCGCGCCGTAATGGTCCAGGTGCCCGTGGGTGACCAGGATTAGCCGGATCTCCTGGGGCCGGACCCCGGCCTGCGTCGCTGCGGCGATCACCTGGGCGGCGACGCCCGGCGGGCCCGGATCGATGAGGGTGCACCCCTGCGGGCCGCGCAGCAGGTAGCAATTGGTCTCCCGAACGGCAATACGCTCGATCTCCATGCGTTTTTTCCTCTCGGCAGCATTGTACCACAGCTCCCCAACGGCGCCAAATTGTCGGCAGAAGGCACGTTATGGGGGGGGTAGGCAGCGTCCATCTTTGCTATTCCCAGTTGACAAATCCCGACCCCCGTGGTAGCCTGTTTTGCAGACACACTCGTGCAAAAAGGAGACCCATGCTCGAACTCGTGCCCAAGCTGCCGCTGTACGGGAGCTTTTACCAACTGGGAAGACCCAAGCTGCTGCCCTTTAGCCTCGTCGCCAGCGTCAGCTTTCGGTGCAACAGCCGCTGTGAGACCTGCGGTGTGTGGCGCCGGCCCAACGACGACATGAGCGTCGAGGAGTGGCGCAAGATATTCTCCAATCTGGGCCACACGCCCTTTTACCTGACCTTTACCGGGGGCGAGCCCTTTTTGCGGGCCGACCTGTACGAGTTGGTGATCGCCGGGGCCGAATTGTGCCGCCCCAGTGTCATCACCATCCCCACCAATGGCCTGCTGACCCGGCGCATCGCCGTCCAGGTCGACCAGATCTGCGCCGCGGCGTCCCATTCCCAGATCGGCATCAATCTCTCCCTCGACGGCATCGGCGAGGAGCACGACCGGATTCGCAACGTGCCCGGCACCTGGCAGCGGGCCATGGAAAGTTGGCAGGAGCTGAAATCGCTGCAGGCGCGGCACAAGAACCTGGTCCTTAGCGTCCATACCGTCGTCTCCAAGTTCAACACCGAACGCATCCGTGACATTGTCGAGGGGCTCGAGTTCCTGCAACCCGATTCCTACATCACTGAGGTCGCCGAGGAGCGGGTCGAGCTGGATACCGTGGATTGGGACATTACACCCGCGCCCGAGGAGTATGCGCCCATTGCCGACTATTTGTCGGCGCGCGCCCGGTCGGTGCCGGCCCGTGGGCTGGCCCGTTTCACCCAGGCCTTTCGCGCCCAGTATTACCAGCTCGCCAAGCGGGTGTTGCAGGAGCAGACCCAGGTGATCCCCTGCCAGGCGGGATGGGCCAGTGGGCATATTGCACCCAACGGCGACGTGTGGACCTGTTGCGTCCGCGCCGAACCGGTGGGCAACCTGCGCGAGACGGGCTACGATCTGCGGCCTATCTGGTTCGAGGAGGTGGGCCGGATGCGCGAGCTGCGCCGGAGCATCGCCGGGCGAGAGTGCGCCTGCCCCATGGCCAATGCCAGCTATGCCAACATGCTGCTCCACGTCCCCACCCTGTTGCGCGCGGTTCGGGACATGCTCTAGCCGGCAGACGCGCGCAGGTAGGCCGTCCGAAGCTGGCGTCGCCAGCACTGTGGACGCAGACTCGGCCGGAGGTGGTCTTTTACTCGATCTCCAGAGCGACCATGCATCCCTCTCGGGCGGCGGCGCTCCAGCCCGGCTGGGCCTCGACCGAAATCTCTACCTCGTCCGGCAGGAGGGTCACAGCCCGCCCGTCGACCTCCAGGCCGATACTCCGCCCCTCCCATAGCTCGGCTGCCAGCCGGGCCCGGACCTGTGGGGCCAGGGCCGTCAGGCTGGCGTCAATCGCTTTCAGGGGAACGCTCCGGCCTGCGATCCGCTCGGGCTTGAGGTCCAGTTTCCAGGTCACCTCGGCCATCCCATCGTCGCACTGTTCGACCCGGTGCACGCCCAGCAGTCGGACCCACAGGGCTTGCACGGCCTCTTGGGGAACCTCCCCCGGCGGCAGGCCGATGCGGGCGCGCCGCAATAGCCGGTCGGCCGGAAGGCCTGTGCGGCGCCGGGCGGCCTGACCCAACGCAGCCAGGCACAGGGCCTGCTCCATCTGTCTCAGCAGGGGAGCGTCGGCGGCGGCAGGGTCGGCCGCAGGCCAGTCGGCAAGGTGCACACTCGTGGCCCGGCCCCCCGTGTGGCGCCGGATCGCCTCTGCCAGGTGAGGCACAAACGGCGCGAGAAGACGGCTGAGCGGTTCCAGGATCGCCGGGACGCCCCCGGGTCGTAGGGGAGCATACCAGTGGGTCAGATGGACCACAAGGCTGCTCAGCGCCCGGGCTGCCCGGCGCACATCGCAGATCTCCAGGGCCTGCGTGATCTCCTGGCTGGTCTGGTGCAGGTGCGCCCCGATCCATCGGTCGAGAATCTGCGAATCGTCGTCCGGCCCGGCCCTCTGCTCTCCGCCTAGTGGAGGGGACGTCGCTGCCAGTTCCCACAGTGGCTGCAGGAACTCGCGCTCGGCCTGCAGGGGAGAGGTCTCTGTGTAGGTGGCCCAGCGGAAGGCATCGGCTGGGGTTCTGCTGTCGATGTCGTGCATCAAGTCGCTCGGGCCCATCGGCACCGCGAGGGATGGCCCCCCCAGGGCAGAGCCACGAAGCAGGCTGGCTGTGGTCGCTAGATCGGCGAGCCAGCCGTCGTCTTTACGCCCCAGGCCGATGGCCAGGGCGGCTCCGGCGCCGAGCTCTTGAGGAAATAGGGTCCAGGGTAGGACGGCTGCCTCAAAGGCAGCATCGATCACATCTGGAACGCGGCGCATGGTTCCGCTGCACGCCTGGCAGGGGAATACCAGCCCATCTATCTCTGGCCGATGGAGATCGAGTTGCTCGACCGCTTGCCCTGTCTTTTGCGCCAGTTCATCCAGGCCCGCCAGGCAGACTTGCTTTTGACAGCGGTCGCATTGCCAGATGGGCATAGGCGTGGCCCAGGCGCGGTCCCGCCCCACGATCCAGGGTCCCTCCTCCGTGTCGACCAGCCAGGTGTGTCGGGCCTGAGGCAACAGGGGTGTCTCGCAGTAGGGGCACAGACGCCGAGTGACCGAGCCGAGTTCCCGCCTCACTAGGAGGCCGCGGGCTTCCAGGTCCTCCACTAAAAACGGCTCGCTGTCGAGGGGAGTGAGGCCCCGCCAGGGACGCGCCTCTTCGCCGAATTTTCCGTTGTCGTCCAACAGATCGGGGATCGGCAGGTCGTGTTCCTGGGCCAGGGCCAGAGACAGGGGGCCAAAGGCCGGGACGACGGGCATGAGGCCTGTTCCTTGATTCAGAGGGACCTCTTTGCTCAGCACCACGCGCCCGGCCCCTTGGGGCAAGGGCACAAAGGTAAAGGGTGGCCGATAGCGGGCGCCCCGCAGCGAGCGTCCACTCAGGTGGCGGAGGATACGCGCCGGTTTGAACGGGGCCTGCCCCAGCAGGGCTTCGGCCATTAGCAGGCGCGAGTCCGGCTGCCCATCCTCTTTTTCCAATTCGACCAGCACATAGCTGGCCTCGGGATGGGCGGCGAGGGCCGCCATGCCCACCAGAGTCCAGGGCATGGCGGTCCAGGTCAGGAAATAGGTCTCGGGTTCATCCCCCCAGGGCAAGCGCAGCCAGATGGACTGCCCTTCGGCCTCCACCCTGTGTTGAGCCGCCTCCGACGTCGACAAGGGCGTGGCGCACCGTGGGCAGGTGGGAACCACCCGCATCTCCTGCCTCAGGCGACCTGCGTCCCACAGGCGGTGCAGGGCCGCCCAGCAGGCGCCGATGGACGCCGGACTCGTCGGGTCAAAAAGGCCCTCTTCTTGGAGCCACACGCCCAGCCACTCGGCCAACACCCGGCCCTGGTCCACTCCCTCTTGGGCCACCTGGCGACAGATGGCGTTGAACCCCTCCAGACCATAGTCGGCCGTGTCCGCTCCCAGGCTCTGCTCCACTGCATACTCGACGGACATCCCGTGGGTGGCCCAGCCTGTTCGGTACTGAACGGCATTGCCGCGCATGGACCGAAAGCGGGCCCATAGATCGGCGGTGGCCAACAACCGCACCTGGTGGGCCCAGGGTTGGCCGACCACCTGGAGCGGTTCCTGGTAGAGAAGGGCCATCGGCCCCTGCTGGCGGCGGGTCTGCCCTGAGAGGGGTATTTGGTCCCGCCGCCAGTACCGCCGCGTTTCTTCTTCCAGTCGGACAAGGCTAATCGCAGAATCGGTTTGTTCAGACATGGTCATCCATTACGATCGGGAAAGGCGGCTCGCCCTCCCGGTTAGGCATGCACGAATTCGTCGCTTCTAGGCTCGGCGGATGCCCAGAGTTACGGCATGTTCTGCCAGTTTAAAGCTGTCCTGTCGGTCGGCATCGTCAGGAACGGGCCCGGCTTGCAGCTCGACGCTGAGGGTCTCGGCCTGGACGTATCCCGCCCATTCCTCCATCACGGTCGCGATCGGGTCGCCGCCCTGGTAGAACGTCACGATTCGGTCGTCGAGCTGGAGGTCAGCGTCCTTGCGCAGGGTCTGGATGCGGCGCACCAGGTCGCGGGCCAGCCCCTCGCGCTCCAGCTCGGGCGTCAGGTTAACATCGACGGCGACCACGATCCCCTTTTCCTCGGCGACGGCATAGCCCTCGCGCCCGTGGAGGCGCACTTCGACCTCTTCGGGCGAGAGTTCGACCTCTGGGCCGCCGTCGGGCAGGGCCACCGATGCGTTGAGGCCGGCCTGGAACTGCCGGGCAAGGGCGGATGCGTCGGCGGCCGCCACGGCTTGGCGGAGCAAGGGATACCGCTTGCCATGTTTGGGTCCCAGAATTTGAGGCAACAGGCCGATCTCATATTCGACCAGGTCTCCCTCTCGCTCGACGAACTCGAGGCCCTTGACGTTCAGCTCCTCGGCGACGGCGGCCGCCAGCGCGCCCAGGTCCACGGCCTGCTTGCCGGCGTACACCCGAGCTCGGGCCAGGGGTTGGCGGAGCTTGATGCCCGACGCGCTGCGCGCCGAGCGCCCCAAGGCCGCGATCTGCAGGGCCAGAGCCATCCGGTCCAGAAGCTTTTGGTCGATGGCGCTTTCGTTCACGCGTGGCCAATCGCAGTGGTGCACGCTTTCACACGCGGTCTTGTCCACCGAGCGGGCCAGATTCTGATACATGACCTCGGTGACAAAGGGAATGGCGGGCGCCAGCAATTTGGTCAGGGTCAGCAGCACATGGTACAGGGTAGCATAGGCCGCCTCTTTGTCGGCGTCGTGCTCGCTCTTCCAGAAACGCCGCCGGCTGCGACGCACATACCAGTTGGACAGATCGTCCAAGAGCGGCTCGATGACCAGGGTAGCCGCAAAGGGGTCGTAAGCGTCCAGGCATTCGGTGGTGCGGGCGATGACCTGGTTCAACCGGGCCAGGATCCAGCGGTCGAGATCCGACAGATTCCCCTTGGGCGTCGTGTTGTGAACGTCGGCAGGCTGCCATCCGTCGAGGTTGGCATAGGTTACAAAGAAAGAATAGACGTTCCACAAGGGGATGAGGAATCGACGGCGCGTTTCGTCGGCCCGCTGGTAGCCAAAGAGCAGGTTGCTCTCTGGCTTTTGCGCGCAATACATCCAGCGCATCACGTCCACACCCATGGTATTGGCCGCGTCGTTAAACTCGATGGAGTTGCCCCAGCTCTTGTGCATGGCGCGCCCGTCCTCGGCAAAGAGGGTGGCGTAGGTCTGCACCGTGCGGAAGGGGGCCCGGCGCTCCATGATGGTGCTCATGGCCAACATGCTGTAGAACCAGTTCCGGAACTGGCCGGGAAAGCTCTCGGTGATGAGATCGGCCGGGAACCATTTGCGCCAATAGTCGCGGTCGAGGCGATACTGCAAGGTGGAATAGGCCACGATGCCCGCATCGAGCCAGGGGTTGCCCACGTCGGGGATGCGGCTGGCCATCGCCCCGCACTTTTCGCACCGGATCTTGACGGCGTCGATGTGGGGCCGGTGAGGAGGATGCCCCTCAAACTGCTCCCATCCCTCGACGGCGCGCTCTTTTAGCTCCGTCTCGCTGCCGACAACGTCGAACCAGCCGCACTCCCGGCATTCCCAGATCGGCAGGGCCAGCCCCCAATAGCGCTTTTTGGAGATCATCCAGTCGTGCATATTGCGCAGCCAGTCCATTTCCCGCTCGTAGCCAAAGTCGGGAATCCAGCGGGTTTCCTCCACCGATTCCATGATCTGGTAGCGCAGGCGGGTCTCTTTTTCCTCGGGCGTGATCTGGGCGTAAGGCTTGTCCAGAGGCTCGCCCATGCTGATGAACCACTCGTCCACCAGCCGGAACACCAGCTCTTGGTGGCAGCGCCAGCACACCGGGTAGCGGTGGGTGTGATCCTGGAGCCGGTAGAGGATGCCCTTTTCCTCCAGGTTGGCAAAGATGGGCCGTGCCGTCTCGTGGACGTTGATTCCAGTCAGCCAGTCAAAGCCAGCCACAAAGACCCCTTCTTCGTTCAAGGGGGCGATGATGGGCAGTCCCTGGTCGCGGCCCAGCACATAGTCTTCGGCGCCGCAGCCAGGCGCGATGTGGACGATGCCGGTGCCCTCTGCCTCGCCGACCTCGTCCCAGAGGATGACGCGATGGGCCGCTGCCGCGCCGCTCTTTTGTTGCGCGGGCAGCTCGTCAAAGGGACCATCAAAGGTCCAGCCTTCCAACTCGGAGCCGGGCTTTTCGTCGAGGATCGCATAGTCGCCGCGCAGGGCATTGGCCACAGCGCCTTTGCTCAGCCAGAGTTTGTGCTCCCCTTGCTCGGCCAGCACATAGGGCAGATCGGGGTGGACGGCCGCGGCGACGTTGCTGCTCAACGTCCAGGGTGTGGTCGTCCAGACGAGCAGGTCTTCGCCCGGACGGTTCCGCAGCGGAAAGCGCAAAAAGACGCTGGGGTGGGTGAGTTCCATGTACCCCTCGGTCACGATCTCGTGCTGGCTGATGCCGGTGCCGCAGCGGGAACACCAGGGCATCACGTCGGTGCCCTTGTAAATCCATTGGTGGTTGTGGCACTTTTTCAGGGCCTGCCAGATGTTATAGTTGTTCTCGTTGCTAAAGGTGTAATAGCTGCCGCCCAGTTCGGGCAGTCCCAGGCGCCCCACGATCTGCTCCACCGAATCGGTCACAGGGCCCAGGGGGCCCTGAACCGTGATGATCTGGGTGGGGTCCTCGGCCATTTTGGCCTTGAGTTCGCGCAGCATGGCCTGGTCGTTCCAGTCCATCCAGTAGCCCAACCGCACCGACTGGTTGGTCTGCACGGCCGAGTATTCCAACACGCGCTGTTTGCACAGGTTCACAAACTCGGCCAGCCCAAAGGCCTCGATGTCCTTTTTGGTCTTGAAGCCTTGTTGCTTTTCCACTTCGACCTCGACCCACAACCCCTGGCAGTCAAAGCCGTTTTGCCAGCGCTGGTCATAGCCGCACATAGCCTTGTACCGCTGGAACAGGTCCTTGTAGGTGCGCCCCCAGGCATGGTGAACGCCCATGGGGTTGTTGGCCGTGATCGGCCCGTCGATGAACGAGAACCGGGCATGCCCCTTGTTCTTCTGGCGGAGCTTGCCAAAGGCATCGCTTTTTTCCCAAAAGGCAAGAACCTCATGTTCTTGCTGGATCAAGTCTACTTGGCTGGGTACAGGTTGAAACATGTTTCCTCCTCCGAAATCTTGCTGAGAATCCCCATCTGCTAGAAGCCGATCTCGGAGTTCGTAATCGAGCAGGGAGATGATACGCAGTCTTGGGGTTGCATCTCTCTTTTGTCCTCCTCTCCGGCCGTTTTCTCAAGGCAAACCACTGTCCTAATCGTCGATCTCGATATAGATCCGTTTGTTGATGGCGCCCTTGCTCTTGTAATCCACCACCCGCACCCGGCCTACCTCATGGGTGTTGGCCACGTGGGTTCCGCCGTCTGCCTGCAAGTCCAGGCCCACCAGATCGACGGTGCGCACCTCCTCGATCTGAGGGGGCAGGAGGTTGATCTTGGTGCGAATCAGGTCGGGGATCTGGAACGCTTCCTCGCGGGGCAGGATGGCCACACGCACCTCGTGCCCCGCGGCGATTTCTGCATTGACGCTGGCCTCGATCTCCGATACCAGGTCCTTGTGCATGGTTTCAAACTCGAAATCCATGCGCCCCTGGAGCGGGTCCATATTGCCACCCGTCACCGAGGCGCCGTAATCGCGCCAAACCACGCCGCACAACACATGGAGCGCCGTATGGGTGCGCATCAGGGCGTAGCGGCGCTCCCAATTGAGGGCGCCGTGAACCGGCGTGCCCACCGGCGGCGGATCTCCGGCCAGGGTGTGCCACACCTCATCGCCGACCCGTTTGACCTTGGAAACCTGGGCCGAGCCTCCTTCCCAGGTGAGCAGGCCGGTGTCGTGGGGCTGCCCCCCACCGCCGGGGTAAAAGGCGGAGCGATCCAGCGCCACGGTCTGGCCTTCGATGGCAGTTACCACGGCGTCAAATTCCCGGCAATAGCTGTCCAGTGGGTACAGGGATTCGGTCATGGGGTTCCTCCTGGGTAGGTTGGATTCCACAGTAAATCGGCACGGTTTTGGGCCCGTTCGAAATAGTTCACCAGCTCGTCGACCAGAACCTGCCTGCCCAAGCTGCTGGGGGCCGGCGCGCCGTCGTCCCCCAGGGGTTGCAGGCTGGGCGTCTTGGCGGCGTTGCCCTCAAACACCCACTGGACGTTCTCCTGTTCCATGGCCTGCAACCGGGGCAGGAGCGGGGTCAGGTCGACGCGGGGCATCACCGTACGGCTGGCAAACTGCACCCAGCTTTCATATCGGTAGCGAAGGCAGTACCGGCCCCCCGGCAACACAGTCAGGACGCGCAGTCGCTCGGTGCTGTTGTACAGAACCATAGGATGCAGTGGTTCGGGCGCCTGGGCCACGGCCAGATCCACGTGAGGGATCTCGTGCAATTCCACCTCGCCCGTCACCATCGCCGTCTTGCTTTTGAGCATGGCCGACCATTCGTCGTCCCAATAGGGACCAAAGCAGTCGGGGTCTTCTAGGAACTCTTCCAACAGCGGCAGCAGGGCCTGGTAACGGGCGCTGCCGGTGCCATCATCCCCCTCGAGCTTTTTGACCACAGGCGAGTGTTCGGGATCGGCATAGCTGCGAATGGTGAACACCACCTTGGCTGCATAGGGCCGCCGGTAGATCGCAAAATCCCCGGCGGTGGCTACGTCCACGAGCTGATCGCGAAAACGCTCGGCCTTTTTGGGATAGCATAGGGCCCACACCGCGCACAGTCCGTCCTCGTCAAAGTGGTTGTTCGAGACGGCCCGCGCGCGGGCGGCGTACTGCTTGTCGGCCCCCGGTGTCGACAGGTAGTTCAAGACCATTTCGGTGCTCGTGTCGGCGCGAAACTGGGCCGGCGAATTGCTGCCAGGCCAGTGGCTCAAGGTCAGCACCGTGCTGTCTTGGGCTGCGCCATCGACGACGATATGGGGCACATCGGCCAATTGGGAATACGGCACATATTTCACAATAGGTTCTCCCCGATTCCGACTGAATCTGGATGGACAAAAAGCGCCCTCGCCCCCAAGGGACGAGAGCGCCCGACCTGCGAGTACACTCCCGCGGTACCACCCTACTTAGCGTCACCGCTCGCTCACCCGGGTACGGCCCTGGTTGCTTGCAGGGCAATACCGGCGCCCTGCTAACGGCGGGCGAACCCGGCCAAGTCTACTGATCTGCCGTTGAGGGCCGGGCAGATGTTCGGTTGGCGGCTCCAGGAGGATTTTCAGCAAGGGTCCCGTATCCAGCTTTCACCAAGGGCTGGACTCTCTGCACGTTCGGCCTTGCCTACTCGTTCCCTTCTCTGCCTTTTCCTATCAATTTGACTGGGCGATTATACCCGAAAAGGCAAAAAACGGCAAACGCGGGGTTGGACGTGAGGAGAAAAGGGCCCCATTGTTGGGGGCCAGGGGCCATGTTGACAAATTTCCGGGCAGGATGTATCCTTGACATGGGCGATACCCCCGACAATGCCCTCCGACTGGCCGGTACGGGGCGGCATTCCAAGATCCTGCTCGAAAATCGAACATCAAAAAGGAGTCTGTTGCCATGCTGCCTTCCAACGTGACGTCTGCCGATGCCTACCGAGACAAGATTCTGCCCCTTCGAGCCCAGGCCGAGGTGCGCAATGCCTGGCTTACCCAGCGCCTCGACGAGGTCCTGCCCGAAGTGATGCAACGTGAGGGATTTGACACCTGGATCGTCGTTGCCCGTGAGCACAACGAGGATCCGGTCATCATGACCATGTTGCCCGAGCCCGCCATGTCGGCCCGGCGGCGCACCATTCTGCTATTTTACCTTCAGGCCGATGGCCGCGTCGAGCGGTTGACCCTGGATCGCTACGGCCACGGGGATTTCTACACCGCGGCCTGGGACCCCGAGCAGGAAGGGCAATATGAATGCCTGGCCCGGCTGATCCGCGAGCGCGACCCCCAGACCATCGGGCTGAACATCTCCGAGACCTCGGCCTTTGCCGATGGCCTGACCCACAACGAGTACACCAATCTGGTCGCTGCCCTGGGCGAGACCTACGCGCAGCGGATTCAAGGGGCCGAGCGCTTAACGGTGGGCTGGCTGGAGCGCCGGATCGAGCCCGAGTTAGTCGTGTACCCCGGCATCGTCGAGATCGGCCATGCCATTATTGCCGAAGCCTTTTCCAGCCGGGTGATCCAGCCGGGGGTCACCACCACCGACGACGTGGTATGGTGGATGCGTCAAAAGATGCTTGACCTGGGCCTGCAAGCCTGGTTCCAGCCCACCATCGATATCCAGGCGCAGGGGCTGACCTTTGGCCTGATCGGCAAACAGAGCGGCGAGCGGAGAAACGTGATTCTGCCCGGGGATCTTTTGCATTGCGACATTGGTTTTTTCTATCTGGGCTTGGCGACCGATCAGCAGCAACTGGCCTATGTCCTCAAGCCCGGCGAGGCCGACGCGCCGGCCGGACTCAAAGCGGGACTGGCCGATGCCAACCGGCTCCAGGATCTGCACCTGAACGCCATGCAAGTGGGCAAAACGGGCAACGATGTGCTCAAGGCAGCGCTAGACCAGGCTCGAGAGCAGGGCATCCAGGCCATGATCTACACCCATCCCATCGGCTACCATGGTCACGCTGCAGGGCCGACCATCGGCTTGTGGGATCATCAGGAGGGCGTGCCCGGGCAGGGCGACTACCCCCTGTTCGATCACACCTGCTATTCCATTGAACTCAACGCCAAAAAAGCCGTCCCCGAGTGGGACGGGCAAGAGGTGATGTTCCCAGTGGAAGAGGAGGCGGCGCTGACCGGCAACCAGACCTATTGGCTGTCGGGCCGGCAGACCGAATATTACCTGATAGGGTGAAATCCGCGGGCGGGTCCTGGGGCGCTAGTGTCCCAGGACGTTCACGCTCTCTTGGCGGGGGTGGGCGATCAGGCTAAAGGATCCGAATTTTGCCAACAACTGGCGGCCCTGATCGCGGCGATCGCGCATGCGGGGATCTTGGGCCTTCCACTTGCCCAGGATCTGCTTGATGACCAGCTCGCTATCGCCGCGAATTTCGATCGAGAACTCGCCGGGGCTGCGGTGGGCGGCCTCGATGCGCTGGATCAAATCCTTGAGGGCGGCAATCAGCGTATCATACTCGGCTTCGTTGTTGGTATAGTCGTCACCCAATTCGATGCGCTGGAGCCGTTCGGCGCCATCCTGCACGCGCCGGATGAGATAGCTGCCATATCCCCAGCCGGGATTGCCCTTGCTGCCCCCGTCAAAGATGAGCACATAGTCGGGGGCCTGCTTTTTGCGAGGGTTGGCTGACCGCAACTCGGGAGGGGCCGGGGTCGGCTGGACACGAACCCCGGACGGCAACTCCTGGCGCTCGGCCAGGAGTCGGAATAGCTGTTCCTTTTCTTCCGGCTTGAGATGGGCGATCGTCGACGCGAGCTGCTGAACCCGATCCGCGCCTGGTTTCTTGCCTGCGTCACTCACCGGGGGCCGTTTCTTCTTCCGTCATTTGGGCGTACAGCGATTCGAGATTGGCCAGGTGCAGCCGTTGGACCAACCCGCCCAGGGCGATCCGCGATTTGCCGCACGCTTCGATATCGATCGACTTAAGGGCCGAACGCGGTTGCCCCTTATCCACGATGGCCTTGACCCGTTTTTCGATGTTGTGCAGGTAGGCGATGCTCGAGTCGACCGTTTCCTCGATCTCCCCGCGCAACAAGACCCCGCCGTGCCCTTGCACGACGTTCTCCAAGTTCATGTCGCGAATTTCCTTCAGGGCCTTGGCCAGGGCGGTGGTATCGCCCTGAGCGATCAGCGGCACGGGCGTCACCGTGTCGCTGGCCACCAAGACCTTGTCCTCGCGGAGGTGTACCATCAGCCCATCGGGCGCATGCCCCGGGGCGTGTATCAGGTGGATCGTTTTTTCGCCCAACCGCAACAGCAGATCGACCTCAAAGACCATCTGCGGGACACGGAGTTCAACGGACGCCAGGGCCGGGGTCTGGGCCTTGGCCCGAGCCAGGCTCTCTTCGCCCACCCGAAGGAGGATCTCGCGGCATTTGCGATGGGCGATCAGCTCGGCCTCGGGGAACAGGTAGCTCCCGTAGATATGGTCCGCGTGGTGGTGGGTATTGATCACGTAGCGGATACCCTTGGGGCAACGAGAGCGGGCGAAATCGCGGATTTGGATCGTCTCACTGGGAAAGGGCAGGGTATCGATGACCACCGCGCCGTCGGGGGTCACGATCACCGTGGCAGCGACCTCGGCATAGAGGGCGCTAATAAACACGTATACATCTTCGGTGACTCGTTCGCGTAACATCCTATCTCCCAATCAATCAGGTCGGGGGCTCGTCCGGCCGATGCCAGGCATCACAAAAAACCGGGGCCGGCCCCCATAGCTGTCTGCATTATACAGGAAAAGCAGGCAAATAGCAAGGGTTTTTGGACGCAGGCCGCACAATTGATTGTGGAGAGATAGGAATGCAGCCCCACAGACCCCATTTTGAAATGGCTTTTTTCTGTGGTATAGTTCTGGAACGGTGGCACCGGAGATAGGCACACCTTGTGTGGTCCATCCGTTGCTTTGTACGAGCTGATTTGGATATTTCGAGGGGCAGTTTCTATGAGAAAGATCTGTGTGATTGGCGTCGGCTACGTGGGATTGGTGACAGGCACGTGCTTTGCCGACCTGGGCAACCAAGTTACCTGTGTGGATGTGGACCAGGTCAAGATCGACAATCTGCGCGCCGGGGTGATGCCCATCTACGAACCGGGCTTGGAGGAGATGGTCCGGCGCAACGCCCAGGCCGACCGGCTCCACTTTACGGCCTCGTACGGCGAAGGGCTGGATGAAGCCGAATTTGCCTTTATCGCCGTCGGTACACCCCAGGGCAGCGGCGGCGAGGCCGATCTGAAATATGTCCGTGAGGCCGCTACGGCCATTGCAGGGCACATGAAACACCCGCTGATCATCGTCAACAAAAGCACCGTGCCCATCGGCACGGGCGACTGGGTGGCCGACATTGTGCGCCGCTACCAGCCCGAGCCCATCGACTTTGCGGTGGTCAGCAACCCCGAGTTCCTGCGTGAAGGTTCGGCCATTGGCGATTTCATGTATCCCGATCGGATTGTACTCGGCTCGCTGGATCGAGACGCGGCGGGCCAGGTCGCCCAGTTGTACCTATCCCTCCGGGCACCGATCATGATTACCGACCTGCGCACGGCCGAGATGATCAAGTACGCATCCAATGCCTTTTTGGCGACGCGCATCTCGTTCATCAACGAGATGGCCAACATCTGTGAGGCCCTGGGCGCCGACGTAAAAGAAGTGGCCGCGGGCATGGGCTATGACAAGCGGATCGGGCCGCACTTTCTTGATGCGGGCATTGGCTACGGGGGGAGCTGTTTTCCCAAGGATGTACAGGCGCTGGCTCACATGGCCGCCGTCCATGGCCGCCATCCCCAGCTCTTGCGCTCGGTGATGGACATCAACCGCGATCAGAGGCGGCAGGTGATTCACAAACTGCGCGAGGCGCTGGGCACCCTCGACGAAAAGATCGTGGGGGTTCTGGGCCTGGCCTTCAAGCCGAATACCGACGACATGCGTGAGGCGCCGGCGGTGGAGATCATCCACCTCCTTCAAAGCGAGGGAGCGCAGATCCGGGCCTACGACCCGGTAGCCATGGTGAATGCCGATCACTATTTGCACCACGTGGAATTGTGCCAGGATGCCTACGAGGCGGCGCAGGGGGCCGACGCTCTGGTGGTGGTGACCGACTGGAACGAGTTCAAGCACCTGGCGCTGCCCCGGCTGCGAGCGTCCATGCGCCAGCCGGTGATCGTCGATGGTCGCAATATCTATGATCCGGCGCAGATGAAAGCGCTGGGGTTTGTCTACCGCGCCATAGGCCGGGGAGGCACAGAATAGACCCCACGCCCCCGAGCCGCCGCAAGAGAAAATCGGCGGCCTATCTGAGGGCAGGGTTGGAGGTGGAAGTGAGGATCCAAAAGCACACGCTGGAGAACGGACTCACCGTTTTGCTCAGAGAAAGCCGGCATGCGCCTGTGACCACCTTTTGGGTGTGGTATCGGGTGGGCAGCCGCAACGAGGTTCCGGGCATCACGGGCATTGCCCATTGGGCCGAGCACATGCTGTTCAAAGGCTCGGAGGCCTTTCCCAAAGGCGAAATCGACAAGCAGATCGCCCGTAGCGGCGGCATGATGAACGGCCTGACCTGGCTGGATTTCACCACTTTTTTCGAAACCCTGCCGGCTGACCGCGCCGACCTGGCCCTGCGCATCGAGTCGGATCGGATGGCCCACGCCCTCTTTGATCCCAAGGAGGTGGACCTGGAGCGAACGGTGATCATCTCTGAGCGTCAGGGGGCCGAAAACGATCCCACCTTCCTGCTCAGCGAAGAAGTGGTGGCCTCGGCGTTTCGGGTTCATCCCTATCACCATGACACCATTGGTGACCTGTGCGATCTGGAAAGGATCACCCACGCCGATCTGTGGCGCCATTACCAAACCCATTACGGGCCGGATAATGCCATCGTGGTCGCCGTGGGCGATTTTGAGGCGCCGCGCATGTTGGCGCGCATCCAGGAGCTGTTCGGGCCCATTCCGGCCCGATCCAACCCGCCTGCCATCAACCGCCCCGAGCCCCCCCAGCGGGGGGAGCGTCGCGTGAATCTGGAGGGGCCGGGCAGTACGGACTATCTGGAGGCCGTGTATCACGCGCCGGCGGCCCGGGATGCGGATTTTCTGCCCATGGTCGTTCTCAGCGCCATCCTGACCGGCGCCAGCGGGATGAACCTGTTTGGCGGGTCGCCGCCCAATCGCAGTTCGCGCCTGTATCGGGCGCTGGTCGAGACCGAGCTGGCAGCCGGTGTATCGGGCTCGGTGTGGCCCATGCTTGACCCGTTCCTGTACAGCATCTCAACCACCGTCCGCGCTGGCAGGAGCCTGGCAGAGGTGGAAGATGCCCTGGATCGGGAGATGGAGCGCATTCTCGGGGAGCCGATCACAGAGGACGAGCTGGCGACGGCGGTCAAACAGGCGCAGGCCCAGTTTGCCTACTCGAGCGAAAGCGTGACCAATCAGGGGTTTTGGCTGGGCTTTTCGGAGGTGGTGGCCGATACCGATTGGTTCGAATCGTACCTGGACAAACTGTCGGCGGTGACGGTCGACGACGTCACGCGGGTGGCAAGCCTGTACCTGTCGCGCCGCAACCGGGTGATGGGCCACTATTTGGCCCAAGGGGCCCTGCCCCACTAGGAGGAGAAAACGACCATGGCGGCATCCATTCCATCGCCCGAGATGATCACCCGAGTCCAGTTGGCCAACGGGATCACGGTTCTGGTCTATGAGAACCACAGCAGCCCCGCTGTAGTGGTCAGCGGCTACCTGTGGGCTGGATCGCTGAGCGAGCCACCCGAAAAGGCCGGCCTGGCCAATCTCACCGCCGGGGCGCTGATGCGCGGCAACGAAAGGCACACGTTTGGCGAGATCAACCAGGCGCTCGAGTCAGATCGGAAGAGGTCGTGTAGGGAAAGAGTGTAGGATAGGGTGTAGATCT
>CAZNQW010000021.1:0-27508 GCA_964575225.1 uncultured Anaerolineaceae bacterium | reverse complement strand
TTTTGAAAAAGCCGCAACCCTGGCAACCGGCGCGTCACCCCCGCGAAGGCGGGGGGCCATACGCCTTATGGACCAAAATAGATGCTGCCTGTGGGTACACAGGCGCTTAGGCGCGAGAGTACTCGCAGCGGGCAGGACGTTAGGGGGAACTCTTACGAGCTGCGGTGTGCTTCCTTGGAGGAGCAACCGGAGCCAGCACGCGACTTTGACAGGGCCCTAGTTCGGTAGCGAACCCTACTTGGTACCTCCCACGTCTTGTGCTATAATGGGGCACGGTCAAATGGGGAGATTGTTTGCCCTCAAAGCGAAGAGAGCGGCTCTCCCTTGAAGGAGAAGGAAATTTTGGATCAACTGCAAAGCACCGCCTTTTTCCTCTTGGCGCTGGTCATCTCGATCAGCGTCCACGAGTTTTCCCATGCCTGGTCGGCCTACGAATTGGGCGATCCCACGGCGCGCCGGCTGGGTCGGTTGACCTTGAACCCTCTGGTTCACTTTGACGCCATGGGCGCGCTGATGATCGTATTCATGGCCTTCAGCGGTTGGGGCATTGGCTGGGGCAAGCCGGTACCGGTCAACCCCCGTAACCTGCGCACCCATCCCCGTATCGGCATGGGGCTCACTTCGGCAGCGGGACCCTTTTCCAACCTTGTGCTGGCTGCGTTGGCCGCCATCCCCCTGCGCCTGGGATGGGACATGCCCGGATTGCTGACCGCTTTTTTGTGGGTTTTGGTGGTGACCAATGTCAGCCTGGCCGTTTTCAACCTGATCCCTCTGCCGCCCCTGGATGGCTTTAACGTGTTGCAGGGAATTCTGGCCACTGTGCGCACGCGATGGGCCGCCGATGTGGGCAACTTTTTGGACACACTGGCCCCTTATGGCCCCGTGCTTTTGCTGGCTCTGTTGGCCTTTGGTTGGATCGGAGGGATCAGCATCCTGGGTCGCATCATGGGGGCGCCCGTCAATGCCCTTTTGAGCCTTTTTCTGGGCGCCTGATCCATGTCCGCCGCCTACCGGGCCCGGCAGTTTTTTCAAGCGGTAGGAAGCTGGTTCCAACCCGCGAACGAAGGCGAAGAACTGGCTCAGCGCTACTTGCCTGCCGAGGCGCTGAGTCTCTACCGCGCCATGGGCCGTTACGATCGCCGACATGGGTCGCGGGTAGCGCGCAGCCTTCTGAACAGGGGACAAAATCATCCGGACCTGTTGGCGGCTGCACTGTTGCACGATGCCGCCAAGACCATCACCCAAGCGGGCAAGATTCGCCTTTGGCACCGCGTCGCCGTGGTCCTCATGCGAGCCGTTCAGCCGGATCTGGTGGCCCGCCTGGGACGCGACGATTCCAAGAACTGGCGTCGAGCCTTTTTCATCCAGCAACACCACGCCGAGTTGGGCGCCGAATTAGCCCGTCAGGTGGGCTGTAACGCGAAAACCGTGGCGCTGATTCGCTGCCACGAGGACCCGATGTGCCCAGAGGACGACACGCTGCTGGCGGCCCTCAAAGCCGCCGATAACGCGAACTAGTGGGGACATCTGTGCCATCAACGGGGGAATGAGAGCCGCCTGGGGGCGAGATCTCTCAATTCCAATCTCGATTTAGTGGAGAAAAGCAACGTGAGTAAAACCAATCCAACCATTACCATCGTAGGCCTGGGCCTCATCGGAAGCTCCTTTGGCCTGGCCTTGCGCCAATCAGAGGTTACATCGACACTCATTGGCCACGACAAAGATGCGGCCGCCAGCCGCCAGGCAAAAAAGCTCAACGCCGTGGACAAAACCGAGTGGAACCTGATATCGGCCTGCGAGGAATCGGACCTGATCATTCTGGCCATTCCCATTGGCGGCATCCAGGAAACGCTCCAGGCCATTGCCCCCTATGTAAAACCGGGATGCACCATTCTTGATACTGCCTCCCTCAAGTCCCCGGTGCTCTCCTGGGCCGATGAACTATTGCCGCCGCAGGCGCACTATGTGGGCTTGAACCCGATCCTCTCCGCAGAGGCAGGCGCTTCGGGCGGAGCGGAAAAGGCCCGAGCCGACCTGTTTCAAAACCGGCTGTTCTGCGTGGTGCCGTCGGCCAAGGCAGAGCCCGAGGTGGTCCAGATGGTGGCCAACCTGGTGAACATCGTGGGCGGCAAGCCCCTGTTCCTGGACGCCGTCGAACACGATGGCCTGATGAGCGGCATGGACCAACTCCCGCCGGTACTGGCCCTGGCCCTGCTGGATGCTGTGACTCAACGCCCCACCTGGCGGGAACTGCGCAAGGTGGCCGGAGCCGCCTTTGAAAGCGGTACCTACCTGACCACCAGTGACCCCAAAGCCTACAGCGAGCTGTTCCTGATGAACAGCGAGAATATGATACGCTGGATCAATGACCTCATCTCCTCCCTGATCTCCATTCGGGAGACGATCAGCACCGGCGACGGGGAAATCCTCGCCGAGCGGTTCGGAGCGCTGATCGAGCAAAGGGATAAATGGATGGTAGATCGGGCAAAAGGGGACTGGGACACCGATCCTTCGATGACCATGCCCGCCAAGCCCAACCTGTTGGTCGACACCTTTTTGGGTGGGTTGGGACGCAAGCGACAGAAACGAGATTCGTGACGCGAGGGAACCCAATGAAACCAAGCATCTCCCTGGTCCTGCCTGCCTACAACGAAGCAGACAACATCGAACCGATGGTGGCCGAAGCGACCCCGGCCCTGGAAGCCGTATCCGACGATTATGAGATCCTGGTCGTGAACGACGGCAGCGCCGACGACACATCAGCCGTCACCCGTCGCGTGATGGAAACCCATCCCCACGTGCGGTTGGTGGAACATCCGGTCAATAAAGGGTTTGGTGCCGCGGTATTTACCGGCTTTACCAGTGCCCAAAAAGATTGGATCTTTTACACCGATGCCGACCGCCAGTTCGTCCTGAGCGAACTGGAGAGGTTCGTACCGCACATGGAAAAGGCGGATCTCATTGCGGGTTATCGGGCCCCCAGGCGCGATCCCTTTATGCGCGTAGTCTATGGCAAGGGCTGGAGCACCCTCTGCACCCTGATCTTTGGGTACACCGTGCGCGATGTGGACTGTGGGTTCAAGCTCTTTCGCCGCGACATCATCGAAAAGCTGGCCCCCACCATCCAATCGCGCGGGGCGACCTTTAGCATCGAGTGGCTGGTACGGGCCAAGCGGGCCGGATACCGCTTTGCCGAATTGCCGGTCACCCATCGGCCGCGCGTGGCGGGCAGTCAGACGGGCGCCAACATCGATGTGATCCTCCGCGCTTTTCGCGAGTTGGTTCGGGTTCGCCTCCAGCTCTGGCGCGAAGGAAAACCTGACAAAGCATAACCCAACGCCAAACCCATGACTGGTTGGCCCGAAATATCTCGTTCCAGGTCCCTACAACTCGGCCGTTGGCTGTTGCTCCTTTTGATCCTGGTCGCCTTTGGCCGGGGTGTCTTGGACCTGGGGCAAAAAAGCCTGTGGTGGGACGAAAGCCTGAGCCTTCACCGCGCCAGAGGCGACCTATCCTCGGTCCTCACCAACAAGATCTATCTCACCGACAACATCGACACCGTCGAAACCATCGACAACCACCCCCCTTTGTACTTTGCAGCGCTCTGGGTGGCTGTGCGGGTCTGGGGCGAGAGCGAATTTGCCCTGCGCTTTCTGTCTTTGATCGGCGTGGTGTTGACCGTGCCGCTGCTGTATGGAACAGGCCGGCGATTGGTAGATGAGCGCGCCGGGCTGGCTGCCGCCGCTCTTGGGGCCTTGTCGCCCATGTATCTGTGGTATGGCCAGGAAGCGCGCATGTACGCCCTGCTTCCCTTCTTCGGACTTCTCTCGTTCTACAGTTTTGTCCGCGCCTTCCTGCAACCCTCTCCCTGCGCGCGCGCCCGGCGAACTTGGCTCGTAGGCTTTGTCGTGGCCAATCTGGCATTGGTACTGACCCAGTATCTCGGTGTGTTGTTAGTCTTTTTTGAGCTCATGGTGCTGGGCTACCTGCTGGTTCGTCCGACTCGGCATCGTAGGGTCGTTTTGATAATTATGGCCATCGTCGTGGGGTTGTCACTCCCGCTGATGGTCTATGCTTTTATCACCCTGCCCACCTCCGTCCAACAGCCTGGCTTCTACTTTGTGCCCCTGCCCGATCTGCTGCGCGACCTGCTCAACTCGTTCAGCCTGGGGCTATCGGTCCAAGTCAGCCAGTGGACGATCTGGGCCATCGACCTGGTCTTTTTGGCCTTTGTCCTCGTCGGGCTTCTAGGGCTGCTACTCCGCCCACCCCGCCCTCTTCACCGCCTGGCCGGCTTGCTGTGGGGTGGCTATCTTCTGGTGCCCATCGCTGTCCTCTATTTGATCTCGCACGTGCAGCCCACCTACATGAACAGCCGGCACATGATCGTGATCAGCCCCGCCTTTTACCTGCTGGTGGGCACGGGCCTGACAAGGCTGCGCGGACGGTGGGCGATAGTCTCGTTCCTCGGCGCCGGGCTGATGGTTTTTGGCATGGGCCTATCTACCTGGAACTATTTCCACGACCCGACCTACGACAAAGACAACCATCGCGAATGGGGCAACTATCTCCGCGAGCACACCCGCCCCGGCGACGTAGTGGTGGTCGAGCCGCCCCACATCGCCGAACTCTATCGCTACTATGCCGATAGCGGCGTGCCCTGGATCGGCCTTCCCTTGCTCAACGGATCGCGCGACGATACCATCACTGCCCTGGAAGATCTGCGCGGGCGCTACGACCGCATCTGGCTGGCCTTCTCCAACACCCCGCCCTGGGGTGATAAGGGTCGCGTGCCTCAACGCTGGCTGGATGCCAATGCCTTTCGCACCGACTATAAACCGGTCCACAGTTACGCCTCGTCGGTGCTGGTGGCCAGTTATCTGCCCACCTGGCCCTCGGTGGGGCGCCTGCCCCTGGGAGCGCAACCCCTTGAAGTGCGATACAGCTCGGCGTTGCGTCTGACCGGCTATCATTTGGTTACGACGCCCCAAGCAGGTGAGAGGTTGCACCTCAAGCTCTATTGGGCCATCGACGAACCCATCCCCGAAGAAGCCAGCGTGGTCCTGCGCCTGGTGGACGACCAGGGACAGCTCTGGGGCCAGAGCGAGCAGTGTCCCTACAACGGCCTGTATCCCATGTGGCAGTGGCAGCCCGGACTGCTCTTGTACGACGAGCACGAACTGGCCATCCAGCCCGGCACTCCGCCCGGCGACTACCAGATCGAAATGGTGCTGGTCAGCCGCCCCAGCGAGGATGGCTGTTTGGGACCGCGGGGCGGTTCGATCCCACCGCTGGTCGCCCCGTCGAGCGCCAATCGGGGCGACCGGGTGTTACTGGGTACCGTGACGGTTCCGACTTCGGATACCCTCACGTCGGTCGACAGGGAAGAGATCGAAAACCGGCAGGCAGTGCAGTACGGTGGGCTCCGCCTGCTGGGCAACAACCTGGCGCCCGCCCAACTGACCCCTGGCGAGCGTCTGGCCGTTACCCTCTATTGGCAGGCCACAGAGGCGCCCTTGCCCGATGCGCAATTCCGCCTCCAACTGATCGACCAAATCGGAACGGTGTGGCAAGATAGGCCGATCCGACCGGCCGGCGACGCCCACCCCACCAACCGATGGCAACCCGGCGACCAGTTCAAAGGGCAGTTTCTGGTGCGCCTGCCCCAGGATGCGCCCGCCGGTCTCTACCGGGTCACCCTGGTCGCCGAGCCTCCCCTTCAACGGACCGGTCTGTGGTCCGCGGTGCGGCGCGCTCTCGGGGCTGGCGACGAGGGCATCACCCTGGGGCGCGTGCAGGTGGAGCAGCCTCAAGGGGATCAGACTCCCGTTACGGGCACGCCCGTCCCCACGCCCTCCGATCGGGTCGCATCCCACCCGATGCTGGCTACATTGGGCGAGGGCGTCCGCTTCCTGGGCTATGACCTGGAAACCGACACCGCTCGCCCTGGCGAGTTGGTGGGCTTTACCCTGTACTGGCAGTGCCTGGGTCCCATGGACATCAGTTACACGGTCTTTACCCATTTGCTGGGTCCCTCCATGGAAGTGACCGGCCAAAAGGACGGCCTTCCCCTGGACGGCACCCACCCCACCACCCAGTGGCAACCCGGTGAGATCGTTGCCGACCGATACAGCTTTGCCATCTTTCCCGATGCGCCTCCTGGAATCCACCAAATCGAGATCGGCATGTACCGCGCCGAGACCGACACACGCCTGCCTGCATGGGACGCGCAAGGGCAAAGACTGCCCGATGACCGTATTTTGATCGGCGAGATCACGATACTGCCGTCTGTCGAACCGACACCCGTCGACCGCAGTTCCTTCCACTGGATCTATCTACCGGTGGCAAGCAACGCGAGCCGGAACCCATAGACCACAGCCCAACCTACCAAAGGAGCACCGTCATGGCCGAAAATAACTCCAAACCCAGCCCTTTGCCTGCCCCAGAGCAAAAAGAAGGCTTTGTCCGCGAGATGTTCACCCGTATCTCACCGTATTACGATCGGATGAACCGGATCATGGCCCTGGGCCGCGACAATTCTTGGCGACGATATGCCGCCGCCCAAGCCCTGGGCTCCGATCTTCTTGCCCGAAAGGGCGCCCCGGCGCGCGTGCTGGACATGGCCACAGGCACCGGCGACCTGGCTTTTGAACTATTGAAACAGCAGCCCCCGGCCATCGTCGTGGGCCTTGATTTCGTGCCAGACATGGTCAAACTGGCTCGGCAGAAACAGGCCCAGATCCAACACCGATTGGGACAGGAACTCCTGGATCATCCACCCTTCTGGACGGTAGGCGACGGGCTCAATTTGCCCTTTCCCGATGCCACCTTTGACGCCGTGGTGACTGGGTTTGCCATGCGCAACGTAAATGACATTCCCGCTGCCTTTGCCGAAATGGCGCGGGTCACCCGCAGCGGCGGGCGGGTGGCCTGCCTGGAATTCACCCAACCACAAACGCCCTTGTTCCGCCAGCTCTACGACTTTTATCTCTATCACATGGTGCCCCTGGTGGGGCGATTGGTCGCCGGCGAAACATCGGCCTACACCTACCTTCCCCATTCGGTCGGCGCTTTTTTGTCGCCCGATCAGATCGTGGAGGTCATGCACCAGACGGGCTGGCGCCGTGCTCGCTATCGGCGGCTGATGCTAGGCACCGTCGCCGTACACATTGGGGAGCGGGCCTGACCCTATGTCGTTGGGCACTCGACGCTCCTTTTCCGACAAAGCAGGGAACCTGGCTCCCGCTTTGGGCGTCTAAGAGGCACGTAACACGATTTCACTGGCCCTAAAGGAGGGGAAAGACCATGGTTCACCGAATATCCAAGCTGTTGGCGTTTGTCGTAATTGCAGGCCTTCTTCTGTCGTGTGGATCGGCATTGGGCAGCGCCTCTGACTTGGTGGCTCCCGCAGAGGCGCCTCAATACGAGGCCGTCAAAGAGATCGAGATGGAATCTGGCGAGCGAGGAACAATCGCTGGTTCGGCCCCGGCTGCCGACTCGGACCCCGCCCTTCTCGGGCAAACCTCCGTCGAGCGCATGATCATCTGGAACGCCACCATCTCCCTCACCGTGAAGAGTACCGAGGATAGCGTCGATGCCGTGCAGGCCATCGCCCGCAGTGTGGGAGGCTATGCCATCGGCTCGGAATCTTGGCTCTCCAATGACCAGTTGCTGGCCACGCTAACCATTCGCGTACCGGCCGAGCAATTCGAGCATACAATGGCCCAGCTCCGCGACCTGGCCATTGAAGTCAATCGGGAAAGCGCCACCAGCGAGGATGTCACCGACCAATACGTCGATCTGCAATCGCGCCTGCGCCACCTGGAAGCCAAAGAAGCGGAACTCTTGGAATTCTTGGGCGATGCTGAGGATACCGAGGCCGTGCTGGCCGTCTACGAGCATCTCGACGAGGCCCAGGCCGAAATCGAACAGGTCAAGGGCCGAATGGCCTACCTGGAAAAGCTCTCGGCTATGGCCACCATCACCGTCGAGCTGTATCCCGAAGAGGTGGAACCCCCTCTGGTCGAGGAAACCTGGACACCGGCGCGTACCATGCGCGATGCCGCCCGCGCCCTGGTCGATGCCCTCAAGACCCTGGGCGACGTCGTCATCTGGTTTATCGTCTACTTGCTGCCGATCCTACTGCTACTCATCCTGCCCGTTCTTTTCATCGTCTGGATCATCCGCCGCCTGCTGCGCCGGCGCCGCCGCACTCCCTCCGCCGAGTGAACAGAGATCCCTCAAGCCCGCTCCTGACCGAGCGGGCTTTTTTGCGCCGTTTGTGGTAGGATAGGGCTTGCCAACCGCGGCAAAACCGTGTACAATGCAGAGGGAAAGGATCGAATACCGAGAGTGTTGGGACCGTTTAGCCCAAGCGACAGCTTGCGCCTGTACCGTTTGCAGCGGAAAGGGATATCGCTTATCCCCCGCCAGGATCTCACGCAGCCCCCTGCGCCCTTGCGAGAGGCGTGGCTGGCTTTTGTGACGCAACAAGCCATGGGCCAGCCCACCTATGTCCTGTACGATCCCCACGAGGGCGAGGCCTTTGTGCAGATCCGCTACCGCCCCCACCAGGCGGCGGCCGATGTGGCCTTTCTGGCGCCTACCCTGGCAGAGAATCATCAGACGGCGCGGGCCTGGGCACGCTTGCTGGACGGGGCCTGTTTCGAAGCGGCCAAGCGGGGCATTCAGCGCATCTTTGCCAGCCTGCCCGAATCGGGTTCTGAGGTGGATACCTTTCAGCAGGCGGGCTTTACCTTGTACACCAGTGAGGACATCTATCGACTGGTGCCGCCGGACGAGTCTTCAGGAGACCATCCAGGCCTCGCCCTCGAGCCCCAGCGCCCGGAGGATTGGGCCTCAATTCAAAAGCTGCGGGTGGCCATCACCCCCCAACGGGTTCGACAGGCAGAGGGGGGGATCGTCACCACGTTTGCCAACGAGCGCAACAGCCGGCGCCTGGTGCTGCGGGACAATGACGGAAACGATCTCATGGGCGAGATCGAACTCTACACCGGGAGCTATGGCCACTGGATGCACGTGTGGATCCATCCCGAAGCACGTCAGATGGCCGGGGCGCTGATCCAGCGCGCAGTACAAACCCTGGCCGATCGATCGGGACGGCCCATCTACACCGACGTGCGGCAATACGAAAGCGGACTGCACAGCGCGCTGGACGAGGCGGGGTTCCGACAGATTGCCACAAGGTCTCTGATGGCCAAACCCACCTTGGCCTGGGTCAAGACCTCTACGCAGGAGCTGGCCCCCGCCCTCAAGAGCAGCGCCGAACCGGTGCCGCCCACCTATCGTGCCACGGGCGAACCCGATTTCCAAACCTCCAACGGCCGGCTCGCTGCAAAACAGTAAATGAATCACCACGCGTGAATCCAAACCGAGCGAAGGAAAGCCGATTCACGCTGAATTGGACGTTGAGGAGTATATGCAGAACAAGATTACCGACGATCTGGAGGCGTTGCTGAGCATCATCCCTCCAGAGATTTCTGAATCCATTCGGCAACACAATCACGGGAACGACCTGCTCGAAGTGGTGATGGACCTGGGGCGGACGCCCGAAGCCCGCTTTCTCAAGGGCGAAGTCACCCTGAGCGACCGCGAAGTCTCTCGCGAAGAGATCGACTATGTGGTCAGCCGGGTCAGCGAGTTTACGTCCGACAATCGATCGGGCATCGAGCGGACCCTGCACCGCATCTCGTGCATCCGCAACCGGGCGCGAGAAATTGTCGGCCTCACCTTGCGCGTGGGCCGAGCCGTCTATGGCACCGTCGACATCATCGGTGACCTGCTCGAATCGGGGCAGAGCATTCTATTGCTGGGCAGACCCGGCGTGGGCAAGACCACCCTGCTGCGCGAGTCGGCCCGGGTGCTATCCGCCCACAAGCGGGTCGTGGTCGTCGATACGGCCAACGAGATCGGCGGCGACGGCGACATCCCCCACCCGGCCATTGGCCGGGCACGGCGGATGCAGGTCGCCACGCCCGAGTTCCAGCACGAGGTGATGATCGAAGCCGTCGAAAACCACATGCCCGAAGTGATCATCATTGACGAGATCGGGCGCGAACTGGAGGCGGCTGCCGCCCGCACCATCGCCGAGCGAGGCGTGCAACTGGTGGGCACGGCCCACGGCAACACCCTGGATAATCTACTACAGAACCCCACCCTATGCGATCTGATCGGGGGCATTCAGGCGGTCACCCTGAGCGATGAAGAAGCACGGCGGCGGGGAACCCAAAAAACTGTCCTGGAACGAAAAGCTCCGCCCACCTTTAGCGTCGTCATCGAGATCAAGGACTGGCAACATCTGGTGGTCCACCGCGACGTCGCGGCATCGGTGGACGCGTTGCTCCGTGGGCGCGCCCATCCCCCCGAGATTCGGTATCGGGACGAGGCAGGCAAGGTACAGATCGAGCAGCCTGCGCCCGCCCCCCGGCTGCAACGGGAGGACGCGCCCATCCGTACCAGCGACATGGTATCGGCCAAACCCACCCGATTGCTGCGCATCTATGGGTATGGCATCGCCAAAAACCGACTGGCGCAGGCCGCCAGCAACCTGCATCTGCCCATCGAGATGGTGGAAGAGATCCGCCACGCCGACGTGGTCATGACCCTCAAGAACTACTATCGGCGCCGACCTCAACCCATCGCCGATGCCGAGCGCCGGGGCATTCCCATTCACGTGTTGCGCTCCAACACGGTGAATCAGATGGAGACCTGCCTGGCCGATCTCTTTGGCCTCGACGTGGCCGACACCGACCCATTGACGGTGGCTTTGCGAGAAACCGAAGATGCCATCCGTCAAGTGCTATCGGGGAAAAAGTCGGTCGACCTTTCGCCGCGCAATTCCTACATACGGCGCATGCAACACGATCTGGCGCGGCAATCGAACCTGGTCTCCCACAGTTATGGCAAAGATCCCCGCCGCCACGTGCGCATCTTTGCCACACCTCGAGAATAACCGGCCAAGCCACGGCACCACCCATGCCGATCCTTCCAGTGGCAGGCCAGCAGGCATACTATGCGCACCGGCGCCCCCTCTCCCAGAGGACCGCGCCGGTGCTCTTGATCCACGGCGCGGGCGGCACCCATCAGAATTGGCTGTACCAGATTCGCAACCTGCCCCACTCGCTGAGCCTGGCCCCCGATCTGCCCGGGCATGGAAGGTCGCGGGGAGCGGGACAGGCGACCATCGCCGCTTATGGCGATTGGCTGGTGAACTTGCTCGATGCGGCCGATTTGGCCCAGGCGGTGTGGGTGGGTCATTCGATGGGAGGCGCCATCGCCCTGGACGTGGCCCTTCGCTACCCCGAGCGCGTGGCGGGGTTGGGACTGATCGCTACGGGGGCGCGCCTGCCGGTGGCGCCAGCCCTGCTGGAGAGCTTGCGCCAGGACCCGGCGGCGGCTGTGGAAACCCTCGGGACCTGGGCCTTTGGGCCCCAAGCCGTGCCCGAGATGGTGAGGATGGGAAAGCACCAGATCGGCGCCACACCTGTCGAGATTCTGCGCCGCGATTTCCTCGCCTGCGACGCCTTTGATGTGCGGGGGCAATTGTCGCAGATCGTTCAGCCCACCCAGGTCCTCTGCGGCACCCAGGATCGGATGACGCCCGTCCGCTACTCGGTCTACCTGCGCGACCAGATCGCGGGCGCCCGCCTGCACCTGATCGACGGCGCCGGACACATGATCCAGATCGAGCGACCCGAGGCCGTTGCTCGGGCGCTATATGACTGGGTGGAAAAACTCTAGACGGACTCCTGCAACAAACGGGCCAAAATGGGGCGGACGGCATCCACAGCGCGCGCCCGGTGGCTGATCCGATTTTTCACATCCGGGGGCAGCTCGGCCATGGTCTTCCCGTCCTGGTCTGCCACGAGGAACACCGGATCGTAGCCAAAGCCATAGTCCCCATGCGGCTCAAAGCCGATCTGCCCCTCGCACGCACCGGCGGCCGTCTCTACCCGGCCATCGGGCCGAGCTACGGCGATGACGCAGCGGAAACGGGCCGAGCGCTGGCCTTCGGGAACCTGAGCCAGAGCCTCCAGCAACTTATGGTAGCGGTCGGCATCACTGGCACCGGGCCCGGCATACCGCGCCGAGTAGACCCCCGGCGCGCCGCCCAGGGCATCGACCTCCAAGCCCGAATCATCAGCCAGGGTCAGCAAGCCACTGTGGCGGGCAAAGGCCCGCGCTTTAATGCAGGCATTCTCCTCAAAGGTATCGCCCGATTCCTCGACCTCCAGCCACTGCCCTTCCCGAGCAGGAAACGTGATTTCCACTGGCAAGTCGGGCAGGAGTTCTTCGTACTCGCGCACTTTGCCGCGATTGTTGGTAGCGATCAGTAGTTTGGTCATGGCACACTCTTTCCGCGCAAATTGGGCTTGCCCGCACCGAGGGGTCTGGAGAACCCGCGCCCTTGGACCGGCGCCATCCCCAGCACACCGACAACCCCAACTATACCACTGCCACCGGTCAATTCCAAATGGACGGCCTCGACACGCCCAACCCTGCCCCTGGCGGCCAATTTGCCAATTGGCCCGGCCTTGGGTACAATACAGTCCACAGAATGGCGGCAGGCCCGACCGATTTCCCAAAGGCTCAAAACCACATGCCTTGGGCGACCGCGCCGTTCGCAACTCGGAGCAAAGAGGTGAGGCATGGGAGGTGGGGCAAGTCTGTTTAGCACCAGTGCGGGGACCCTGGCCGTTGTGGCCCTGATCTTGGCTCTGCTGGCCTTGGGCGGTGTGGTCTTGCTACTGGCCCGTCAGCAACGGCTGCTGGGGCAATATCAACATCTGATGACGGGCACGTCGGGGGGTAACCTAGAACAGATCCTCCAAGACCACATCAGCCGGGTTCAAACAGCCGTTCAGCAGGTGGAAGAGATTGGCGCGCTGGCTCACGAATTGAAAAAAGAGTCCGTGTTCGACTTGCAGCACGTGGGGGTCGTACGATTCAATCCCTTTAGCGATACAGGGGGAGACCAGAGCTTTGCCATTGCCCTGGCCGATGCGCGTGGAGACGGCATCTTGATCTCAAGCCTGCATGCCCGCGATACCACCCGGGTCTATGCCAAACCGATGATCGGCTGGGGCTCTGCCCATTCTCTCACCAATGAGGAAAAGCAGGCCATCGAGCGCGCCCAAGCATCGCGGCAATAACTCGTCCCCCCAGACGCACTCTTGCCGGGAACAAAACAAAGGCTCTCCAGGTAAAAGTTCCACCTGGAGAGCCTTTTCTTGCCCAAGGACTCGTCAGTCAGGGGTATTTCCTGTCCGCCCGCGCCCCTAGTTACCCCGGTTGGCATCGCCTCGCAGTACCATGGACGGGGGCAGGCTGCACTGCGTGAGCCGCTGACCCCACACCACCAACAGATTGCCCAGGTAACAAAGGAAACGGCATCCTTGCTTCGCTAACCATCCCTGTCGCTGCCTGGCGAGACGTTGTTCCTCGATACGTCGAATCTCCTGTCGCCGTTCTGTCAGTTGCTTGAACATGGTGATCTCGGCGATATAAAGTTCCTGAGACATTTGGGCCTCCTTTACTGCTCGCTGCCGCTCCAGGTTGGCAGATTTTCAATCGAATGCGGGGAACTCCGCGTCGCTTTCTCTACAGAATAAAGCTGATATGGCTGTTGCTCGGCAACCCTGTGCTCTCCAGGCCTTTCCCCCAGATCACCAGCTTGTGACCGAGCTGGCGCAACATCTCGCCTCCCCGCCGGGTGTTCTTGCCTACAGATTCGAGTCCTGTCTGGGCGAACCCCATCATCTTGCCGCCCCACTGTGCCTGCACCGGAATCCAGCGCATGTCCTGAACCATCCCATCGGTTATCCAGCTGCTTGAGAACATTCTGTCCTCCTCCCTCACCGCTTGCGGTGGTGTCCGATCTGTTGATCGACCGGTGGGGTTCGGCCCCGTTCTATGGTCTCAGTATAGTATAGAAATTCCCCAGACGCATCGGCCATCTGGGGAATCTCATCCTAGCCACCTGGCTAATCCTGAGCTGGTCAGGGCTCTAGGTGTCAGGTTTGACAGAATCGTGCTGCAAGGCCATGGCAATCGCCTCAGCCCGGTTGGAGACCCCCAGTTTGGACAGGATATTGCTGACGTGCGCCTTGGCGGTCGAGCGGCTGACCACCAGACGGGAAGCAATGTCGGGATTGCTGAGCCCCTCGACCATCAGAGCCAGAACCTCCTGTTCCCGCGAGGTGAGTTCATACGTGGAAGCCAGATCGGGCGTCGCAGCAGTCACCCGGCGGTCTTCTTGAATGAGAGCCTGAACCGCCTCAGGGGCCAGAATCGTGCGCCCCGAATGAGCTTCGCGAATGGCGGCAGCCAGGTCCTCCGCCGACACGTTCTTGAGCAGATAACTGAGCGCCCCGGCCTTCAGGGCTTCGCGCACCAGGTCTTTTTCCTGAAAGCTGGTGAGGGCAATGATCCGCACCTGAGGCCAGCGCTCACAGATGATCCGCGTGGCCTCGGCCCCGCCCATTTCGGGCATCAGCAGATCCATCAGAATGACATCCGGCTGCACCTGCTCGCACAATCGGATGGCTTCTTTGCCGTTGGATGCCTCAGCCACCAACTCCAGCTCGGGTCGCACCTTCAGGATCGTCGACAATCCACGGCGCACCATGCTGTGATCGTCCACAATCATGACGCGAATCGACTCGGATGCACTCATGTCCTCACTCCTTCCACAAAATCCGGATCCGCGTACCCCACCCGGGTTCGCTCTTGATCTCGAAATGAGCGCCAATATCCCGAGCGCGCTCGCGGATGATGTTGAGTCCCAAATGGTCGGAAGAGATCCGCTCTGGATCAAAGCCTCGTCCATTATCCTCAACGACCAATTCTACCTCTTGGTGCCGTGTTGTGTCAACGTCCACTGGGTCCGGTGTGCACGTTAGGAAAACCCGCACCTGAGTGGCCTCTGCGTGCTTGACCACGTTGTTCAACGCTTCCTGAGCAATCCGATAGAGGGCCACGTGAACATCGGCCGGGAAATCGCACGTCCCTTCAACCGTCACCTGCACCGGCACCCCGATCCGGCCCGCAATGGCCTCGCCAAGCTGGCGCAACAGATCGCGAAAGCTGGATTCCATCAAGGCCGTGGGGCGAAGTTCCAGCAAAAGAGTCCGCATCTCTGCCAAGGCTCCGCGGCTCAACTGACGAAGGTCCTTCAAGAGCTGGAGGCCCTCCTCTCGGTCGGCCTCCCACACGGAGGGGAGGGCCTCGGCAATCAAGCTGGCCGAGAACAGGGTCTGTGTGACCGCATCGTGCAGCTCGCGGGCCAGCCGGCTTCTCTCCTCTATCACAGCCGCATCGGCAGCCCGCCTGGCCAGCGCGTCTTCGGCTTTTTGCCTCTCGAGAATCTCGCGCGATAAGCGCTCGTTGATGCGCGAAAGCTCCGCCGTGCGCTCGGTCACCAGGTCGGAAAGATGCTGGCTGCGCGTCTCAACGCTCCGCACCCGCAGCCGATAGCCGGCAAAAGCGACTCCTGCCAGCACCAACACCGCCGAGCCCAGGAACCACCAGGTCTCCCAAATCGGCGGCGCCACAGCAATCCGAATGGACAGCCCCGTGTCATTCCAGATCCCATCATCGTTGCTGCCCTTCAGGCGGAGGGTGTAGGTACCCCCCGGCAGATTGCGATACTCCCCCACCCGCTGGGTGCCGATCATGTGCCAATCGTTATCATAGCCTTCCAGCTTGTAGGCGTGCAGGTTCTTGTCGGGTTGTGTATAGCTGAGGGCAGCAAACTCGAATTCGAAATCGCTGTTGGGCCAGGAAAAGCTCAGCGAATCAACACTCTCCCAGGCTCGCTGCCCCTCGATCTCTTTGCCATCCTGGCGCACGGCAAGCAGGACGACGGGTGGAACGTAGGGGTTGGGCCAGACCTGCTGTGGAAGAAAAACATCGATGCCATCCACGCCGCCAAACAGAACCCTACCATTTCCGCGCCGCGCAATGCCGCTGGAGTATCCACCTGCTCGAAGGCCATCGTCGCCGTCATAGTGGGTCGAGGTCCCGGCATCGGGATCGAACTTGAAAAGGCCCGCCCCCACAGCCAGCCAGAGCTTGCCGTCCTGATCCTCCACAATCACATCCACGGTATCGGACGGCAGACCCGATTCACTGCCATACAGGAAGAAGGTGTTCTCCGCCGGCAACCATTGATGTAGACCGCTGTCCGTTCCCACCCACATCCGCCCAGAGGAATCTTGGAACAACCAGGTGACGAAATTGGTCTTGAGGCTTTGCGGATTGGAAGGCTCGTGCCGAAAAGCCACGAACTGATCGGTGCCCGGTTCCAACCGCCTGAGTCCATCGCCCCACACACCCACCCACAGCGCGCCCGTCCGATCCTCCAAAATCGGTCCCACATTCTCCAGCGACGGTGCACCGAGCACATCCGGTTCCGTAGGCACGACCCGAAACACACCCTGGTCGCGATCGTACTGATTCAGCCCACTATCGGTGCCCACCCACAGAACGCCCGCTTGGTCTTCATAGATTAAGTTGACGATATCACTGCTCAGGCTATTGGGGTCGGTGGGTTCGTGCCGATGATGGACAAACCGACCCGAGGCGGGATCAAAGCGGTCGAGTCCGCCTCCCATCAATCCGATCCAGAGGATTCCCTCCCGATCTTGGTACAGAGCCTGCACCCAGCCGTCACTCAAGCTATCGGGGTCCTCGGGATCGTGGGCATATCGGGCGATCTCGGTCAAGGTTTCCGTGAGGTGCACGAGTTTGTCCAACGTACCCACCCACACCGACGAATCACGACCTTCCAACACAACCTGAACATGCTCATAGGCCAGGAACTGGTCGAACTTGGCCCGTTGGCGGGCAAACTTGTCCAGGTTGCGCGTCGTCCCCACCCACAGCGTGCCCTCTCTATCTTCGAACAGGGCGTTCACATGGTTGTTGTTCAGGCTATACGGATCGCCTGGCACATACTGATGGCGAATGAACCGATCATTCTCCCGGTCGTACTGGTGGAGCCCTCCGCCCTGGGTGCCGACCCACAACGTGCCACTGCTATCCTCCAACAGGACAGAGACCAGATCGTTGCCCAAGCTATTCGAATTTCCGGCATCGTGCCGGTAGTGAATGAACCGTTCCGTCCTGCGATCCAACCGATCCAGGCCACCCCCGTTCGTCCCGATCCACAAATAGCCCCACCGATCCTCAAGGATCGATGCGATCGAATCATGGATCAGACTGCCCGGATTCCCCGAGTCGTGTTGGTAATGGATAAATTGATGGGTCCGACGATCAAAACGACTCAGCCCCTGATCCGTGCCGATCCACAACAAGCCAGCTCGATCCTCACAAATGGCGTGCACGGTGTCGTGAGCCAGGCTATAGGGATCGTGGGGATCGTGGCGATACTGTACAAACGAATCGGCTTTGCGGTCGTACTGGTTCAGGCCACCTCCCAAGGTACCCACCCAAAGCACACCGTAGAGGTCCTCGTAGAGGACAGAGACCTTATCGTGGCTTAGGCTGTCCAAGGTATTGGGATCGGCAGTGTAATGCACGAATTCCTGTGTGTCGCGATCGAATCGGTCCAGACCCCCGCCATCGGTGGCTATCCACAGGATTCCCAAATGATCTTCCAGGATATCGAGCACATGGTTGTGGCTCAAACTATGGGGGTCGGTCGGATCGTGGCTATAGGCCACAAAGTTCAGGCCATCGTAGCGAAACAAACCCTTGTCGTTGGCAATCCACAAAAAGCCAAAGCGATCTTGGGTAATGGCAAAAACCGGCTCAGAGGCCAGTCCCTCCTCTTCTGTCACATGCTCGAACTGGATCCGCTGCTGAAGGCGCCGAGCGACCAGATCCTGAAGCGATAGATAATCATCGCCGGGGGGAGGTGGGACATCATCCTGTTCCAAAACCCGGCTGCCATCGGGCCCAAGTCCGGGCAAAGAGTGGGTGGAAATGGCGTTGGCAGGATGGCCGCAGCCGCTCATCCACAACGCAAAAAAGAGGCCTATGCAGCCTACGATCAGCGGGTTTGCCGTCCTGTTCCGAGTCACCTTGGTTTCCTCACCCTGCCCTGCCAATCGACAGTCACCGACAGCGCCACTTGGCACCCGAACCCATCATACCACGTCTCGAGGAATCTGGCAACGGTTGCACGAGATTTCCTCAATCCAGGGACAGGCCAAGTTCTCAATTCATAAATCCGGGGAAAATGGGGGGAGCATGCGACCGGATCCGCCCATCAAGCTACAGTCCTATTCGCGACAGCAACTGCTGATCGCATTCAGAAGCTGCTCAGGCGGATCCCCCTTGCTGACAAAAGCATCGGCGCCGGCCGTTAGGGCAGCCTGCCGAACCCCCGCTCGCCCACTCAGAGCGATGATGGCAATTTTCTCGCAGCACTCGCGGAGGGCGGCGATCAGGTTCCGTTCTTCCCGGCCTGGCATTTCCCAACCCAACAGCAAAATATCCGGATGGGCCACTTGCGCCTGGCGTAGCACTGCCTCGGCATCGGTCGCCTGTCCGGCGACCTCGATTCCAGGTTGGCGCTCCAGCAGCACGCGAAGGGCATACAGCACTTTGGGTTGAGGATCGGCCAGTAAAATCCGCATAGAACTCACCTCGTCAAATCAGGGTAATCAAAGATTGTATGACTCTAGTATAAAGCAAGAATCCCCCAGAGGCATTGGCCATCTGGGGGATTCACTATTAGCCAGGGGGCTAATCTCTGGACTCTTTCCAGCCCGTTGCCAGGCGCCGCCAGTTAAAGGCCTCCAACGAAATCAGGTTCCCCGAGCTGAAAAAGCGGGCCGCCAGGACGATGAACAGATAAGCAGATGCAGCCAAAAGGGCCAGGCTGAGCAGGATCTGCCACAGGGGTACTGGAGCCACAGCCAGCCGTGTGACCATGGCGCTGGGTGCACTAAAGGGAAAGAGGCTCAGCGCAACGGCCAGGGCACCGTGCGGTTCTTGGGCAAACTGCTGGCCAAACATCAAGGTAGGCATCAGCGGCAGCACCAACACCCAGACCACCTGACCTCCCTCACGAGCATTGGGGGAAATCGCGCCGCCGGCCGCCATCACTGCGGCATAGAGGGCATAGCCCAACACCAGGTAGAGGGCAGCCCAGATCCAGAATCCCGGCGGAAAGGCAAACTGGCTTAGGCTCATCCATTCAGCCCCGCGGTTCAGCACCAAGAGCCCGCCCCCCACCCAGATGACCACCTGGATCAGCATCACCACACTCATGGCCAGAATTTTGCCGACCATCAGCCTTTTGGGATCCAGGCTTAGCAAGAGCACCTCGGCCGTCCGATTCTCCTTTTCGGCCACCACGCAGCGCAGCAGATAACTGCCGGCCATCACCAGCAAAAAGTAAAAGACATAGGGCATGATGGCTGCGATGAGCAGCGCCATGGCCTGGGTACCGGCTTCCGATTCCTCCTGCGGCGCAAGGGCGTGGTAGCGGACCTGGGCCCCGGGCACAGGATCGAACAGCGTCGCCACCAGAAACTCGTCCCCGGTGAGATTGCTATCGATCAGGAGCCGCAAGATCCAGGATGGGCCGCCGTCCATGCCCACACTGATGCCCTCAGACTGGCTTAGGATCTGGTATTCCTGATCGTAGACCACGATCTGCCCACTGGCCACATAGTCGGCAGGAATGGAAACCACCTGATCGACCTCGCCCGCCTTGAGCGCAGCGCGCGCTGTCGTCTCATCAGAATAACGCACCCAGAGATCCTCGGGAAAGGCCGAAGGGATGGTCTGAATCAACCCGGCCGGATCCACCAGGCCCAAGACGACAGGCTCAGGAGCCGGAGCGCTTGCCTCCGATTCGGCCTCTGGCGTCACCAAAGCGCCGCTATTCCGGCCCTCTTGGATAATCGTGAAAGCATTCAACCCCACCAGAAACACCGGCATCAGAAAAGCCATCAGCCAAAACGACCGCTGTTGGAGTATGGCTCGGATGTCGTGCTTGATCACCAACCACATATCTCGCATGGCGTACCTCCTACCTCCCTCGGATGGCGGCCAGGGCCGACTTGAAATTCAGGGGCTGCCCATAGCGTAACATGCCCATACGGAAGATGCGCGCCGCCGCCCCGATCGTCAGCGCCGCAGTGGCCACCAGCAACACCCAACTCAGGGCCAACTGCCACACAGGAACCGTGCCCAGCCCCCACCGCAACGACACCGTAAGAAAGGCCGTCGTGGGAAATAGGGTAAGGGCGACCAGCGGCGGGCTGCCCGGATTTTCAAAGAGCAGGGGCGTCAGAAAGATGGGGACGATGAACAATAGGTTGAGAAGCCCCGCCACTTGCTGCCCTTGTTCCAATTCTGCCACGCTCGAGCCAATGGCGATCATCAGGCCCGAAATCAAGAGATAGGTGGGCAGGAAAAACGCCACCACCAGCGCGATATAGGCCCACGGCACCTGCAACTGTTGTATCTCGGGAACAAAGCGCCCGGCAATCAATAACCCCACCACGCCCGCCAGGACATAGATGGCAAGCTGGGTCAGGGTAGCGGCAAACAACCCCAATGTCTTGCCGACGATCAGTTGTCCTGGCGTCACCGACGTCACCATGACCTCCATGGTTCGGTTTTCCTTTTCGCCGGCCACCACACCCAACAGGTAACCCGATGCGGACATGGTAGAAAAGAAGAGGAAAAAGGAGGCAATGAAGGGCAGCACCATGTTGATGACGCCGCTTTCGCTAAAGGTGCGGCCACTGGCCAGATCCTGCACCGTGACCTCTGGCCCCTCCAAGAGCCGCATGCGGACATCCTCGGGATAATCGGCGAGCAAGTTCAGGCGCACAAAGTCGCCCAGGTCCGACCAGACTTCTCCCTCTGGCGGCGAATCCAAATAGTAGAGGTCGGTCTGCATGGTGTCAGGATAGTCGGCTGGGAAGACAAACACGGCCTGGACCTGTTCCCCTTTGAGGGCGGCTTGCGCCGACGGTTCATCGGCAAAGGCACGGAGCTGCACGCGATCTTCCGGGTTTGGCAGCTCTGCATACCGGGCCAGGTCCAACTTGCCCGAATGATCGACATAGCCCACCGGCAGCGGACTGGCGCCCGATTCCTCCACCATCACCGCCACCACAATCAAACCCACCAGGAGCAAAGGGAGGCCAAACGTCAGCACCAGAAACGCCCGCTTGAGTGCCGTCTGGCGGTACTCGTGCTTTGCGATCAGCCATAGGTTACGCATGGTCCGCCTCCTGGTTGGCCGCGCCCCCCTGCACCACGTGGATAAAGATGTCGTCCAACGACGGCTCTTCCAATTCAAAGCGCTCAATGCGCACACCGCTCCGGGCAGCCAGCGCCCGAAACACGTCCTGGGGATCGGTGCCAATTTCCAGAGCCAGATGCCACGTCCCGTTCCGCGAGCTCGCCTCTAGCACTCCTGGAATATTGGTAAAGTCGCCCTGGCCTTCGACCACGACCGCATTTCCAGCATAGTTGCGCTTGATCTCACTGACCGGTCCGTACAGCACCGTCCGCCCGGCGTTGATGAGCACAATGCGGTCGCAAAGGGCCTCGACCTGATACATCTGATGGGTCGACATCAGGATCGACCGGCCGGCCTGGCGCTGCTCCTCCAGAATGTCCTTGACCAGCCGCGTGCTCACCGGATCCAACCCAGAAAAGGGCTCGTCGATAACAATCAGATCGGGTTCGTGCACCAGAGTGGCGATGATCTGCGCCTTCTGCTGCATGCCCTTGCTCAGCTCCTGGGCTTTTTTATCGCGGTGCTCCGCCAGATCCAGGCGTTCCAACCACCCATCCAGTCGGTGATGGGCTTCTTGCTCGTCGAGCCCTTTCAGCATGGCCAGATAGACCAGGGTGGATTCCAACTTCTGGTCCTTGTACAAACCCCGCTCCTCGGGCATGTACCCGATGCGGCGCTTTCGATCCAGGTCCAGTTGGCCACCAAGGATCTGAATTTTGCCCGCGTCCGGTTTAAAAATATCCAGCATCATCCGAATAGTGGTCGTTTTGCCCGCGCCGTTGGGCCCCAGCAGGCCAAAAATCTCCCCCGCTTCAACGGCAAACGAGACATCGGCCACCGCCTGAGTGTCGCCAAAACGCTTTGCCAGATTCGAAACTTGAACGGTGTACATTGCTCTACTCCCTTCTACCCCACAAAAAATCGACAGGACAGCACGTGCGAGGCCGCACCCGTGCCGCCCAAGGTTCGGAAACGGTGGCCCCTATGCCCATCAGAGATCCCTCAAGGAAACTGACCCTTGGGCCACAGCGTTATTTTACCACAGACTCTCATCGGCCCGATGACCCGCTCCTCCCAGCCACCTGACATTGACATCCCAAGGCTGCTACGCGGCAAACTTTAGGCCCAGCCGGGCTAACAAATGGGGCTGGGCACTCAAGGCCCGGCGGGCCGCCGTAGCCGCTTCTTCGTACCAAGCCAGGGCCGCCTCCAACAAGCTCGGGGCCGGAGCCTCGCAATTGACCAACTCGGCCAACATCGTCTGCCCCTCCACCCACTTGACCTCGTCGTAGCCAAAGACCGACATCGCCGCTGCAATCTCCAGATCCCAGGGCCCCCGGATCACCAGTCCATGCAGACGACGGATGACGGTCTCCACACCCAACACCTGACCATTCGTCGCCACCATGCCGTCCATGTCGCCTTCCTCTCCTCACGGCCCAATCGCCGTCGAACAAACCGGTCGCCCATTCGAATCTACCCGGCGCCTTCCTCGATCACTTGGATACGTCTCGCGCTGCCCTGCTGGTTTTGAATCCACCTTTTGCCTGTCCATCTCGGGTTCGAACACAAACCGCGGGCAGGCATCGGCCACCTGCCTCGCCTGGGCCAGGTGGCCGATGTCGATGAACTACAGTCTGGCACAAGGAGATAGGTACTCGAGGGGCGTTACGCCAGAGAAACCGTCTCCTGCACAGACCGAAGAAGCAACAGGGCGAACCGGACCGCCGTGGTAATGACGGTGATCACCAGGGCGAAACCCATGACCCCTTTGAGAACCATGTTCACCATGGGCACCACCTGCTCCTGAAGGACGAGTATCGAACTCCCGGCCTCAGCGACGAACTGGGGATTGACGGCCATGATCGGCCCACCCGCGATGAGCTGGATCAGGATATAGATGTTCACGCAACTCACCCCCAGCTCTGCCCAGCGCAGACCGATCGTCCATCGCCCGTAGGCAAACTTGCCCATCGCCAGCAAGAGGCTCAAGCCAAAGGCCACATTGAGCCAGGGCATCAGAGCCCTTAACCCGGGCAGCAAAAAGGGCAGGTACCTCGACCGCTCAGGAAAAGACCCCATTCCTACCAGAGCGGGAAACAGGTTAAAGACCACCAACGTCGCCAGAACAAGCAACATCTCGATCAGCGCGCCGAACTTGGAGATCGGCTCCCTTCGGCTCATGCGCTGAAACCAGGGGGAATCGGACCCTTGCCCCAACAGCGGGCTTGCATGATTCTGTGTCATTGTTCCTCCATTTTGAACCCATCGACCTATCCATCGCCCTCCAGTATATCGGAAAAAAGTCGGACTGCCATCCGCCACATGGCGAATCTCTTCTTGGTCACATGGACAATGTGATTCCTGGTCAGGTGGCTAGCTTGTGGGGGCGGAGCGACTGCGGCCCGCGAGCCGCGGAGGGAGCAGGCCGAGTGCGAAAAACCCCTGCCAGGGGGCAGGGGCTGTCAGTCAAGCGCCGATTAAGCATACTGGGGTTCGGGCCGCAGGAGGGTGACCATCCCCAATGGCGTCAGTCGTCGCTCTCCTCGACGGGCTGGACCAGGGTAATGACGCGGAACTTTTCGGCATAGGCCAGACCCTTTTCCTGCCCCACCTGGGCCGCCCAGCCCTTGATCCTCTCTGTCGGATCCCAGTCCCCCATCTGGCTGGCATGCTTCTTAAGCGCTTGGATCTTGACCTCAATGGTGTCGGTTACATCCACCCAGGTGTCCGATTGATCGTTGCCATAGATGTACACCTGGTGCACCTTGTGGGGAGCGCCCACCTCGGGCCAGAGCAAGGGCATCTCGGCGGCCGGAGCCACCGCATCCAGGGCGGCCAAGCCTGCCGCGCGGTGATCGGGGTGGTTGATATAGCCCCGATCGGAAAAGAGGCGCATTGGATCGCTGGTCAGAACTACCTCGGGCTTGTGCTTGCGGATCAGGCGCACCAGTTCGCGCCTGAGTTCCAGCGTGGGCAGAAGCTGCCCGTCGTCTTTGCCCAGGAATTCGACATCGGCCACACCCAAGACGGCGCAGGCCGCGCGCTGTTCCGCCCGGCGGATCTCGGCCAGCCGTTCGCGCGTCATGCCCGGCTCGTGCGAGCCGGCGTTGCCATCGGTGCACAACACATAGGTCACCCGACAACCCGCTCGGGTCCAACCCGCCAGTGTGCCGGCCATCGTAAATTCGGCGTCGTCGGGATGTGCAATAATGACCATGGCCGATTTCGGCACGCCGTTTCTGCCCATTCTCGTATGTCCCCCTCGCAGGTTGTCTTGAGATCGACCCTCGCCCCCAAGCCGTTCTTGGGCAGCCAGGCCGGTCGGGGGCTATTATAGCACACCGACGTCGGGACGCAAGTATGCGAAATCCCTTCGTCTGGCTGCTGCAAAGGCGGACTTGTCATTCGATTGTAACGGGATGAGCATGCCATCGCACGCTTGCCCCAACCACCGATTTGCGCTATAATTTCCCCATGACCAAGGCCTCTCGATGGGAAAACATCGGCTTTCATCTGGCGGGCTATGGCGTGTTGGTGACCGTGGCGGTTGTCGCCCTCTTGAACGCGCCCTCGGCGGGGATGCGCTGGCTGCAGGCCGCGATCCTGCTCACCTTTGGCATCCTACAAGCGCGCGTTCCCGATGAGACCAAACCGGTCGGACACGCTCACCTCTATCTCGGCGTCCAAGGGACGCTCGTCGCTCTCCTCATCCTCCTTCAGCCCGGCTGGACGATGTTCCCCATGCTGTACTTTCCCCTGAGCGTCCAGGCCATCCTTTTGCTCTCGTTTATACCAGGCATCTTTTGGATCGCCCTCTATTCAGCCATATCGGTCGGGTCGATTGCCTTGAGCCAGGGCTGGCAAGCGGGGTTGCTGGCCTTGTTTGCCTACGGGGGAGGATACCTGTTCTTTGGCTCCTTTGCCCATGCCCTGGTCCGGGCCGAAAAGGCACGGAGGGAGAGCCAGGAACTGCTGGCCGAACTGCAAGAAGCCCATGGCCAACTTCAGGAGTACGCCCGGCGCGTCGAAGAGTTGGCTGTGGTCCAGGAACGCAACCGCCTGGCGCGGGAGATGCACGACACCTTGGGCCACCGGCTGACCGTTGCCGCCGTCCAGCTCGAAGGCGCTCAACGCTTGTGCGCTCAAGATCAGGAGCGAGCTGCCCAGATGGTCAGCACCGTGCGCGATCAGGTCCGCGAGGCCCTGGCCGAACTGCGGAGCACCGTCGCTACCTTACGGACGCCCATCGAGGCCGATCTTCAGGTGCGCAGCTCGCTACAGCGCCTGGTGGGGGATTTCGAGCAGGCCACAGGCCTGACCGTCCACCGCGTCCTGCCCGACAGCCTGCCCGATCTGCCCGCCGCCCATCGACTGGCGCTGTACCGCGCCGCCCAAGAGGCCCTGACCAACGTCCAACGGCACGCCCAAGCCAGTCAGGTCTGGCTGGTGCTCAACATCAGCCCAAATGACATCACTTTGATAGTCGGCGATGATGGCCAGGGGCTCACCTTCGAGGCGGGCAAAACAGGCGTGGGTCTGCTCGGCCTGCGCGAGCGGGCCGAACTGCTGGGGGGCCATCTCCATCTGGAGCCCAGGCGGGGCGGCGGCGCCCAGTTCTCCTTTCACCTGCCGCTTCCCAAAACCGAGGTCGGGTTCGCGCCTGGAGACGAGGGAAACGGTAATGGCTGATTCCATCCGCGTGCTTTTGGTCGACGATCAACGGTTACTGCGCGAGGGCCTGCGCATCCTCCTGGAATTAGAGCCTGATCTGGAGATCGTGGGCGAGGCCGAGGAGGGTCAAGGGGCGTTGTCGGCCTACGCCGAGCTCCGGCCCCAGGTGGTGTTGATGGACGTGCGGATGCCCGGCATGGATGGGGTCGAAGCCACCCGCCGCCTGCGCGACCGCTGGCCGGAAGCCCGCGTCATTATCCTGACCACCTTTGACGACGACGAATATGTCTTTGAAGGGCTGCGAGCCGGCGCCTGCGGCTACCTGCTCAAAGACGTTTCGGGGCGCGATCTGGCGGCCGCGATCCGCACGGTGGCCGCGGGCGGGGTCCTCATCGAGCCCTCGGTGGCCCGCAAAGTGGTCGACGAATTTGCCCGACTGGCACCCCCCCACCGCTCGGCAGGAGAGGGGCTACCCGAACCCCTATCGGAGCGGGAGCAGGAGATCTTGGTTCTCCTGGCCCAGGGACTGAGCAACCGCGAGATCTCCGAACACCTCGTTCTGGCTCCAGGCACCGTCAAGAATTACGTCACCACCATCCTCCAGAAGTTGGGCGCGCGCGACCGTACCCAGGCAGCCCTCCGCGCCCACGAGCTGGGCCTCCTCTGACAGAGGACTGTTCCCCTGCGATGTGCGATCCCCCTCATAACAAAAAACGCGGTCAGGCAATGGGCCCGCCGCGATTGCTTTTCCCTCAGGTGCCCCCAGAGCCAAAGAACGGCTAGGGCTGGCTGGCCAACCCCCCGGCGAGTTCGCCACCGTCGATGACAAAACACTGCCCGGTGATAAAGCCGGCGTCATCGGAGGCCAGAAAGGCAAAAAGAGCCGCCACGTCCTCCGGGCGTCCCAACCGGTTCAGCGGCAGCTTGGCGGCAAAGGCCCGGCGCATCTCTGGCGTGTACTCGGCCTCCTGCATGGGCGTCATAATGAATCCCGGGCACACGGCATTGACCCGGATACTTGGGCCCAATTCCAGCGCCATCGAACGGGTCAGCTCAATGACGCCCGCCTTGGAAGAATTGTAATCGGCATAGTAATGGTAGCCCATCAGGCCGTTGGTCGAGCCCATGTTGAGGATCACCCCACCATCGTCGGCCAGCATGCGCCGCGCTGCCTCCTGGGCCACGTAGAATACCCCATTCAGGTTGACGTCCAGCACCGCCCGCCATTCCTGGGGCGTGATCTCGACAAAGGGATGCCGCAGGCTGATGCCGGCATTGTTGATCAGCACATCGAGGCCCCTAACCGCCGCCGCCAGCTCGTCAAAGGCCCGCGTCACGTCGTCAGGATCGGCCACGTTGGCCTGGATCACGCCGCCAATTCCCGGCACCTGGGACTCGAGGCGCCGCAGCGCCGCCTCGTCGCGATCCAACACCAAGACCTGCGCCCCTTCCTCCAGAAAACGGGCCACGGTGGCCGTCCCGATGCCACCGGCCCCACCGGTCACCAGCACTCGCTTTCCCGCCAATCCACGCACTCGATCCTCCTGAAAACGCGACCGCCCCTGCCAGAGCCGATCTAGG
>CAZNQW010000020.1:0-29492 GCA_964575225.1 uncultured Anaerolineaceae bacterium | reverse complement strand
TTAGCCCGACCCCCGAGCCCACCGACGCGTCGCTCGATCCTACGGCCGTGCTCGATGCGCCTACGCCGGTTGTGGTAGTGGTCACCGCGACCGGGGAGCCGACGCTGCCCCCCACGCCCGTACCGCCTACGGACACGCCTCCACCGCCCACAGATACGCCACCGCCTGCTGTAGAACCGACCAAACCGGCGCCGACGGCAGCGCCTGTTCCCAGCGATCCGGGCTTGATCGCGAATTTTGAAAGCTTTGGCACCTGGAAGCGCGGCGATGAACCCAACGGCACCTTTGCCCAGTCCAATGCACAGGCCCACCAGGGTTCCTATTCGGGCAAACTGGACTATACCTTCAGTTCGTCCGCGAACGATTATGTGGTCTTTCAACAGACGCACGCCCTCAGCGGCGCACCCACCCGCATTACAGGTTGGGTGTACGGCGATGGGGCGGGGCATTTTCTTAATGTCTGGATCAAGGATGCGGGCGGTCAGCTCTGGCAGGTGCCCTTGGGGACCGTCTCGCATACCGGCTGGCAGCAGATGGCCGGCGCCATTGACGTCAACCAGCCCTGGCCTTGGACCCATATCAGCGGCACAGACAATGGCAAGGTAGACTATCCCATCTCCTTTATGGCCCTGGTGCTCGATGACAAGCCCGATACCTTCCAGGGCAAGGGCACGATCTACATCGACGACCTGCGCGCCGATACAGGGTCTGTCAGCAGCAACCCTGCCCCGGCGGCGACCCAACCCGCCTCGGCAGCGGCGCCCACCAATCCGCCTGCCGCCGGCGGGCTCAGCGTCTCGGGCAAGATGGTCTACAGCACAGGGGGCGCCCTGCACATCGTCCATGCGCAGACCGGCAAAGACCTGGTGAGCCCCATCGGCGGCATGTTCCAGCCCGATCTCCGCGCCGATGGGCAGTTGATCATTGCCAACGGCGAGGGGCCTAATGGAACGAGTCTAACCACTATCAACGCCCAGACCGGCGCCTTTGTCCGCGAGCAGAGCCCGTTCACCAACGATTTTCGGCCCTTTTGGTCGCCCGATGGAGGCCAATTTGCCTACGATTCCTACCATCAGGGAGGCAAGTTTGCCAATACGTTGCTCCTCTACAAACAGGTGCTGGACTCCAAAGATGACCAGCCATTGATCCATGGCGGGGCCGAGATCCTGGGCAGCTCGCCGGTGTGGATGCACGATGATTGGGTTGCCTTCACGGCCTGCGACTATTGGCCGGGCGGCTCGGGCGGGTCAAACTGCGGCATCTGTCGCATGCCCAGCTGGGGCGGCCAGCCGGTCATCGTCCACGCCGGGGGCCTCACCATGAGGGCCACGGATAACTATGGGTCCCAGATCGTGTTCCAAAGTCAGGAAAGCGGCAATTGGGAAGTCTACATCATCTCCAGCAAAGGGGGCATGGCCAAGAACCTGTCCAACAGCTCGGGCTCCAATGACGGGTTGGCTACCTTTTCGCCCGATGGCTCGATGGTGGCCTTTGCCTCCAACCGCAACGGCGCCTGGGCCATGTGGGTGGTGCGGACCGACGGCTCGGGGCTGACCAAGCTTTTTAATCTTCCCGGTAAACCCTCCGGCCCCACCTGGGACTGGACCGAAGAACACATCTCCTGGGGTCCGTAGCCAGCGCGCTGACGTACCCCGGGATGGGGAGCATTCCTGTGGATGCCCGCGTGTGCGGGCATGGCGGCCGTGAGGGCGACCGGGCCGCTCCCGGGACGGGGCCCGGGCGTGCTACGTCCTATAGCCAGGGCTGTTGCATTGTCTCTTGACCGATGTGATTTGGTTGGGCTCCGCGCCCCGTCCTCGGGGCGCGGTGGTCTGCCAGGTGTGCAGGCCGCCCCCGAGACGGGGGCGGCGAGCTCCAAACTAGATTGACTGGCCGACTTTGCAACAGCCCTATCCTATAGCTGCTTGATCTTGACATCGGCCACAAAATAGGTCACCTCTAGCCGGATCTTGCGCTCGGCTGTGGCATAATCCTCGCTGGTCATGGTCACGGGGACAAAGAAGGCAGATCGCTTTTGGCCCAGCACCTTGGCGTCGGTGAGAAAGGCCGTGGACGTCACACTCCACCCCACGCCCTCCGGCACGAGTACGTGGGTGGTCCCCACAAAGCCCAAGCAGTGGATGGCTGTCTCACCGCGTGGAATCTCGGCCTCGGTAAAGTCCAGGTCCACGTCTCCCACAAACAGCCATGATTCCAGGGGGGCAACCTGCCAGGACCCCTGCCGCCGCAATGGCCCAAAAAGGCGGGTTTCCAGGGTGGTATTCGCTGGCACCATCCAGGGGCGGATCAATAGCCACAGGCCTGCCAGGATGAACGCCGTGGGCCAGCACAGATCCCCAGCGTCAACCTCCAGCCAGACCCCCAAAAGGAGGACCAGTCCAATGACAAGAGCGGCCAACCCCAGTAGAATCTGACCCTGATTTCGCATGTTCCCCTCCCTTTAGTACAGGGCGTTGCTCACAGATTACGCAAGATCGTGTCTTGCTCTGCCCACATGATGGCCTTTTCGCCCTCGCTGCCGTGATCGTAGCCCAGGAGGTGAAGCACACCATGGACCACGAGGAGATTGATCTCCAATTCGACCGGATGACCCATTTCTTCAGCTTGGGCTTTGGCTCGGGGAAAAGAGACGATGACATCGCCCAGGTACTCGTGTGCTTCGGGCGCAGAGATAAAGGGCCCCGAATCCTCTTGGGAGGCAAAGGCCAGGACGTCGGTGGGTTCGTCGATCTCGAGAAAATCCCGGTTCAGCTCTCGGATTCCCTCATCGTCGGTGATCACCAGGGTAACCTGCCCTGTGCGCTCCATGTGTTGGAGCACTGTCCGAATCACGCCCGTGAGCCGCTCGGGCGACAAGAGATCGGCATAGTCCGATCCGAAAAAGGCCGGCGCAATTTGGACTTCGATCTGGATCTGGTTAGCGGATGATTTCTTTACCATCGGGACCCTTCACTTTCACAGGTTCGGGATATTTGACCCTGGGGTGGAATACCCCCTTTAGAACGCTCAAAAAAGCGGCGCGGATTTCAGATAGATCGCGCAGGGTCAGATCTGATTCGTCCAGTTGGCCCTGATCCAGGCGGGCCTTGATCGTCTCAGCGATCAAGCGATCCATCTCTTCGATAGAGGCAGGTTCCGCGCTTCGGATGCGAGCTTCGCAATTGTCGGCCAGCATGGTGATGGCCGTCTCCTTGGACCGCGGTTTGGGACCGGGATAGCTGAAATCCTCTTCGGCGACGGTCTCGCCGCTCTCCTCAGCAGCCTTGACGGCCATGCGATAAAAGGATAGCGCCATGCCGGTGCCATGATGCTCGGGGATAAAGGCGCGGATGGCGCTGGGCAGGTTGTAGCGCTCGGCCAGTTCCAGGCCGTCGGTCACATGGCTGATCACGATCTGGGCGCTAGTGCGCGGATCCAGCCTCTCGTGGGGGTTTACACTACCCACCCGGTTCTCGGCAAAGAAATAGGGGCGTAGAGTTTTGCCAATATCGTGGTAGTAGGTTCCCACCCGTGTTAATAGCCCGTCGGCGCCGATCCGTTCTGCGGCTTCTTCGCCCATGTTTGCCACCAACAGGGTGTGGTGATAGGTGCCCGGCGCCTTGAGAAGAAGTTGTCGAAACAGGGGATGGGTGGGTCGCGAAAGTTCCATGAGCTGAAAAGGGGTCACCACGTCCAGGAGGGCGCTCAGAGCAAAGAAGCACGCCAGCGCCAAACTGGCTGCCGTCCCACCCGACACAATGCCCACCAGGGCGTGGACGCCGGTTCGGACGATGTCCTGATCGGCGCCCAACAGCCCGAACAACAGGATCACGGCGGCATTGGTCAGAGCCACGGCAATGCCGGAGCGAAAGAATGCCTTGAGGCGCTCGGCCTGGCCCAAGGCTATGGCGCCTATCCAGGTGCCTGCAATCAGATAGAGGGTGATGGCCGAGGAACCACCGGCCATGTAACTGCCAATCAGGCCAACGACGGCGCCAATTCCCAGCCCGAGAACAGGCCCGAAAAGGATGCTGACAATCATCGACAACGCGGGCAGGGGGTATAGATAGGGTACGACCGAATCGGTCAGGGGCAGCATCAGTTTGCCCAGAATCACAAACAAGGCGACGAGCAATATGGTTACCAGCGAAGCCCGCCCCCTGGCCCAAAGCTGCGGTTGAAAGCGGAAAATGAGCAATACCATCAGCAGAGAGGTGATGATGGACAGGGCTATGGCGCCGACGATCGATTCCCATCGGGTGGCCTGTTGCCGCAGTCCAAAAGCGTCGAGGATTTCCACATTGAGGGGGGTCACTCGATCACCTGCACGGATGATGGTTTCACCCTGACGAATGGTGAGGGGAACGGGGGGTACGCTGTCGCGGGCCTTCTGGCGGTTTTCCTCTGTGCGAGCGGCGTTGTAAAAGGTGTTTGCTGTAACCAGGCTACCGGCCAGTTCTCTGATGGCCGAGGCCTGGTCATCCGTCAGGGTATGACTGATCAGCGTGGGCAATCGGCGGCGGGTAGTGGTCACCTGGCTTTCCCGAATTTCCCCTTGCATCGCCCGGACCAACACGTTAATGGTTTCGCTCCGCACTTTATCCCACTCGTCTTGGTCGAACTGCAGAATTTGAGCAATTACCGGTTCGGTCAGGGTCAGGTCGGGCACCGCCGCGATCCACTGGATCTTTTCCGCTGTGGCGGCGTAGGCATCTTCCCGAACGGTACTGATATAGTCGGTGGTCTGTCGGGCTTTTACCTCCTGCTGCCGGGCCACGGTAATGTCTGGTGGATCGTACACCTCGGCCACAGAGGCTGCCTGGGCATCCTGGGCTTTTTTGGTCTCTATGGCGCTTTCGTAGGTCAGATCATAGGGTGCGCGGAGGTCTTGGGAACTGACATCGCCGACATTCAACAGTACTTGGTTGGAGGGAAGCAAGTCGACGAGCAAGACGGCGCTGATAATGGCCGTCAGCAGCAGGCCCAACAGGATAGCCCGCGTAATGCTCCAGCGGCCCAGTCCCGATGTGGAGGGGAATGGGGCCAATCGCCGTCCTGGTGAAGCGTCTAGCATCCGGCTACCCACCCAAGATTTCGCGAACAACCTCGTTGATCAAGCGGCCATCGGCACGCCCCCGCAACGCGGCCATGAGTGGCTTCATGACCTTTCCGATATCGCGGGGGTCGCTGGCCCCGACCTCGGCGATGACTCGGCGCACCTCGATCTCCATCTCTTCGCGAGTCATCTGTGCGGGCAGGTAGGCGCGGAGGATGGCAAGCTCGGCCTCCTCTTCGGCAACCAGGTCTTCGCGCCGGCCCCGGCGGAATTCGATGATCGACTCTTGGCGCATCTTGGCCTGTTTCGCAATCACTCCCACAATCCCCTGCTCGTCCAGGTGGATACGCTGACCGTTCGCGTCTAGTTCGGCCTCGGCCGTTTGCATGGCGGCGATCACCGAGCGGATCGCCGACTTGCGCCGCTCGTCGCGGTCGCGCATGGCCTGCGCCAGATCGTTGGACAACTGTTCTCGAAGGCCCATGTTGGCTCTCTCCATTCTTGTGCGCGGGAACGCCGCCTATTGGGCTCCCATCCGTCCAGCCTTGAAGCATTAGTGTACATCATTATAGTCACCTATCAGGGGGAAGTCAAATCTGGGGCTTCCTTCCCGGTTGCCCCTGGATTGCACCGTCCTCGGGGGCTTGGAGCTACTGGCCCACTTGCAGGATTCTGAAACACATCGTAACCCTGCCCTCAGTTGTCATCGTCTTTGACATCTTGTCCAATATGTCGTACAATGTTTTTTCGGTGCACAAGGATCTTGGCCTTTCCGCGATCCGAGCGTGTGCCATTGGCAGGCGTTTGGGGCCGGGTCTTTCATTTCCAGGAACGGGCAACGACGGTTTAAGCCTCCAGTGTCAGGCGGAGGCACATCGATAACGGAGGAGTTGGATGACGATCTATGAAAGCGGCAAGCTGCGAAACGTAGTCCTGTTGGGCCACGGCGGTTCTGGCAAGACATCGCTGGCAGAAGCGATGTTGTTCAACGCAGGGGCAGTCACTCGGTTGGGACGTGTGGATGATGGCACTTCGGTATCGGATTGGGATGACGAGGAACGCCGTCGCAAGATGTCCATCAGCATGTCGCTGATGCCTTGCGAATTCCAGTCCCACAAACTGAATGTGATGGATCCCCCTGGCTACATGGACTTTGTGGGTGAGGTAATCGGCGCCATTCGCGTGGCCGATGCTGCTGTTCTCGTGCTCGACTCGATCGGTGGTGTCGAGGTGGGCACCGAGCAGGTATGGCATCACGCCCAGCAGCAGGGGCTTCCGGCGCTCGCTTTTGTCAACAAGATGGAACGGGAGAATGTCGATCTCGATGCGGTAGTGGCCCAAATTGGCGCCAAATTCGACATTACCGCCGTTCCTCTCCAGTTACCTATCGGCACCCAATCGGAACTCAAGGGTGTGGTCGATCTGTTGAGCGGCAAAGCGTACATGGGAGCCGATGCCAAGGAAAGTCCCGTGCCCGGTGATATGGCCGATACGGTAGAGATGGCGCATATGGTGTTGATGGAAGCCGCCGCCGAAGGCTCGGACGAGTTGATGGAAAAGTATTTTGAAGAAGAGTCTCTGACCAAGGAGGAGGTTCTCCGAGGCCTCAAGGCCCGGATCGCCCGCCGCGATCTGGTCCCGGTCCTATGCGGTTCGGCGACTATGAACGTTGGCGTCACAGCCTTGATAAAGTCCGTCATCCAGCTCTTGCCCTCGCCCGTCGAGGCCGGCCCCTTCCAGGCCACCAGCCCGACCGAGTCGGAGCCGATTGAATTGCCTGGGGATGCGGCTGGCGCGCTGGCCATCCTTGTATTCAAAACGGTGGCCGACCCCTACGTGGGCAAGCTCTCCTACTTTCGCGTCTATAACGGCACCCTTGAGTCGGATTCTCGGGTTCGCAACGCCCGCACCGGTACCGAGGAGCGGGTAGGCCAGATCTATACCGTGCGCGGCCGAGAGCAGTTGCCGGTCGTTCGGGTGCCAGCCGGCGATATTGCGGCTGTGGCCAAGCTGGGCGAGACCCAAACCGGCGACACTCTGCACGATCAAGGGATGCCCTTGCAGTTGGAACCTGCCACCTATCCCAACGCCCTGTATGCAGTGGCTATCACGCCCAAGACCAAGGCCGATGCCGCTAAAATCAGCCCGACCCTCACACGCTTGTGCGAGCAGGATTCAACCCTGTCGTGGCGGCAGGAGCCCAGCACCCGTGAGACGATCTTGGCGGGCATGGGCGATACCCATATCAATGTGGCCGTGCGACGTATGGAAGAGGTGTTTGGCCTGAGTCTGGAGACCGCCACCCCGCGGGTGCCCTATATGGAAACGATCACTCGCTCGGCATCGGCCCAGTATCGTCACAAGAAACAGACCGGAGGCGCCGGGCAATTTGCAGAGGTTCACATGCGCGTCGAACCTCGAGAGCGGGATAGCGGCTTTGAGTTCGCCTGGGAAGTCGTGGGCATGAACGTCTCCAAAACCTTTGGCCCCTCTATTGAAAAGGGCGTCAAAGCCATCCTGGAGCAGGGTGTGATCGCCGGCTATCCGGTGGTGGATGTCCGGGCTGCCGTGTACGATGGCAAGGAACACCCGGTGGACTCGAAGGACATTGCCTTCCAGATTGCCGGCCGTGAGGTGTTCAATCTGGCTGTAAAAGTTGCCGGGCCCGTCCTTTTGGAGCCGATCTACAAATACACCATCACGGTGCCCGAGGAACACATGGGCGATGTGTTGAGCGATCTGAACACGCGCCGCGCACAGGTATTGGGCATGGATCAGGTGGGCGACAACAGCATTGTTACCGCCCTGGTTCCCTTTGCCGAGATGCAGCGCTATGTAAGCGATCTGCGTTCCATCACCCAGGGCCGGGGGGTCTTTTCCCTCGAATTCTCTCACTATGCCAACCTGCCAGCGCACTTGACTCAAGAGATTATCGCTGCCTCGCAGAAAGAACAAGAAGAAAAATAGCTCCGACCGCCTTTGAGATCAAAACCGCCTGACCCTCTTGGGGTCAGGCGGTTTGTATGCTGGCGAAACCTGTTGGACAGATTCAGATCGGACGAATCTTATTCCTCTCCCGCGGCTTTTGGATCGCTTTCCGATTCGCTGTCAATATCCCAATCGTCGTCATCGTCTTGGTCCCAATCGTCGTCATCATCCCACTCGTCATCATCGTCTTGGTCCCAGTCGTCATCGTCGTCGTTCTCTATAGGTGGAGCGCCGCCGCCAAACAGTTGGTCCCAAAAGCGAAACAGCCCCTTGGCAACCTTTTGCGCTCCCGTCGGCGTTTCTTCGGCATCCAGCTCGTGCTCAAAACTGGTCACTGCTCCCAGGACCTTGCCTTTCTTTAGCTTGACCTTACTCATCTGGTGTGCAATCGACTTTTCGTTTCCCTTTTCGCCCAGTTCGGCAAAGATCGCCTGGGCTTGCCCATACGCGTCCAGGGCTTTGTCCGTGTCTCCCTGCCGCTCGAACAACGCGCCCAAGTTGCCCAGGGTGATGCCTTCGCCCGAGCGATCGCCGATCTCCCTGCGAATGGCGAGGGCCTCTTGCAGCGATTCGAGGGCCTTTTGCCCCTCGTTCATTTGGGTCAGTACGACCCCCCGGTCGTTAAGCACTTCGCCTTGCTTCTTGGAATGTCCGGCCTCGGCAAAGAGAGCCTGCGCCTCTTCCAATGTTTCGAGGGCATCGGCATAATCGCCGGCCCGATAGTGGCCAATTCCTTCGTTGTGCAACTGATGAGCTTTCTTCAAGTCGGCCATAGCCATTCCTTTCGCCTAGTCTTTTGGGGAGCTGGCCTCTTGGGCCGGCACCCGAAGCGTGATCTTGGTGCCGGTGGGGGGCTCGACCCTGGATTCGAGCAAGAGAACGCCTTCGATCAACTCGGCCCTTTCCTGCATGGTCAACAATCCGAGGCTGCCACGTTGATCGTATTCCTGCTCCACCTTTTCCTTATCGAATCCTTTGCCATTGTCCTCGATGACGACCTCGATCTGGTGCTCGTTGCCCGACAGGCGCAGCCAGATATCTTGGGCCCGCGCATGTTTTTTGGCGTTGTTGACGGCCTCTTGGACGATGGCAAAGACGGTCCCCGCGGCGGAACGATCGATCTCTGGCAATGGAGAAGAAACCTCGAGATGTGTGCGAAACGACTCACTTTTGTGAAGCTGATCAACATACGCTTGCATCGCCGGCACCAGTCCCTGGGTTTCGAGAACGAGGGGGCGAAGCTCAAAGAGGGCCAGTCGTGCCTGGTGCATGGCACTGCGGGCGAGGGCCCGTAAGGCGCCAAGTTCCGAAGGAACATCCTCCGGTTTGAGGGCCAAGAGCCGTTCGAGATGATCGATGCCCATGGTGATGGCCGAGAGGAATTGGATGGTCCCATCGTGCAGGTTGCGGGCTACTTGCCTCCGGACGGTCTCCTGGCTCTGGATGATCCGATCTCGCTCGTCCCTCACGGATTGGTAGAGGCGAGCGTTTTCGATGGCGATGGCTGATTGGTTGGCTGTGGCGATCATTAGATTGAGATCTTCCGAGTCAAACCCTGCCTCGCTTCGCTTATTCAGGGCTTCCAGTACGCCGATGGTCTTGCCTCGCATTTGAATCGGCACACAGATGACCGATTGGGTGAGGAACCCGGTGCGCGCATCTACCTTGTCGCTAAAGCGAGGGTCCGTCCGGGCTTTGTTCGAGATGACGGGCACCCCGTGGGTGGCGACCCAGCCGGCGATGCCCTCATCCAGCAAGGTGCGCTGTTTGTGCAGGGCGCTGACCATGTCGCCGGCCGCGTATTCAAAAATCAGTTCGTTGGTCTTTTCGTCCACCAGCATCAGCGCCGCGGCACCTGCGTCGAGCACGGCGGTGGCCAATTGCATGGTATCGTCCAACACTTGTTGGAGATCGAAAGTAGATACCATCGATTGTGAGATTTGGTAAAAGAGGGTAAGCTGGGTGAGCCGTTCTTTGACAAAGGCCTGTTCACTGGTCAGGTTCAGCGCATTGCCCACAAATTCGAGATACCTGGTTAGAGAATCCCGCTCCTCGCCCGTGGGGCACCGAGATTGCGGAAAAGCCACGCAGATCGAGCCGGTGACCGTTTCCTCATCTCGGATCAGGGAATAAAATAGCGTCTGGTCGGTGCCGGACACCGGGCGCACAGCCACCAACTCCTTTGGTTCTGCGGGCAATTTCCAACCACCGGACAGAATGCGCCGTCTGACATTGGCTTCCCAATCTTCAATGTGAGCGAGCAATGGGTGGGGGAACCGACCTTTTCGCACATGTAGGCTGGCACGAGCCGAATGAAGTAGAGAGGCGGCCGTTGCCCCAAACTCGGAGATCAGATTCTCGAGCGCAAAAGAGGCCAGGTCTTGAGGATCTCGATGCCGCAACAGAGCAGCGAGCCTTTCCAAAAAGACCCGCTTGACTGCCTGCCCGGAGGGTACAACCCTCGCACTCACCTCGTTCTTGTGCACGTCTCCTCACACCGATAGGGGGCTCAATAGGTGATGTCCAAGATCAATTCGGCGATCCGTCTCAAATGATCGGCCTTGAGTGTGCTGAGAAGCATGGCAATGCGCAGATACAGCTCGTTGGTGGGCTTGACCACAAACTCGCGAACCTCGGGGTCGAGTTCGTTCAGACGATCCAGGGTCTCACGCTCCCGATCGACGGGGGTGGCCAAAATGGGTTCTTCGCGAAGCAGGTCGGTAAGGCGTTGACCGCATAGATCGAGGGCCGTTTCCAGCTCGGCCAGGGGAATGTCGCGCCGACCGTGTTCGTATTGGGAGACAATGTAGGCCGACCGATCCAGTATTTGGCCGACGGCCTCTTGGGTGAGTTCTGCCTTTTGGCGGCATTGGCGAAAGCGAACGGCAATCTCTTTGCGGCGAATCAACATCAGTTGCTCGATGGGGAGATCCGGTGTATCCTCGGGAGTGGCAGGCGAAAACGATTCATCCCACAGGCTGTCCAACGGCACGCCGAAAAAGTGGGCCAGGGCCTCCAATTGGGGCAGCGATAGGCCACGGCGGCCCTGCTCACATTGAGTAAACAGGAAAGGACTGCACCCCAAATAATCGGCACAGTCTCGCTGGCTCTTACCGGCTTTGAGGCGGGCACGCTTGACCAAAAGGCCTATGATCCGGTTCCGTAGGGCAATCGACTGTACAGGGTCCATCGGCTCTCTCCTTCATCATGCGGGCCATCGGTCAAAGTAGGATGAATCGGATGAAACAAGCATCATTATAGCACATCTGTTGGTTCCACACAACATTTGGTTCAAGATGGTGCAAAATATGCGTATGGCCGAGATCGGAAGGGGATGCAGCATACTGGACATTCGGTCTGAATTGCGTTATACTAGGTGTTGACTGGCCCAAGCACCCGTGGCTGTGGGGCCGATTTATCGTGGTTTGGAGGTGACCGATGATTCCCAAAGAATTCCCAGGTAAGGGGCGTGTGGCCTTGATCCGAACCAAGCCGGAAACGGTATTGGATGATTATCAGCGCTTGCTGCATCTTGCCAATTACGAAGCATCTCTCCCCAAAGACAAAGAGACCTTGCTCAAGATCAATATCTCATGGCAGCAGTGGTATCCCGCCTGCTCGACGGCCCCCTGGCAGTTGGAGGGGGTGGTCCGTACCCTGCTGGAGGATGGATACCAAGACCTGATCGCGGCCCACAACCGCACGGTGGTGGTCGATGCCTATGTGGGCGAGCGCAACAACAAGCACAAACTGGTAGTGGACAAGTACGGGCTTCGCAATGTGCACCTGTACGAGCCCGAGGTCGAATGGGTGGTCTACGAGCCCAGGACGCCCATGCTGGTCCTCGACAAGGTGTATCCCGATGGCATCCGCATCCCCAGCTTCTTTTTTGACAAGAACATTGTCCAATTGCCCACCGTCAAGACCCATGTCTTTACGACGATCACCGGGGCGATGAAAAACGCCTTTGGTGGGCTGCTATCGGAGCGCCGCCACTGGACCCACGCCGTGATCCATGAAACCGTGGTCGATCTCTTGGCCATCCAACAGGAGATTCACAGCGGCCTGTTTGCCGTGATGGATGGTACCTTTGCCGGGGATGGACCTGGGCCTCGCGCCATGTGGGCTTTGGAAAAGGATTTGATTCTGGCCTCGTCCGACCAGGTGGCCATCGATGCGGTGTCGGCCTATCTACAGGGATTTGAGCCGATGGATCTGGACTTTATTCGTCTGGCCCACGAACGTGGCCTGGGCATTGGCGATTTCCAGCAGATCGAAGTCGTAGGCGACGTGGACCCTGATGAAGTCCGCTGGCGCGCCCGCATGGGAGAGACTTTTGCCAGTTGGGGTCAAAAGCAGATCTATCATGGCCCGCTCAAGCCCTTTGAGAACGTGTTGCTCCGCTCTCCCATCGTCCCCTGGTCCTACACGGCGTCGCGAGCTTACTATGATGGGTTCTGGTATCCTTTTGTCGGCAACCAACGGGTGGAAGACGCTCTAAACACCAAGTGGGGGCGGCTGTTTTCCAACTATGGGGATGTGCCGGCCATGACTAAACCCTTGTACGAACCCAAGACTGCGGCAACGGCCGGGTTGCTGGGCATTGCGGCCTCTGCTTTGGCGCTTTGGTGGCTGGCGAACAAGGGTCGAAAGAAGAGCTAGCCTTTTTGGACCATGCGTATCGATCTACACTGCCATACCCGTTATTCCAAGGATAGCCTCACGCGCCTTCCCGCCCTTTTGCGTTGGATGGATCGGCGGAGTGTGGATATGGTTGCCATCACCGATCATAATACCCTCGCGGGAGCGCTCGCGTTTCAGGCCCATGCCCCAGATCGATTTGTGGTGGGTGAAGAGATCAAGACGCGTGATGGCGAGCTGCTTGGTCTCTTTCTGAAGGAAGAGATTCCGATGGACCTGTCTATCCCCGAGACCATCGCACGCATTCGCGACCAGGGGGGACTGGTGGGTGTTTCTCACCCCCTGGATCGGGTGCGCAGCGAGGCCCTGGGTCGGGAAAATCTGGTCAAGTACCACCAGAGCCTGGATTTCATCGAAGTGTTGAACGCCCGCACGGTGTTCCCCAAAGACAATGACGAGGCTCGCAACCTGGCAATCCTCTGGGGGTTGCCAGGTTCGGCGGGCAGCGATGCCCATGCCCCCTTTGAGGTGGGGCGGGCCTATGTCGAGTTGCCTCCCTTTGAGGATTCAGTGACCTTTTTGCAGAGCCTGCGCCAGGGAACGATCGCCGGCAGGGTGAGTAGCCCTCTGGTGCATTTCGTCTCGACCTATGCCAAGAGGCGGAGGCGGCTGGGAGCGCCATAGCCGATGATGACCGTCGTGCGCCACCTGTTGGATAACCTGGGATCGGTGATTTTGGCCATGTTGTTGGCCTTTGCCGTGTGGATTGCCGCCACGCTGCAAGTGGACCCCTTTGCTACCGAAGTGTTCTCCAATGTACCCATTGAGGTGATCAACCAGCCGCAGGGCTCGGTGATCTTTGAACCGATCGCCGAGTTTGGAAACGTCGAGGCGCGGGCATCGGGAAGCATCCTCCGCAGCCTGAATCAAGCCAGCTTTGAAGCAACGATGGATCTTGCCGAGGTCGAGTTGGGCCAGCCTGCGGCCGTGGAGGTTGAGGTGACCTGCACCAACAGTGGGGTGCGTGTCCTCAGCTTTAGCCCCCAGGTGCAAACGGTCTATCTCGAGGCCGTGGACACCGTCACCGTGCCGGTCGCTCTCGCACTAACGGGCGAGCCCGCGGTGGGTTATGAGGCCAGCGCCCTGAATCTGGAACCGGCGCAGGTGACCATCCAGGGACCGGCGCCCTACCTTCGGGATGTGGTTACGGTGAGCGCCTCTCTGGATATTGCCGGGGCGAAAGAAGATGTGGTGCAGCGGGTCGCTGTCACCCCCCTCAATCGCCAGGGCCAGGTGGTGACGGGAGTCCAATGGAGCCCAGACCGGGTGCTCGCCGAGGTCCGCGTCCTACGCAAGGTGGGCTTTAAACCGGACGTGGAGGTGGTGCCCGATCTGCGCGTCACGCCGGCAGAAGGCTATCGCCTGGGTAATGTGGAGGTCGATCCTTCTATCGTCACGCTCAAGGGGCCACCGGCGGTGTTGCTCGGCCTGCCTGGTTTTGTGCGGACCCTGCCCATCACCGCGACCGACACGCGCGTGGATTTGGTGAAACAGGTGCCGTTGACGGTGCCATTGGGCATTGACGTCATCACTGCCGATTTTGTCACCGTCACAGTCCATGTCTTGCCCATCCAGAGCGGTCGGACCATGACCTCATCGGTCGAGGTTCGCGGAGTGCCGGAAGAATGGCAGGCGGTGTTCTCGCCGACGGTGGTGGACGTGATCTTGGAGGGGCCTGATGCAGTACTGGCCCAGTTGCAGTCCGATGATATTCAAGTCCTGTTAAACCTGTACGATTTCTCCCTGGGCATACACCGTGTGGCGCCCATTGTCCTGTCGCCCGGTGAGGTCACTGTAGTGAGTGTGATTCCCGAAACCATTGAGGTGGTCCTGGCCGAGTTGCCAGCCACCGATGTGCCCACCGACACCTTGCAACTGGAAACCCCGTGACGTCTCGGAGGATTTCAGGCTGGCATCCTGCCTCAGGGGGTTCAGATATTGGAGGAGAACATGCAAGCTGACTTGGAACAACGATGTGTCAATACCATCCGCACCCTCGCCATCGATGGCGTGCAAAAGGCCAATTCGGGCCATCCGGGGTTGCCGCTGGGCATGGCCGATGCTTCCTATGTGTTGTGGACCCGCTTCCTGAAGCATAATCCGGCCAACCCGGCCTGGGCTGACCGGGATCGATTTGTCCTTTCGGCAGGGCATGGCTCCATGCTACTGTATAGCCTCCTGTACCTGACCGGGTACGATCTGCCACTGGAAGAGCTCAAACAGTTCCGCCAGTGGGGCAGCCGTACGCCGGGCCATCCCGAATATGGCGAAACGCCGGGCGTCGAGACGACGACGGGGCCGTTGGGTCAGGGATTGGGCAATAGCGTGGGCTTGGCCTTGGCCGAGCGCATGCTGGCGGCGGAATTTAACCGCCCCGGCCTGGAGATTGTCGATCACTATACCTATGCCCTGATCAGCGACGGCGATCTCATGGAGGGGCTTTCTCACGAAGCCGCTTCGTTGGCAGGCCATTTGGGATTGGGCAAGCTGATTTGCCTGTACGATGACAACCAGATCACCATTGAGGGTGGCACCGACCTGGCCTTTAGCGATGACACCTCTGGCCGCTTTCAAGCTTACGACTGGCAAGTTCTGACGGCCGACGGCCACGATCACCAGGCGGTCGCCCAGGCCATCGCCCAGGCCCAGGCTGATGGCGAGCGCCCTTCGCTGATCATTTGCCGCACCCATATTGGCTATGGCAGTCCCAACCGGCAAGATTCGGCTCAGGCCCACGGCGAGCCCCTGGGCGCTGACGAGGTGCGATTGACCAAGGAGGCGTTGGGTTGGCCCGCCGACGCCCAATTCCTGGTGCCCGAAGACGCCCTGGCGGTGTTCCGCAGGGCCCTGACGGCGGGCGCCGAGAGGGAGGCTGCCTGGCAGGCGCTCTTCCGTCGCTATCAGGTCGAATATCCCGAACTGGCGGCCGAATGGCAGCGCCGTCAGGCCGGCGAACTCCCCGACGGCTGGGAGCAGGCCTTGCCCATCTTCAAGGCGACCGATGGAGCCGTGGCCACCCGATCTGTGAGCGGCAAGGTGCTGAATGCCCTGGCCCCCGTGTTGCCCGAGCTGGTGGGCGGATCGGCCGACCTGCACCCCTCCAACAAGACCTATCTTTCGGCCTACCCCTCGGTGAAAAAGGGGGATTTCGGCGGGCGCAACCTGCACTTTGGCGTTCGCGAGCACGCCATGGGCTCGCTGCTCAACGGCTTGGCCTTGCACGGCGGACTGCGACCCTACGGGGGGACGTTTTTGGTGTTCTGTGACTATATGCGGCCCCCCATCCGCCTGGCGGCTTTGATGGGCTTGCCCACGATTTACGTCTTTACCCACGACAGCATCTTTGTAGGGGAGGATGGCCCCACCCATCAGCCGGTGGAGCAATTGGCCACCTTGCGGGCCATTCCCGGCCTCACGGTGTTTCGGCCGGCCGACGCCAACGAGACGGTGGCTGCCTGGAAGGCCGTCCTGGAAAACCGAGAGGGGCCGGTGGCGTTATTGTTAACTCGCCAGAATCTGCCCATCCTGGAAAACGCCGACATAGTGGGGGTAGCCCGCGGCGGCTATGTGCTGTCGGACGCAGCCGACACTCAGGCCTTGCTGATCGCCACTGGCTCAGAGGTGGATGTGGCCCTTCAGGCCCAAAAGCTCTTGGCCCAAGAGGGAATCGCTACCCGGGTGGTGTCGATGCCCAGTTGGGAGCGGTTTGAGCAACAGTCTGAGGCTTATCGCCAGGAGGTGTTGCCGCCCCAGATCACGGCACGAGTGGCCATCGAGGCGGCGTTGCCCATGGGCTGGGAGCGGTACGTGGGGCCCCACGGCGCGGTGATCGGCATGACCCACTTTGGCGCGTCGGCGCCCTACAAGGTCCTGGCTGAAAAGTTTGGCTTTACCGCCCAGGAGGTCGCTGCGCGGGTCAAGGCCTGTCTGGTCTAAGAATTTTCCACCGGCGTACAAGAGGGGACGGCTTGCGGGCCGCCCCCTCTTTTCGATCTTGTCAGCACCTGGTTTGGGCAAATTTCTGTCAACCGGGGTTCTGGAATTCCTTCCGAGTCGAGCTGTGGTTGAAATGGTTGGAATTTGGTTATAGCTTTACATAAATGAAAAAACTACTCGAGCAAGGGCCGTTTAGCGGGCATTCCAGGGCGGCGCGGGTAGTCTGCGGGGGTGGAACTCACCTTTTGAACGATGACCAGAGATCGATCTTCGGGCAGGCCTGTCAGCTCTACCGGCATCACGCGCCGCAACTCGCCGCCCAGAATCGAAATAGCACGGTCTGCGCTCCAGGCCTCGGCGGCGCCCGATTCGCCCTTTTGGGCCACCACCCATCCGCCTATCGCGCAAAAGGGCAGAGTGTACTCCATCAACACAGGCAGGTCGGCGACGGCGCGGGCCAACACCAGATCGTACCGCTGCCGGTGGGCGGGATCGTGGGCCAGTTCCTCAGCCCGCGATTTGATGGCTACCACGTTCCGCAGGTGGAGCTGATCGATGATGTGCTCCAGAAAGGTGACCTTTTTGCCGGTGGCCTCCAGCAGAGTGAGCTGCATGTTTGGGCAGACGATCTTCAAGGGGATGCCGGGGAAGCCGGCGCCACTGCCGACGTCGATGACACAGGGGGTGGGGCGATTCAGAGCCGTCCGTGTCTCTTCGGCTGCGAGGCACGAAAGTGAGTCGAGAAAGTGACGAATTTGGACCTGCTCATAGTCAGTGATGGCTGTAAGGTTAAATTTTTGATTCCATTCGATCAATTCTTGGGCATAACGCTCGAAATCAGCCCGTTGCTGGGCCGTGAGTTGGATCCCGAGCGTTTTGAGGCCTTTAACTAATCGGTCCATGGGCCATCTGATAGAGGGCGAGGTCCAGGGTGGACACACTCGGAAGTTGTCGGTTAAAAAACCCTCCCGGCTGGGCAGCCAGGAGGGCGGGAATCTGTAGAAGATAGGTGGTCATTAGCGGTTAATGTGCATGGGCATGATGACGCACAAAAAGTCGGCGCCTCCCACCGGCCGCAGCACACCGGGGCTGCTGGAAGTGCTGGTTTCTAACGTCACCTCTGGGGTGCCCATCACCGATAGGGCGTCGATCATATACCGGGCATTAAAGGCGATCTCGATGGGCGAACCCTCGACCGCAGCATCGATCTCACTGACGTTATCGCCGTATTCAGCTGATGTGCCGGTGACGATGAGCTGGCCTGGTGTGAGTTCGTTGCCGGGGACGATGCTAAATTTGATGATGTTGGCTGCATCGCGGGCAAAGAGAAAGGCCACCTTGACCGCTTTGAGGAGTTCCTGAGTGCTGACCACGGTTCGCGTGGTGTGGTTTTTGGGCACAATCTGGTTGTAATCGGGAAAGTTGCCGTCGATGAGTTGCGACACCAGATCGGTGCTGGTCAGGTGAAACAGGATCTGGTTACGGGAGGGAGTGATGATCATCTCGATGGGCTCTTCCTGATCGCCGGCGACGCGGCCGAGTTCCGAGAGCGCCCGGGCCGGGATGATCACGCTGATGGTCTCGTCCAGGTCGGCGCCCACGTCGGCTGAGGTCACCGACAGCCGGAATCCATCGGCCGCCGCCAGAGTCAAGCCGCCCTGGTGAAACTGGGCCAGGACCCCGGTGAGGATGGGGCGGCTCTCGTCGGTGGCTGCCGCAAAGACGGATTGTTCGATCATCTTGCGAAAGGTGGCGGCATCCAGGTGAAGGTTGTTGCGCCCCCCGATGCTCTCGGCCGTGGGCACGTCGGGGAACTCGCTGGCGTCGATGCCTTTGATGTTAGCCTCGAAGCGAGCGCATTTTAGGTTCAGGGTTTGGGTCTTTTCCGACAATTCGATGTCGATCTGACCCGAGGGCAACGAGTTCACGAACTCGATCAGCAGGCGAGCTGGCACAGTGATTCGGCCTTCTTCTTCCACACGGGCGCCGATCCAGCAACTTACTCCGATTTCGAGGTTGGTGGATGCGAGGCGCAACCGTCCCTCATCGCTCTCCAGTAGGATGTTGGAGAGCACGGGCAGGGTGGAGCGGGCGGCCACAGCCCGGCCGACGGTAGCCAGCCCTTTGGCCAGATTCTCCTGCAGGCAACTGATCTTCATGGCGACCTCCTTCAAAGACGCTAGTCGTAGGGGTGGTGGTGGATGCCTCCACTACATCTGGGGGCGAACCCAGAACATTTTGTAGTATACTACAAAACCGCGATTAGTTCAAGTGGGCGAGGTCGACCGTAAAATGGTAAACCTTTATCGCGACGTCTCTGATGCGACCAGATAATTCGAGACAAGGATCGTCAGTGGTTTGCGGTTGTGGGGCGAAGGGCAGGCAACCGGGCCTTGGTCTGCGACACCCATCGCCCACTGGCTGATACCACTAGATATAGTGGTTATCCGGGTGCAGTCCGCTACCCCTTGGGGATGTTTCACGTGGAACGAAGGAGGCCGATCTTGGCTTGGGCCGGGGCGAACTATGGGAGGGCCATCGCATAGGTGGAAATGGGAGGGCGCGCTGAGAGGCCCTCTGTGCGGAAAATTGTCCTGATTTCCCGACGACCGGTGTGAAATTCCGAATGTCGCCCGTTACAGCGGGGTTTTGAAATTGTAAATCCCATCCTCGATGGGCCATCGCTGCCCGCAATTTTGGCAGATCATCGCCTCGGGGGTTTCGATCAGATCGTCGCTGTTGCAGCTCGGGCAGCGAAAGAGGGCCCCTGTGGCCCGGTCTCCGGCCTTGGCGATACGGCTCTGGACAAAGACACTGGGAGTGAGCTGCCACCAGGCGCCGGTGGGCTGGCACAAGCCGTCGGCCGCCGCCAGCCAGTCAGTGGGGAACAGGCGTTTGAGGGGGGCCATGCGAAAGTGGGACACGGTTCGCTGTCGTTGCACGTGAAACCCCGCCTCACGCAGTCGCTCGCCCATCCAGGTGGGGTGAAAGTCATAGTTCATCTCGATGAACTCGTAGGGGGCGCGGTCGAACGGGCTCCAGTCCTGCTTGCCCAGGGCATGGCGCAGGATCGCCTTGAGGTTTCGCTTGTTGGCAAATTCCAGGATATACTGACCGCCGGGCGCCAATACCCGCGACACCTCGCCCAGTAGGGCAGGCACATTTTCCACGTGGTGCATCACGCGGACCATCATGGTCGTGTCAATGGAGGCAGACACCAGGGGAATGGCGTAAAAGTTGGCCGCTACGTACAGCACGCGCCCATCCCGTCCCAAACGCTGCTGGGCCTGCTGCAAAAGCGTCTGCGAATAGTCTAGCAGGATCACCTGGTCGTAGCCGCCATAAAATTCCGACAGGCGACCGAACCCTGGGCCAATGTCCAGCAGCCGCCCTGCCGCAGGGGGCATGAGCTTGCGCAGCGCAATCCGTTCGGCCAGATCCTCGTACTCCCGACCCTGGCCTTCCCAAAAGTCAGTTCGGTAACTGCTGCCTTCGTAATCGCAGAGACGTTGTTCGTTCATGGGCCGCATAGTAGCATACTTTTGCCCCGCCGTCAATCGGGCGCCTGATAGAGTATCCGATAAGGTCATAATCCAAGAGCCAATCTTCCAGACCTTTGAAATGCCCACATGGGCAAAAAAGCCCGCCATGGACTTGTCCAATGCCGCCAGGCGCGCTATAATGCGGGGTATGATACCACGTTCGTTCATCGAATCTGCGGTTTCCGGGCCGTATGGGAAGATCTGGCGACCGGGCCGCCAAAGGGTGGCCCTTTTGGCATCGCTGGCTTGCTTGTTGTTGGCGCTGTGGCCTGGCGCGGCGGTGCACGCCCAAGCTGCCCAATCCCAGGTTCCGTCTCAACCAGGCTACTATGCCGGTTGGGCCGTCGAAGCCTATCCCGAACAGACATCGGCCGACATGGAGGCCATCCTGCGCCGCATGGCGACCCATGGAGCCAACGTCGTCTGAACAACCCTGGTGAGGTGGATGCAGCCAAGGTGGAGCCGGCGCTATCCTATGCCGTGTACGAGGCCTACCAGAATCCCGCCGACCGCCGGCATGCCGATGCCTGGGCCATCGTGCAGGCCCAACATCGTATGTTGGCGGCCTGTCGTGCTGTGGGATTGCAGGCGGTGTTGCCCATCGGCTATCAGATCCAGATGGGAGAGGTGTGGAACAAGACTCACCCTCACGATCTGCGCCGCGACGCCCAAGGGAATCCCCTCGATATCTTTGGGGGTGGGGTGAGCGCCTCCTTTTATTCTCCTGCCTATCGCCGCGATATCGAGCGCTACTATCATTGGATCGACGCCCAGTTTGTGCGCCCCTACGCCGATACTATCCTCATGCTCAATCTGGCCGATGAGCCCATCGGCGGCGACTATTCCGACCACGCCGAGGCCGCTTTTCGCCGCCAATTTGGCATCGGCTTTGCCGAGGTGGGCTCGGATCCTGCCCGTCAACGCCAGTTGGGCGAGTTTCAGTCGCGCTATGTGGTCGAATATGCGGCCTATAGCGCCGATCTGTGGGATCGAATACACCCCGGATTGCCGGTGACTATGTCCTTTGACGGCAGCCAGGCGCGCAAGGCCTTGACCCTGCCCGATGTGGAGGCTCTGTTTCGCGATACCCCCGCCCATTTCGTGGTCACTGTCGATGCCTATCCGCGGGATGGCCGCCCTCACGTGTCTTTGAGCGACGAGGACCTGGTGGGCCTCTTTCTGCTGGCCCGTTCTGTGGGTCTCTATTCGGCCCGTTATGAGAAACCGGTCTGGCTGTGGGCGGCAGCCAATAGCTGGGGATTGAGCCAGGCGAGTCCCGATCCGGGCACCATCTCCGATGCCATCGTCAACGGCCTCTCTCTGGCCCTGCTGGTGCGCCAGGGGGGTGGCGATCTGCGGGGGATTGCGTATTGGAACTATAACGTCAAGGAGCAGGGGCTCTACAACGATATCCACCAGACCGCGTACGACGCCGAGACCCTGTTCGGACGGGTATCGGCAAGCCTGCCCACCCTGCGCCGCCTGATGGCGGCGCCCGGTTCTCGGCCGGAGGTGCTCATTTTGGCGCCTGCGGCTCGCTCCTACCAACCCATTGGCGAGGCGCGAGAGGCCATTCGCCTGCTGGTGCAGCCCTACGGCCGGCTGGCGATTCTGGCAAAAGAGGGGGTGAACGCGGCCATCGTCAGCGCGTTGGAGGGTTGGTCGCTGGCAGGGGTGCGGGCTGTGGTGGTGCTGACTCCCGATGGGAGCGATCTGGCAAACGGCGATGAGGACCGGTTGCGCGCTTTTCTGGAACATGGGGGCAGGGTGGTCGCCCCTCCCGGCGTGGCAACGGCCCTCGATGAGGGTGCGGCTCCTCCCCAACCGATGGCCGAGGGCCTGATGGAACAGCGAGGCTCCCTCTATATCGCCCAAAAGGGGATGGCCATGCTATTTGAAGACAAGCGACACGACCTACTGGCGCCCTTTTGGCGGGAGGTCCTGGGATTGAGGGCGCCCCGGCCCGGTTATCGGATCGTGACCGGGCGCCACGTCCTGCACTACCATCGTGGCCCCGAGCCGGTGGAGCTGAAAGGGACCCTGCCTTTTCACGCCCTGGGCGCCCGGTTCGACGAGCAGGCCGCATGGGTACAGGAACTGCGCGGCAATCGCTTGTCCATCACTCTGAGCCGCCGCGAGTTTGTGTGGATGGAGCGTATCGCTCCCTCGACGCCTTGGAGAAAGTAAGTGGCAGTCCCAAAAGGTTCCTTAAGGCATTGATTAACTCTCAGATACTGAATGAAATCATTAGATTTAAGATGTTACCTTTTGTGAAACGAGCCAAATTCCTGCTTTTGGGAAAGCTCCTTGTCTGAGCGCTAGTGACTGGCCAGGTCTCGGGCGTAGGCAAACAGGGCGGGCATGCCGCCGGTGTGCCAAAACAGCACCCTCTCGTTGCAACCGATCTGCCCCCGGTGGATCATGCCCAGGAGGCCGGCCATGGCCTTGCCGGTGTACACCGGATCCAGCAAAATTCCCTCCGTCTGGGCCACCTGGCGTATGGCCGACTCTTCGGCCGAGGTCAGCACGGCATAGCCGCCGCCCACATACTCGTCGCTGATGTGGATATCGTGGGCCTCAAAGCTCAGGTCCAGGCCGAGATAGGCTGCCGTAGGGGCCAAAAGTCCCTCGATCGTGTCCCGGAGATGGCCGCCGGTCTTGTCCACATTGATGCCCAGCACCTGACCACGATAGCCGACGGCCTTGGCGCCGACGATCAATCCCGCCTGGGTACCACCAGAACTGGTGGCAAAGAGGATGCGGTCAAAGGGGAGCGACGCGCTCTCAGCGGTCTGCGCCCATAGCTCGTCAAAGGCGGTGGCATAGGCCGCTGCACCGACGGCATTCGAGCCCCCATAGGGGATGACGTAGGGCCGTCGCCCGGCTGCCTGTTCGGCCTCGGCGGCGGCTGCCAGCGCGTGCAGGGGATCGTCGGAACCGGCCCACCAGAGCCGCGCCCCCAGCAGATCGTCCAGCAACAGGTTGCCGGTCCATTGCTCTTGGGGCGGCGCTTCGCTGGCCAAAACCAGGACGCAACCGAGCCCGGCTCGGACGGCCGCTGCCGCCGTCTGGCGGCAGTGGTTGGACTGGATGGCGCCCACAGTCAGCACCACATCGGCCCTTTGGCTCAGGGCGTCGGCCATCAGGAATTCCAATTTTCGAGTTTTGTTGCCGCCGGCCGCCAGGCCGGTCTGGTCATCCCGTTTGATCCACAGCTCAGGCCCGCCCAGCGCCTCGCTCAGGCGCACCATCGGCTCCAGCGGCGTGGGCAGGTGACCCAGAGGAAACCGTTCCCTCGCTTTCATCTGTACGAACCCTCCTCGCCATCAGAATTCTCATCGACTCTGCCAGGGGCAGAGCGCAGTTCGCGGCTTTGCGTCAGCTAGTATAGCATGCCTGTGAGGGGATGGCAACCCTCTATAAGGTGTGCACGGTCAAAGTGAATCTTTGTATTTACATAACACTGGGAAGCAGGCCCTCTTGGAATGGAATTCGGTTCTTTGGCCGTGTCAGGCGTGCCGGAAGGTGCACTTTCGGCCCAAGGCACCGGCACAACTTTGAAAAAATGAAAGCGTCCCGGTACCTGAGGGCGCATTGCGGCTTGTAAAATTGCCATCAATGCTTGACCATGCTATAATGCTGGGCACGGGAGCATGGTATGTATATACGACCACCCAAAAAGCGACGCTCGTCCTCGATCCGGGTTCTCGTTCTGTTTGTTTTGGCGGCTGCGGGAGTGTACCTGGTTACTGTCAGGCGCGATCTGCTGCAGCCGATTCAAGTTGGGCCGACGCCTACACCCACCCCCACCGCCAGGGATGTCATGGCTGTCGCCCACGAATTCTATCTCGAAGGTGATTTGGATAGTGCGATCATCACCTACAGCGAGGCGGCGCTTCTGGACCCCGAAGATGCCATGCCCTATGTGTGGTGGTCCCATTTGCTGACCCTGCGGCGGCGCACCGATGATGCCGTAGACAAGGCCCGGACTGCGATTGGCCTTGCTCCTGATAGCGCTGAAGCCCTGGCGGCCCTGTGTATGGCCCTGGACTGGGATGCGGATGCCGGTGAGCACGAAAAACTCCAGGAGGCGCTGAGCGCCTGTCTGAGCGCCATCGATCTCGATCCGACCTATGCGGAAGCCCATGCTTACCTGTCGGAGGTCTATGCCGACATGGGGCAGGTGGCGCAGGCCGTGGAATCGGCGCGGCTGGCGGTCACCCTGGACGATAGCAGTGTTTTTGCCCATCGAGATCTGGGCTATGCGTTGGAAAAGCAGCGCAAGGTTCAAGAAGCAGTGACCGAGTATCTCCGCGCGGCTCAGATCCATCCACGCCTGGCCCAGCCCTACATCGATTTGGGGCGCATCCACCTGGCCAACAACAATCAGAAGGATGGCCTGTCTGCATTGGAAAAGGCGACGACCGTCGATCCCAATGGGGCTCACGCCCACGATTCTCTGGGTTGGGCGTACTATCAGACCGGCAACTATCAGCGCGCCGCCGTGGTTTTTGAAAAAGCCGTGGAGGCCGATCCCGAGTTTCAATTGGCGTACGGGCATCTGGGTTTGACCTATTATGTCCTGCGCAATTACGAAGGCTCTGTCGATGCCTACAAACGGGCCATTGAACTGGGAGCTGACAGGCTGGATTACTATTACACGTTGGGTCTGGCCTATGTCTATTTGGAGCGCTGTGATGAGGCTCGCCCCTGGTTGCTAAAGGCCGTCGAAATCGATCCGAATGCCGGTCCGGCGTGGGATGGGCTGGCGCTCTGTCCTGAAAAATAGTCCGGGCCAACGCTCTATCGTTCCGTTTGTCACAGTGGGGGACAGATTGTAGCCATTGGTGCTCTGGCAGAGGGTGCTATGGACGAGTGGGTGCGGCGAAACCGAGTGGTCCTTTTTGCACTCGTGACCATTATGGTCATGGCCGGAGTCTTGCTGATTCAATCGGGCCGCAGACAACCGGCGCCGATTCTCCTGTCCACTGCAACCGCTCCCTCTGCCCCTGAAGCTAAGGTCACGCCCTCCCCTTTGCGTGTGTATGTGAGCGGTGCCGTGCAATCGCCTGATGTATACACGCTGCCGCCTGCGAGCATTGCCAAAGATGCTGTGCTGGCGGCGGGTGGCCCGGCCCCCGATGCGGATCTGGATCGCATCAACCTGGCTACCGAGTTGGTGGATGGACAGCACGTCTATGTCCCCCATTTGGAGGAAACGGATCTTCCATCTGTGGAGTGGCCCTCGGCTCAGCGTTCGGTGGATGTCCGGATCAATATCAACACGGCCGATGCCACCGCCCTGGAATCACTGCCCGGCATTGGGCCGGCTCTGGCTCAGCGCATCATCGACTATCGGGAGGGGAACGGTCCCTTTGCCCAACCAGAGGATGTGATGAATGTCGCCGGTGTGGGACCCGCCATCTTTGCCAAGATCGAAGATAGTATTTCGACCAAATGAGTCTTGATTGTAATGGGGCTTACGGAGCGCGTGGACCAATGGGGTATAATAAAAGTACTCCTTTCTCCTCCTTGTGAAAGGAAGACAGGGACTCTTTTGAGGGTCCCTGTTCTTGTTATTCCCCTCATGCTCATCAAGTCTTTAGGACCCCGGTTTCCAGGCAAATCGCCGAAACATGAACCCATCACTGCACGGGATTGTGTGGTGAATGTCGAGGCGTTTGGAACGGGGCTTGTCGTGATGCGATTGTCCGTGGTATAATGGGTTTACCCTGGCAAAGGAATGGAGCAAGATCATGGGTACAGCCACAATTCTGGTCGTCGACGACGAGGTAGGGATGCGCGAGGGCTGCCGCCGCGCCCTGACGCCTCATGGGTACCAGGTGAGCGTGGCAGAACATGGCGCAGAGGCTTTGCGCACACTCCGCGATATGCACGTGGATCTGGTCTTACTGGATGCCATGATGCCGGGCATTAGTGGGCTTGAACTCTTGGCCAAGATCCACGAGCATGACCCAGATATTGTGTGCGTCATGATCACCGGATATGCGACCGTCGATCTGGCGGCGCGAGCTATGAAAGAAGGAGCCCATGCCTTTTTGCCCAAGCCCTTTACTTCGGACGAATTGCTATCTGCGGTAAGGCAGGGCCTCCAGGATCGTCAAAGGCAGATCGAACTTCGACGGCAAAAGGAGCGTGAGGAAGAAGCTCAGGCCCTGCAGCGGACCCAGCAAGAGCGGGCCAAGTTCAACGCCATTGAGAGCCGTTTCATGTTGGTCGTGGTCCACGAGCTTCGCAATCCTGTGGGCGTGGTCAAGAATTATTTGCAGCTCATGCGGGCTGGCTATGTGGCTGCCGATGAATGGGATGAATATCTGGGCAGGCTTGACCAGCGGGCCACGCAATTGCTGGACATGCTCGATGAGCTGCTGGAATTGGCGCATTTGAAGCAAGGGCTCGATCTATCCGGCCTGCGACCGGTCTCGGTGGCAAGCGTCGTCTCTTCTGTGACAGATACTCTTCGAAAGCAGGCCACCGCAAAGGGCCTGGCTTTCCACGTAAAGATTTCCAACTATCCCACGATCAAGGCGCATCCAGGCCACATGGAATCGCTTTGGCGGCATCTTTTGGAAAATGCGCTTCGATATACCTCCCGCGGGTCAATCGACGTCCATCTGGCCGAAGAGGAGGGACAGATCGTCGGCAAGGTCATCGATACCGGCATAGGCATTTCAAACGAGGAATTGGCGCGGATCTTCCAAGAGTTTTACCGCTCAGAAGGCGCCAAGGCTCAATGCGAATTGGGCACGGGTCTGGGATTGCCGATTGTCGAGCAAATTGTGCGATTGTACCAGGGTACGATCGAGTTGGATTCTCAACTAGGCCAGGGCAGCACTTTTACCGTTCGCCTGCCCAAAGATGCTCCACCACCGGCTTTTTGAGCCTTTTGATGGCGACCAGCCGATCGGCTGGAGATATACATTTGAAGGTTGTTGCATGTGTAAGGAACCGTTTATACTGTTGACAAATTCGTTGAAAAAGGGCATAATAGGGAGCAGCAAAAAGCGTATTGGCGCTATCCTCGTTTTTCTGCTCGGGTCTGTTTGAGCCAAGTTTGAGACATCCGCTTAGCGCCTGACAGGAGGCGAGCGGCCGGTAAGGGAGGGAGAAGCACATGTCCGATATCCGCTTGCAGGATTACGTTGCCAAAATAAAAACGTTGATCCGCAACGGCCAACACGATGAGGCCATTGCTCACTGTCAGCATGTTTTGACCCACTACCCCAAGCACATCGAAGCCTACAGCCTGCTGGGAGAAATCTGTCTCGAAAAAGAGATGTATCGTGAATCGATCGAGTTCTTTCAGCGGGCGCTGAGCGCCGATCCTGAGAACTTTATCGCTCGTGTGGGATTGGGGATCATCTATGCCGAGCAGGGGTCGCTGCCCGAAGCGATCTGGCAGTTGGAGCGGGCCTTTGAGTTGGTTCCGGGCAACAGTGAGGTGCGCCGCGAGCTTCAACGTCTGTATGCCGAGCGCGATGGCGCGGAAACGCTGCGCCTCCATCTGACCCGTGGGGCATTGGGCCGGCTCTATGTGCGCAATGGCCTCTATGGGCGGGCCATTAGCGAATTTCGGGCGGTTCTTGCCGACGAGCCGGAACTCCCCGATATCCGTGTTGCTCTGGTCGAGGCGCTTTGGCACGAGGGGCGACGCCTGGAAGCAGTGGAAGGTTGTCTGGAACTGCTCGATGCCCTACCCAACTGCCTGAAGGCAACCCTGATCCTTGGAGAGATTTGGCTTCGCGGTGGTCACGATGATACCAGCGAAGAGAAGCTCCGTCTGGCCCGCGCCTTGGATCCAGAGGGCCTGGTTGCCCAGCAGATGATGGGCCTGGACTCACCGGTTCCACGGGAAGAAGTCTGGCTCTCTGAACTGGATTACGAGGCGGGCATGCTGGATCTGGGGACGAGTTCAGATGTTCAGGTCCCGACCGTGCCTGCCGTGTGGGGGAGCGAACCAGGCGAACAGGACCTGGTGCCGGGGGAGTCGATCGGCAAAGCCGCAGGCGAAGGGTGGGACGAATTGGAGGCCCTGCCCGATTGGATGCAAGAAATGGGCATTGCCGAGTCCGATGGCCTGGTGCCCGAGGTCGAAAAGGGTCCCGAGTTACCATCGGCAGCACTCCCGGCCTGGATAAAAGATTTGGCCGATGGGAAGCCCCTAATGGCCGAAGGTGTTGCCGGCATGGTGGACCTTGATGCGCCCGAGTTTGAGACCGAGATCGCCCAAGATTCCGCGGACGAGGACTTGAGCTCGGTTCAGATGCCTGAATGGATGCACGAACTGGAACAGCAACCCTCCAGACTTGAGGAGGCGCCTGCCCCTGAATGGCTTACAGACGCGGTTGGCGAGGAGATGGTGGAGGAAGAGGCTGCTTTTCAATCGGAAGCAGAGGCCTCGACCGAACCGCCTGCAGATACATTGGGTGAGCCGGAGGACGCGAGCGATGGCGGGGCGCCGGCAGGGCCACGTGGGGAACCTGAAATTCCTGCCAGCCTGCGAGCCTTGGTAGCGGCAGGCATTTTGGACGAGGCCGATTTGGAAACGGCCATGGCCGAGATGTCGACCGAAGATCTGGCAGTTCAGCAACAGGAATCGGTGCCTGATTGGCTCAGGGAGTTGATCGAACCGGGCCAGGTGCAAGCAGAACCCATCGTTGCTGAGGTAGAGACGGGGGAGGAGTTGCCCGACTGGCTTAAAGGCCTGGAGGCTGAGCCGGTCGTGACCGAACCGGTCGCTGAGGTGGAAGCCGCGGTCGAAGAAGAGGAGGTGCCCGACTGGCTCAAGAGCCTGGATGGAGCACCTGAGGTCTCCGAGGTCGTCGTTCCCGAGGCCGAAGTCGAAGAAGCCGAATTGCCCGACTGGCTCAAGAGCCTGGAGGGAGCACCTGAGGTCGCCGAGGCCGTTATTCCCGAAGCCGGGGTCGAAGAAGAGGAGGTGCCCGACTGGCTCAAGAGCCTGGAGGGAGCACCTGAGGCCGCCGAGGTCGTCATTCCCGAGGCCGAAGTCGAAGAAGAGGAGGTGCCCGACTGGCTCAAGAGCCCGGAGGGAGCACCTGAGGTCGCCGGGGTCGTCGTTCCCGAGGCCGAAGTCGAAGAAGCCGAATTGCCTGACTGGCTCAAGAGCCTGGAGGGAGCACCTGAGGTCGCCGAGGCCGTCATTCCCGAAGCCGAAGTCGAGGAAGAATTGCCCGACTGGCTCAAGAGCCTGGAGGGGGCGCCCGAGGCCACCGAGGCCGTTATTCCCG
>CAZNQW010000019.1:0-30282 GCA_964575225.1 uncultured Anaerolineaceae bacterium | reverse complement strand
TCATTCCCCAGATCCGGTCGCGGCTGAGGTCGCTCTCGACCCCAGAACTCTTTTTGGGATACGAGATCCACAACAGGCCATCGTACACCACAGATCGCAGGGCCTGGGGTACCAACCCCTCGAACTCGGCGCTATCCTTGACAAAAACCTGGACAAAATCGTACGTGCCCTCGGATTGTACCGATACCTCGACATCATCGGGCAGTTCGCCCAACGTCTCCAGATAGCCAGAGGGCGCGTTCAGCAACAGCACCCGCTGCCCCTTCTGAATCCGCAGTTTCTTGGCCAACGAAGACATGCTCATTCCCTTCTCTCACCCAAAATCGGCTTTGAAGTATCCCTCTCGATGACCGGGCACCGGTTCTACCCCAGCGCCCAGATGCGCATCCGGCCATCGGCCCCACCGGCTGCTAGCCAACGTCCATCGGGTGAAAAGGAGACACTGGTCACCACTTTGGTGCTGACCGGCAACTCGGCCTGAACCGTCCCGTCCACCGCCGACAAAAGCTGCACGCCCCCCTCTACGGCAAGGGCCATGGTCGTCTCATCCGACGAAAAGGCCAGACCTCGCACCCCGGGCGCAGACAACCAGAGGCTGCGAGCCTCTTGCCAGGTGGCCGTGTCCCAGAACTTGATCGACGGCTCGTAACCCAACGACACCAGGGTGCGCCCTCCCTCGATGAACTGCAGAGCGCCAACCGCTGTGCGGTGGCCCGACAAGGTTGTGCGGTGACGCTCGGTCGGCAAGTTCCAAAGCTGGATTTCGTCCCCCAACCCCGATGTCGCCAACAAGCTCCCATCGGGAGAAAAGACCGCTGACGACAGGTTTTTGGAACTGGCCTTGAAACCCAGCACAGACCGACCCTCCAATGTCCAGATGGCAGCACGCCCGCCATAGGATCCCGCCACCAGCCATTGCCCATCGGCCGAGATTTCGACACACGATACGACCTGCTTGCGATCCTGAAGGGTGTGCAACGGCTTGCCCTCTGGAAACGACCAGAGCCGAACGGTCTGATCCGACGAACCCGTTGCCGCCATCGATCCATCGGGCGACAGAGCCACAGCGTTAACGCTCTTTTCATGTCCTTCCAAAGTCGCCACCCACTCCCAAGAGGGAACCGACCAGACCTTGGCTACGTTGTCCATGCCGGTCGACACCAGATAGTGGCCGTCGGGCGCAAAGCGAACCGAGAGCACATAGCTATCGTGGGCCCGGTAGACGGCAGTTGTCTCGTTCATTTCATTCCCAATTCCACCGCCGCTACAGGCTCTTTTCCTGGCGCACAGTCTCTTGCAAGATGGCGCGCACGGTCGCCATCCGAACCGGAGCCAACGCATCGATGGTTGGTTCAACGTCCTTTTGGCCTGCCATACTCCTATCCTCTCGCGCGTTATCCCAGCTTCTTGACACCTAGGCGCCCACGCCAAAAACCTTCTGGGCTTTGACCAGGGCATCGGCCAGGGCGTCGATCTCGGCTTCGGTATTGTAGACATAGGCACTGGCTCGGGCCGTGGCGGGCACACCGTAATACTCCATTAACGGCTGGGCGCAGTGATGCCCGGCCCGGATGGCAATGCCCTCATGGTCCAGGATGCTGGCCAGATCGTGGGGATGGATCAACAACTCGTCACCCTTCAGCAGGTTAAAGGTCACCACCCCGCCCCGGTCGGCCGCCGGCGGGCCATAAATGCGCAGGTTGGGCACGTCTGCCAGCCGCTCCAGGGCATAGGCAGCAATGGCCCGCTCGTGAGCCAGGACATGGTCCATCCCCAGGCCCGACAGGTAATCCACTGCCACGCCCAAGCCGATGGCCTGGGCCATGTTTGGCGTGCCGGCCTCGAACTTGTGGGGGATGTCGTTCCACTGGCTCTCACGCAGATGGACGCTCTTGATCATGTCGCCGCCACCCATATAGGGCGGCATAGCCCTCAGGATCTCCCGGCGCGCCCAAAGGGCGCCGATGCCGGTAGGGCCCATCATCTTGTGGCCCGAAAATGCCAACAGATCGATATCCAACGACTGCACATCCACCGGCAGGTGGGGCACACTCTGAGCCCCATCCACCAACATCAGCGCTCCCACCCCGTGCGCTCGGCGCGCGATCTCGGCCACAGGATTCACCGTACCCAGCACGTTGGACATGCCGCTGATGGCTACCATCTTGACCCGCGAACCGTGCTCTGCCAGCAAGCGGTCGAGGTCGTCCAAAAGAAGGCGGCCTGCCGAGTCCAGTTCGATAAACTCGAGCCGCGCGCCCGTGGCTTGCGTCACCATTTGCCACGGCACCAGGTTAGAGTGGTGTTCCATGACACTGAGGATGACCACATCGCCGGACTGAAGATTGGCCCTGCCCCAGGTTTGGGCCACCAGGTTGATCGCCTCGGTGGTATTGCGCACAAAGACGACTTCGCGCGGGCTGTAGGCATTGATGAAACGGGCCACCTTGCGGCGGGCGCCCTCGTAAGCTTCGGTTGCCTCTTCGGCCAGGGTATGCACGCCGCGATGGATATTGGCGTTGTAGCGCCGATAGTAATCGGACATGGCCTCGATGACCACCTCGGGTTTCTGCGAGGTAGCCGCGTTATCCAAATACACCAGCGGCTTGCCCTGGACCTCACGGGCCAAGATGGGAAAATCCTTGCGAATCTCTTGCACGTCGAACATGGCGTCTGTCTCCTTTGGGCCGCCCGGAGGCGGCGAATGGCTAGGCCCGCAATTTGGCCGTGATGGCATCGCTCAGGCGCTGGCCCAGCCCCTCCAACGCCTCCGGCAGGCGATCCAGAGAAGGCTGGAAAAAGCCCTCGACGATCAGGCGCACGGCCTCTACCCGCGGGATACCCCGGCTCATCATGTAAAAGACTTGATCGTCATCGACCTGGCTCACGGTGGCACCGTGGCTGCAACGCAGGTCATTGGCCTCGATCTCGAGTTGGGGCAGCGAGTCGGCCCGCGCCTTGGGCGAAAGGAGCAAGTTGCGATTGGCCTGGTAGGCGTTGGTCTTTTGGGCCCCGGGCCAGGCCCGAATCGTACCCTCATACACCGAGCGAGACCGGGACAGCAGCGCGCCCTGATACAACAGGTCGCTGGTGCAGTTGGGCGCGACGTGATCTTGCAGCGTTTGAAACGCGATGTGCTGGCGACCATCGGGCACGTACAGACCGGTTACCCGGGCTTCGGCTCCCGGCTGGCGCATGAGCGTGTGTTGCGTCGAACGGCTGACCTTGCCGCCCAGGTTGACCGACAGCCATTCCAGGCGGCTATCCCGGTCGAGCAACGCCGTCTGATAGCGCAGGTCATAGATCTGGCGCCCCAGGTCCTGGGCGTTGACAAAGCGGACGCTGGCGCCCGGACCCACAAAGAGTTCGGTCAGCCCGCCATGATAGCCGTCGGGGCAGGCATCGCAGCCCATGGACAACAGCTCGGAGACCAGGGTCACACGGCTGCCCTCCTCGGCAATCAGGAGCGTCGGCGGGAACACGGCGAGTTGGGGCAGCTCCTGCCAAAATACCGAAACAAGGGGCAAGTCGACGGTCACGTTCTTGGGCACGTACAGAAAGGTTCCGCCGCTCCAAAAGGCTGCACTCAAGGCAGCGTATTTGTCGGTCGTCGGCGGGACGGCCTCGCGCATCAGGTAGGGTCGCACCAGGTCGGGGGTTTCCTTCACCGCCACGTCGAGGCTGGTCCATACGACTCCCTGGGCCTGAAGTTCCGGCGCCAGATCCCGGTACACGCCCGACGAATCGCGCTGAACCAGCAACCCGGCCCTCTGCCCATAGATCCCCAACGCATGGTGCAACTTGGGCGGCAAGGCTCGCAAGTCCGACACCGGCGCCTGGGCCGGAGCATAGGGGATCAGGCGATCCCAATTCAGTTTGGTCAAATCGGTGCGCCGCCACAGGGGAGGCTCCTGACTCTGATAGTGATCCCATGCCTCCCGGCGCTTTTCCAGCACCCAAGCCGGTTCATCGCGACTGACCGAAAGGCCGTGCACTGCCTCCCCGGTAAAGCCCTGGGGCGGCAGAGAGGGTCGCGGTTTCTGTCGATCGGCTGATTCTACAATTCCCACAACTGGTTCCTTGATTGCCATAATACCTACCCCACCGAGCCTTCCATTTCCATCTGGATCAGCCGGTTCATTTCGACGGCATACTCCATCGGCAGCTCTTTGACGATGGGCTCGATAAAGCCGTTGACGATCATCATCATGGCCTGCTCTTCTGTGATGCCTCGACTCTGCAAGTAGAATAACTGCTCGTCGCTCACCTTGCTGACGGTTGCCTCATGACTGATGCTGGCGTCCTGCTCGCCGACCTCCATGACCGGGTAGGTATCGGAGCGAGAATATTCGTCCAGGATCAGTGCATCGCACACCACGTTGCTCTTGACGCCCTTGGCGCCCTCGTGGACCTTGACCAGCCCGCGATAGCCGGCTCGTCCGCCGGCCTTGCTGATCGACTTGGAGGTGATGCTGGAAGTGGTGTGGGGCGCGGCGTGGATGACCTTGGCGCCGGCGTCTTGATGCTGCCCCTTGTTGGCAAAGGCGATAGACAGGATCTCGGCCCGGGCGCCCCGGCCCATCATATAGACCGCCGGGTACTTCATGGTCACCCGGCTGCCCAGATTGCCGTCGACCCACTCCATAGTTGCATCCTCGTGAGCCACCGCCCGCTGGGTCACCAGGTTGTAGACGTTGTGGCTCCAGTTCTGAATGGTGGAATAGCGCACCCGGGCGCCCTTTTTGACGACGATTTCGATGACACCCGAGTGGAACGAGTCGGTGCTGTAGGTGGGCGCGGTGCAACCCTCCACATAGTGTACCTGCGAGCCTTCGTCGGCGATGATCAGCGTTCGCTCGAATTGCCCCATGTTCTGGGCGTTGATGCGGAAGTAGGCCTGCAACGGGATTTCCACCTTGACGCCCTTGGGAATATAGACAAAGCTGCCACCGCTCCACACAGCCGTGTTCAAGGCCGCATACTTGTTATCGGCCATCGGCACCACCGTGCCGAAATACTCTTTGTACACGTCGGGGTATTCCCGCAGACCGGTGTCGCTGTCCACAAAGATCACGCCCTGCTTGCTCCACTCTTCCTTCAGGTTGTGATACACGGCCTCCGATTCGTATTGAGCCCCCGCTCCTGCCAGGAATTTGCGCTCGGCTTCGGGAATGCCCAGGCGATCAAAGGTGCGCTTGATCTCGTCAGGGACCTCTTCCCAGGTACGTCCCTGCTCCTCCACCGGCTTGATATAGTAGTACATATCATCATAATCCAGCCGGGAGAGGTCAGCGCCCCAAGCAGGTACCGGCTTGGAATAAAAGACGTCCAAGGCTTTGTGCCGTATGGCCCGCATCCAGTCGGGCTCGCCCTTCATCCACGAAATCTCGTCGACGATCTTGTGATCCAATCCCTTCCGGCTCTTGAACACATAGTTCTCATCGTCACGAAAGCCATACTTGTATTCGTCCAGGTCGACCCCGAACACCCCATTATCTGCCATTTTGCTCTACCCTTTTTCAGCCCTGCTCTTCTGCCACCTGCGGACGTCGTCCAGATGATGCTCATAGTGCTCGTAAGAATTCTGTGCAAGAATGCGCCAGGGCTGCCAGTCGGCCGGCATCTCACGAAACCGCTGCGCGTCGTTCAAGTCTTTGTCGGTCAGTGGCTCGAGCGCGTTCAAAAGCTGCTGATATACCTCACTGGCATCGGATAGTACACCGGGCAAATCCCTGTGTCGGTTCAGCTCGAATATCGCCGCGTTGCGCTCGTCGGCGGGCAACTGCCAAAGATCGGAACCCACCAGAGCCCGATCCCGCAGCACCCGAACCATCTCCCGCTCGAACCAGGCGACGTGGGCGATGATATCCTTGACAGACCACTCCCAGGCGACGCCCGGTTCCGTCATGCTCGCCGGATCGGACTCGGCGATGGCTGCATCCCATTGGGCGCGCGCCACCCGCAACACTTCCAAAAACGCTGCCTTGGTCATCCACATCTGGCCCATTCTAAGGAGCCTCCTTGACCCAATCGTAACCCCTTTCCTCTAGCTCTAGCGCCAGCTCGGGTCCGCCCGACAGAACGATCCGTCCGCCCATCAGAATGTGTACATGCTGGGGCTTGATATAGTTCAGGATCCGCTGATAGTGGGTGATCACCAACACACCCAGATCGGGGCCCATCAACTGGTTCACGCCCTCTGAGACGATGCGCAAAGCGTCGATATCCAGACCCGAGTCGGTTTCGTCCAGCACAGCCATCTCGGGCTTGAGCATGGCCATCTGCAAGATTTCCAACCGTTTTTTCTCGCCGCCCGAGAATCCCTCATTTAGGTATCGCCGAGCAAAACCGGCGTCCATCTGGAGCATGTCCATCTTTTCCTTCATCAAAGTTCGAAACTCGCGCATGGGCATGCCGCGATTCTGACCACGGCCATTTTCGCCCACGTCCGATTTCTCATAGCGGGCGTTTAGGGCAGCGCGCAGAAAATTGGCGACACTCACGCCGGGAATCGAACTCGGATACTGAAAGGCCAGAAACAAACCCAGGCGCGAGCGCTGATCGGCGGTCAATCCCACCAGATTCTGACCCTTGAACCAGATCTCCCCCTCGGTCACCTCGTAGGCAGGATGGCCCATCAGCGTATTGGCCAGCGTGCTTTTGCCCGAGCCATTGGGCCCCATAATGGCGTGAACCTCACCCTTGCCGATCTCCAGGTTCAATCCCCTGAGGATCTCTTGGCCTTCGACGCTCACATGCAGATTCTTGATCACTAGATCAGCACTCATCCGTCCATTTACTCCTTATCTTCGTGCCCTTGTTCAGAAGCCGGTGGAACAACCGACTCAACAAGGACAAATTGGCAACTTGTCTGTCCGTCCAGCAGGCACTTGACCAATGTGACGTCCGATTGAAGCAGGCGAGCCATGACCCGTCGCTCCATCTCACACACCGCGCGGTTTTCCCTGGACAGGTGCTGGTAGGGGCACCCATAGGTCCTCAGCCGATACCCGCTCTCGATCCGGTCGATCTCGGTAACCACCCCGCGGCGCTCCAAGATCGAGGCCCAGGCCTCGATCCGCGGCTCCAGTTCGGGGCCCGCGACCTGATTTTGGTACAAAGCCACCAACCGGTCGCCCACCCGATCGAGAACATCCTGCAAGGCATCCGGTCCCTGACTTTGCTCCACCTCCTGCAAAACGAGTCGGGCCAGATCGCCATCCCCTTTGTGAAAGAGGTTGTGCGCCTCAGGCGTGGCGGAATAGACAAAATAGGGTCGCCCCACCCCCTCGCGCACCTTTTCGGCCTCGATAGCGCCGTGAGCCTCAAGCTGCATCAGGTGTAATCGTACCGCCGAGGGGGTGACCCCCAAATCAGCAGCCACGTCCTTGATGCTGGCCCGGCCCCGCATCTGTATCGATTTCAACACCCTGCCCGCCGGCGTATTGGTGAATTCCCAGGAAAGGGACATTTCTCACTTCCTTTTTCGTTCATCCCATGATACCATAGGCTCGCAATTTAGTCAAATTTTACTAACTTAATTAACAAAACACATTTGGCCACTATGAGGAACCCAAACTCACTTTGCGCGCCCTTCTTTGCCAAATCAGTGTAGCACACTCTGGCCATTTTGTCAATTAATATAGCGCTAATTTTGTTTATAGGATAAAGGGTAGAAAGCACAAACCATCTTTGCCTTTTACCCCCATCAATGATACAATCCTGAAAATGAACACCGAGATCCAACCTATGATGATCGACCGATCCCTACCGCTAATCGACTTGCACCGCCATCTGGACGGCAGTGTGCGATTGGAAACCATCCTCGACCTGGGCCGGAAACACAATCTCCCGTTGCCCGCCTGGGATGTGGAAGGCCTGCGCCCCCACGTCCAGGTGACCGGTCACCAGACCCACAGCGCTTCCCTGCCTGGGGTGATGGCCTTTATCGCCAAGTTCGAGTGGATGACCCGCGTTTTGGTAGACGCCGACGCCTGCCGCCGCATCGCCTACGAGAACGTAGAAGACGCGCACCGCGAGGGCATCCACTACATCGAGCTGCGTTTCAGCCCCTGTTTCATGGCCGAATCCCACCGATTGGCTCCAGAAAGCGTGGTCGAGGCGGTGATTGACGGTGCCACAGCGGGCGCCCGCGAATGTAGAGTCGGGGTCAAACTCATCGGCATTCTCAGCCGCACCTATGGCGTCGAGGCTGCCTGGAACGAATTGGAGGCATTGACCCCCTTTCGCGATCACCTGGTGGCGCTGGACCTGGCCGGCGATGAGGCCAACTGGCCCGGCGAGCTGTTCGGCCGGCATATGGCCCGCGCCCGCGATCTGGGCTGGCAGATCACGGTCCATGCCGGAGAGGCCGCTGGTCCCGAAAGCGTCTGGCAGGCGGTCCGGGAGTTGGGGGGCGCGCGCATCGGACACGGTGTCGCCGCCGTTCAGGACCCGGCCCTGCTCGACTATTTGGCCGAACACCAGATCGGCATCGAATCCTGCCTCACCAGCAACGTCCAGACGCGCACGGTAAGCGACTACTCCAGCCATCCCCTGCGCCAGTTCCTGCAACACGGCCTGCGGGCGTCGATCAACACCGACGATCCCGGCATCAGCGCCATTGACCTTGCCTACGAGTACGAGGTTGCCGCGCCTGCCGCCGGACTGACCGCCGAGCAGACACGCCAAGCGCAGCGCAATGCCCTCGAGACTGCGTTTATGTCTAGCGATGAACGCAAGGCCCTGCTCAAGTCGATCGCGGAACAGAACTCTCCCTCATGAATCCGTACATCCTCATTGGCGCTGCTGTTCTCCTCATCATAAGCGTCGTTGCCAGCAAAATCTCGGATCGATTTGGGGTGCCTGCCCTCCTGCTCTTTTTGATATTGGGCATGTTGGCGGGCTCTGACGGGCCGGGAGGCATCTATTTCGATGACCCCTCGCTGGCCCAGTCCATCGCCGTGATCGCCCTGGTTTTGATTCTGTTTGCCGGCGGCCTCGACACCCAATGGGAATCGGTCCGCCCTGTGCTCAAAGAGGGAGTCATCCTGGCGACCTTTGGTGTGTTCATCACGGCCTTGGTCGTCGGCCTGGTTGCATGCTGCCTCTTTGGCTTCTCATTGGCCGAAGGGCTATTGCTCGGGTCCATCGTTTCCTCCACCGATGCAGCGGCCGTGTTCTCTGTGCTTCGTTCCAAGGGCATAGGCCTAAAAGGTCAACTGCAGCCCTTGCTGGAACTGGAATCGGGGAGCAACGATCCAATGGCCATCTTCCTAACCGTGGGCTTGATTCAGTTGATCACACAGCCTGACTCATCCCCACTCAGTCTGATCAGCTTGTTTTTCCTGCAGATGTTCGTTGGCGCCCTCGTGGGGTATGTCATGGGTCGGGTGATGCTGGTTCTGATCAACCGCCTGAAACTGGGTACCGAAGGCCTCTATCCCGTTCTCACTCTGGCGTTGGTATTCCTTACCTTCGGCCTGACTGATGTGGCCGGCGGAAGCGGTTTCTTGGCCGTCTATCTGGCGGGTATCGTTGTGGGCAACCGGGATTTCCTCCACAAGAAGAGCCTCCTGCGGTTTCACGACGGAATGGCCTGGCTGATGCAGATCGCCATGTTCCTGACCTTGGGATTGCTGGTTTTCCCATCGCGCCTGGTTCCCGTCTTGGGCGTTAGTCTGATCATGGCAGCGGCGCTGATGTTCGTGGCCCGCCCAATTGCTGTGTTTCTCGGCCTGCTTCCCAGCACCCTGGACTGGCGTTCCAAGACGTTTGTGTCCTGGATCGGCTTGCGCGGAGCCGTACCCATCATCCTGGCAACCTTTCCCCTCCTCGCTGGGGTCGCACACGCCGATCTGATCTTTAATGTGGTATTCTTTGTCGTATTGACTTCGGTGCTATTGCAGGGAACCTCCATCCCCCTCGTCGCTCGGTGGTTAGGACTCGATGCACCTGTGGTACCCCAAAAGCTTTACCCTATCGAATTCACGCCGATGGGCGAATTCAAGAGCGAGCTCAAAGAACTGGCGATCCCCTCCGGGTCAAGAGTGGATGGAAAGGCCATCGTTGAGCTGGGGCTTCCGGACGATTTCCTGGTCATCCTCATTGCTCGCGATGACGATTTCGTGTTGCCCAGCGGCGGGACGGTGCTGAAGGCAGGCGATACATTGCTGGTGTTATCCGAACAAGAGTCCTTTGACCGGGTGAGCCAACAGGCTCACTCACGGAAAATCGTAAGCGGCTGAGATGAGTTAGAACGCTGACCAAGGCTTGGATCCTTGGCGATGATAAAGAGTTTGACATGATAAAACTGAGACGTTCGCTCTTAATTGTCAGTGGCACGCTTTTCGTGGCATTGGGTGTGATTGGGATACTAATGCCGGTGCTGCCCACGACCCCCTTTCTGCTCTTGGCCGCCGTCTGCTATGCAAGAAGCTCGCAACGATTCTATGATTGGCTGATGACCAACCGAGTATTTGGGAGCTACATCCGAAACTACCGAGAAGGCAGGGGCATCCCCCTCGCGCACAAGATTGTTTCTATCTCGCTTCTGTGGCTGACCATTGGCTACGCCGCAGGGTTCGCCGTTTCCCAATGGTGGCTCAAGCTTATCCTGCTTGCCATCGCTGCCGGTGTCACCCTGCACCTGGTGCGCGTAAAGAACTACCGGCCTAAGGAACCATCCCCCGATTCAGTCGGGGAATTCGACCTGCCTTGAGGCAGAGGAGCCATAGTCGCTGAACTGATGACCCTCGCCAGAGAACTTGACGCCTGCCCCCTTTTGAGGGTATGATAGGGCCGTGTTACACCAAGATCCAAACCAGGTGCCATCGCCCGAGCCGCCCGAAGGCTCTCGTCCGATCGGCACCCTCAACGAAAAATCGCTGCACGCGGAACTCAAAGCGTGGTATCATTGTCCCGGCGACCAGGTGGAGGTGGAAGTCGAAGGGTTCGTCGTCGACATCGTCCGCGACGATCTGTTGATCGAAGTCCAGACCCGGAATTTTGCGGCCATCAAGCCCAAGCTGATCAGCCTGTTAGATCGGCACCCGATCCGGTTGGTCTATCCCATTGCCGAGAGGAAATGGATTCTGAAGATGGGGGAAGACGGGCAAACACCGATTAGCCGGCGCCGCTCGCCCAAGCAGGGCACATTCGAGCTGGTATTTGGCGAACTGGTGAGAATTCCCACCCTGCTGGCCAACCCGCGGTTTTCGTTGGAGGTAATCCTCATCCACGAAGAGGAACAGCGATGCTACGAGGCCGGTCGGGCCTGGCGGCGCAAGGGCTGGGTTACCCACGAACGCCGCCTTCTAGAGGTCGTCGATCGGCGGCTGTTCGAGTCGCCCGAGGATCTGGGCGATCTCATGCCTGCGGGCTTGCCTGGGGAATTCACCACCGCCGACCTGGCCAAGGCCATCCATAGGCCGCGGCGCTTGGCTCAGCAAATGGCCTATTGCCTGCGCGAACTGGGTCTTATCAAACGGATCGGCCAACAGGGAAACGCGCTAGTTTATACTCATGCGGCATGCTGACCCGCTCGTCAGAGAGCGGTTGGCATGCCAGCCTCATTGAATAAGGAGTCTTGACTGTGAATCAGGAGACCATCGTACTCGTATCCGGACTGCCGCGTTCGGGTACCTCCATGATGATGACCATGCTCGAAGCAGGCGGCCTCACCCCACTGGTTGACCACATTCGTACGGCTGACGAGGACAACCCCAAAGGGTATTACGAATTTGAACGGGTGAAGCAGATCGAGACCGATCAGGCCTGGCTCGAGGAAGCCAAGGGCAAGGTGGTCAAAATGATAGCTGCCTTGCTCAAACACCTACCCGACCGCTATCAGTACAAGGTGATCTTTATCCGGCGCAACATGGACGAGATTTTGGCTTCGCAGAAGCAGATGCTGATCCGCCGCGGCGAGCCCACCGACACCATCAGCGACGAAAAAATGGCCGCCCTCTTTGAGCGACACGTGGAACAGGTGACGGCCTGGCTGGCAGAACAGCCCAATTTTGAGACATTGTACGTACACTATACCGACGTGGTACAGAATCGGATCCAAAATGCGCGCCAGATCAATGCTTTTTTGGGCGGCACTCTCGACGAGCAGGCCATGTCTGCTGCCGTCGATCCCAGTCTGTACCGACAAAAGAGTTAGATGCCGCGTGTCCGACCAAACGCACCCATTGCCGAAAGGAGTCTGACATGGACGAACGATTGAACCTTCTCTTCAAACGACGGAGCATCCGCGATTTTACCGGACAGCCGATCACCGACGCGGACCTTCGCAGCCTGTTGGAAGCCGGCATGGCCGCGCCATCGGCCAGCAATCGGCGGCCGTGGCACTTTGTGGTCACCCGCAATCCGAAAGATCTGGAGGAGCTTTCCCAGCGGCACCCGTACGCCAAGATGCTGCCCAAGGCCTCAGTGGCCATCGCCGTGTGCGGCGATCCCGCCATCTCTTCCTGGTGGGTTCAGGACTGCTCGGCAGCCACAGAAAATATCCTCGTCGCTGCCGCCGGCCTGGGCCTGGGGGGCGTGTGGCTGGGCTGTCATGGCGCGCCCGAGCGGGAAGAAGCCATCCGCGGCGCGCTGGGCATTCCCTCGAACATCGGCGTGCTCAGCTTGCTGGCGATCGGTGTACCGGCCGAAGAGCGAGAGGCCCGCACCCAATACGATCCCGAGCGAATTCACACCGGGCGCTGGTAGCAGATCGACGACCATAAAAGAGGCCTGGCAGGTCCGGGGATGGATCTGCCAGGCCTCTTTTTTTAGACAATGCTGAGCCGGTGGTAATCGGCCACCTGTTCTGGCGTGCAACCCAGCAACTCGGTGAGAATTTCGTCGGTGTGCTGGCCCAAGGTGGGCGGCGGAAGACGAACCTCACCCGGCGTGGCCGACAGCTTGTAGGGGAAGCCCGGAAAGCGGACCGTGCCCGCCGTGGGATGGTCGGCCTCCAGCACCAGCTGGCGGGCTTCCGCCTGAGGGTGTTGGAACACATCGGCAGCCGAGTTGATCGGTCCACAGGGGATTCCGGCCTCTTGCAGGATCGCCAGCCAGTCATCGGCGTCGCGCGTGGCAAAGACCTCGGCCAAAATCGGGCTCAGTTCCTTCTGATTGGGCACCCGCACGCCATTGGTGGCAAAACGCGGATCGTGCTCCAGTTCAGGACGACCAATGGCCCGGCAAAAGACCCCCCACTGCCGCTCGTTACCTGCCGCCAGGACAAACCACCGATCGCGGGCGCGGAACACCTCGTAAGGCGACAGGTTGGGATGGGCGTTGCCGTATCGCTTGGGCTCGAGCCCCCCCACCAAATAGTTGGAAGCGACGTTGGTCAGCACGGCAGCCATCGAATCCAGGAGAGAGATGTCCACAAACTGGCCTTCGCCGGTCAGATCCCGGCTGTGCAAAGCAGCCAGGATGGCAGTCGCCGCGAACATGCCGGCGCATATGTCGACGATGGGGATGCCCACCCGGTAGGGCGGGCCCTCTTCGGGGCCGGTGATGCCCATCATCCCGCCTTCGGCCTGGATGATAAAGTCATAGCCGGGCCGGTCGGCATAGGGACCGGTGCGCCCATAGCCGCTGATGGTGCAGTACACCAGGCGCGGGTTGACGGCGCAAAGATCCTCGTAACCGAGGCCCATACGCTCCAGCGCCCCCTGCCGATAATTCTCGATCAACACATCCGATTGAGCAGCCAGCCTGCGCACAATTTCCTGCGCCTCCGGCGTTTTCAGATCCAGGGTAATGCTGCGCTTGTTGCGGTTGGCGGCCATAAAGTAAGCGGACTCGCCCGGATAAGGGCCGAAGGGCTCGCCGACAAAAGGCGGACCCCAGCTCCGCGAGTCATCCCCTGCAAACGGGCGCTCCACTTTGATGATGTCGGCCCCAAGGTCGCCCAGCATCATGGCGCAGAAAGGACCCGCAAGAACTCGGGTCATGTCCAACACACGGATATCTTGTAATGCTTGCATCGATGTCTCCCTTTGGAGTAATATGGCACGGGGCTCGCTAGTAGAGCCGTTGACCGGGCTCAAATTGCGAGCGCGCCTCCCGAAGGATCTCTTCATAGATCGCCAGGTTGCGATCCTGCAGATGGTCGAACACCTGAAGGCTTGGGCTGCCCCAGGTGATGTGGCGCATCGGGTCGGGATCGAGCTTGGAGGCGATGATCTCTTCGACACCCCGAGCCTGGGCCAGCCGCCAGGCGATGGGATTCACGATCATGCTGTGCCCAAAGTAGTAGCTGCCGCCTGCATCCGGGCCGATGGCATTTGTCGCCACCACGTAGACGTGGTTGTCGTACGCGCGGGCGCAGTTGGTGATGTACCAGATGTCATAGCTGCGCAGCAAAGCCGAGGGTCGGAGGATGATTTCGGCCCCCTTGACCGCCAGCAAGCGTGAAAGCTCGGGAAAGTCGCCATCATAGCAGATGATCATCCCGATCTTGCCCAACGCGGTGTCAAACACTTCCGCATGCCGGCCCGTGGTCACCCAGCCTCCACACTCTTGGCGCTCGACCGGAAAGGGATGGGTTTTGTCATAGATGCCGATCACCTCGCCATCGGGCCCGATGAGAACCGACGAATTGTAGATCGTCCCTCTCTCAGGTCCGCGCCGGTAGGTGGGCCACGCGACGTGTACCCCGAACGATCGGGCGGCGGCCTGAATCTGGCGGGTGGTTCGCCCAGGCACATCGTCCACCAGATCCCACAGCTCAAGGGCATCGAGACCGGTCACAAACGTGGTCGTAACCGTCTCGGGGAAAACAACCAGTTCCGCCTCGCATTCCTTGACTGCGCGCTCCAGCCAGGCCACCCCCTTGTCGGCGTTGGCCTGTACGTCATTCGGTGTGGACGCAATTTGCACACACGCCGCCACAAACTCTTTCATGTCGCCTCCCGCTTTTTTCTATGCAGACACTCCTACGAGCCCGCTGCCTTTCAGGTCGCGAGTTCCAGTTGGCGCTGATAAAGCTGGCTGTACAGCCCTCCTCGCTGGAGCAATTCCAGGTGATCGCCCACCTCGACAATGCGGCCCTCTTCCAGGGCAATGATCTTGTCGGCATTGCGGATGGTGCTGAGACGATGGGCAATGACCAGCGCCGTGCGCCCTTCCAACACCGATTCGAGCGCCTGCTGGATCAGGAATTCGGCCTCGGCGTCGACCGAAGAGGTGGCCTCATCCAGGATCAGGATCTTGGGATCGGCCAGGATGGCGCGCGCCAAAGCCAACCGCTGCTTCTGTCCACCGCTCAGGCGAACGCCCCGCTCGCCAATCTCAGTGTCGTATCCATCGGGCAGCGACAGAATGAATTCATGAGCGTAGGCAGCCTTGGCCGCCGCCTGCATTTCGTCGTCGGTAGCTGTGGGCCGGGCGTACAGCAAATTGTCGCGAACCGTCGCATTGAACAAGAACGTATCCTGCAACACCACGGCGATCTGGCTGCGCAACGAAGCCAGCGTCGCCCGTCGCAAATCGACGCCATCGATCAAAATCCTGCCGTGAATCGGATCGTAGAACCGGCACAAGAGATTGGCAATGCTCGTTTTGCCCGCGCCACTGGGTCCGACCAGGGCCACGACCTCACCGGGCGCCATGTGGAAATCCACGTCGTGCAGTACCTCATCGCCGGTGCCGTATCGGAAATGGACGTCGTCGAACTCGACGGCTCCTTTCAGAGGGGGCAGATCAAAGGCATCGGCGGCATCCTGAACATCCGGTTCTTCATCCATCAACTCAAAGATCCGCTCCCCCGCAGCGATGGCCTCCTGAAACACATTGTCTATCTCGGTCAGGCGGTGGACGGGTTCGTAAAAGGAAACCACGTAGGCCAAAAAGGCCACCAGCGTGCCCAGAGACAATTGGTCGTTGACCACAAACACGGCGCCGGCACCCAGGGCGATCACCGTGCCCATGGCTGCCACAAAGCGCATCGCCGGGAAGAAGGTGGCCCAGTAACGGATACCCTGCACGCGAGCCTGATAATAGTTCTCGCTCTCGTTGCGAAAGCGATCCAGTGCCTGAGACTCTTGGACGAAGGCCTGAATCACCTGAATACCCGACAGGCTATCCTGCAGGCGCGCATTGATGTCACCCAGTCGAGCCCGAACGCGCCGATAGACCGGCCGAATTCGGCTGTTGAACAGGCGCAAGGCAATGACCAGAATCGGAATGGGGATACAAACCAGCAGCGCCAGGCGCGCATCCAGCACAAACAGAACCACCGTGCCCATAACCAATCGCAAAAAGGCCGCCAGCGAGAGTGCCGAACCGTGGGTCACAAAGCTTTCCATCACAGCGACGTCGTTGGTCACCCGCGACATGAGTTCGCCCGTGGAGGTACGCTCAAAGAATCCCAATGACAGGCGCTGCAAATACTCGTACAGGCGCACACGCAGGTCAAAGATAAAGCGCTCGCCCAGCGCATGGCGGATGTAAAGATCGCCCGCATCGTTGGCCTGGATCAACAGATACACACCCACCATGCCGCCCAACAAGAGCGGCAGCGAGGCCAGATCCCCGGTCACGATCACATCGTCCACAATGGACCGCTGGAAAAGGGGCGGGATCAATTCCAAGCCCGCTCGCCCCAACAATAAGAGAAGACTGACGACCAACGTCTTCCAGTACGGTTTTAGATATAGAAACAATCTCTTTAGGACTTGCATCTCTCATTCCAATCTTGAGTCCGATTGCCATGATCTTCGTCACTGCCAACCATGCGCCGGTCCCTGTGGGATCTTGCTAGAGCACAATCCCTTCGAATTCCTGGCAGGTCGCTCCCCAACGCGACCATGCAATTGATCGGGCCGCAGGCAAAGCGGGCCACCTGCCGCTGGATTGGGCGGTTATGCCACTCGGGGTAGACGTTAGAGATGAGCGCCCGGTCATTATAGCACAGACTGATGCGCAGTTCCAACGCCTGGGGTCGCTTGGCGCACGCATCGCTCGCAACCACACCGAACGGGCTGAACCTCGCCTATTGCCGCACCAAGAGCACGCCCGCCAGAATCAGAGCCAGGCTAACCAGGATCACGAGCGTAACCGGTTCCCCAAGCACCACAGCCCCCAGAATCAAGCCGTTAATGGGGATGATGTAGGTCACCATGCTGGTGAATGTCGCGCTGGTCCGCTCGATGAGCATATAATAGAGAACATAGGCGATCACAGTTCCCAATATGCTGAGCGCCAACCAGCTTGCCACAGCCACAGCCGAAGGTGAGAAAGTAAAGGGCCAATCGACCACGAACATGATAGGCAGCGTAAAAAGCGTACCCATGGTCAACTGACCCGTCGTCGACAGCAGGGGGGACTGGCCCCGCAGGTTCTGACGGGCTACGATCGCTGTCGAAGCGTAGCTGACCGAAGCGCCGATGATGGCCAATTGGCCCAAAACATTGCCATGCAACCCCTGCCGGAGTTCGGGCAGCATCAAAATCAGCACGCCGGCAAAGCCCAGGACGATGCCAAATGCCCCCATGGGCGTCAACCGCTCTTCCTGGATGAAAAAGTGGGCCATGAGTATGGTAAAGATCGGCATAGTGGCTTGCAAGAGCGCCGCCAACCCGCTATCGATGTACTGCTCGCCCCAGGCGATGAGAAAGTAAGGCAACGTGCCGTTGAAAAAGCCCATAAAGGCATAGGTCGCCCACAAGGACCGGCTGCGCGGCATGTGCAGCCCGCGCAAGCGCACCCAAATCCAGAGAATGGCGGCGCTCAGCGCGATCCGACCGGCAACCAACGTCATCACCGGCACCTCGCCGACGATGACCTTGATAAAGAGATAGCTTGATCCCCAAATGGCGCCCAGCAACAAGAGCAAAAACAGATTCATGCGGCCTTCCCATGATTAGAGATTCCCATCCACCAACAGGCATGGTAGACAGATTACAACCTGCTCCTTCGAACCACCTAGAAAGGATGGAGGAAGCGTTGGATCTCGATCAAGCGTCCGTCGGGATCGCGCAGGAAACAATGATAGATATGGAATTTTTCGTTGAGGGCTGGTGGCCTTTCAAACTGGATCCCCTTTTGGCGCAGAACCTGATACCAACCATCCACATCTTGGGTCACGAGCGTCACGATGAGGGGGCGATCATCCGCATCGGCGACAGGGGCCAGGGGTTCGGCCCGCTGGCAAAAGCCAAGATAGGCATCCTGCGTCACCTGGTAGATGCGACATGCCCCCTGATCCAGTTTGAGAGTGAGACCCAACACATCCTCATAGAAAAGGGAAATGGCTTCGAGGTCGTTGGTATAGAAAAACGAAATCTGCTGATCGATCGATGGGTGCGTCACCTCTCGTTCCTCCTCTCAATACTGTCTGCAAGGCCCCCATTCTAGCACGTTTATCCCAATTTGCCAATGTTCACGGTGCCGCAACAGCCCAGGGCAGGAGCAAACGACCGTCAAATCCCTTTGCGCCCCATTGAGTGGATGTCGGGCTCCCTGAACCATCGCTATACGGTGGTGCCAAGAGGATGATCTATCGGTGTCAGTAAAAGAAGAATTAGTTCGTTCAGTTCAAAGGGTCTTGGCAACGATAAAGCATCGAACGAAGCTCCAAGTAGCCAGCGATTCTCACGAATCTATTTCATAACCCAAATTTCCTATTGCAAAAAACCCAAGAGTGTGTTACAATGGGCTGGTTGTAAATGACGGTCGTTCCGTCGTTTTTTTTCGGTTTCCCTGCTTTTTCGCACAGGGTATTCCACCGTAGAGGTAATCCCTCTGCAGGGCACTCAAGGCCGTTAGCCCGGCAACGACAGTGATTAACGCTGGTTCGGCAAAGTGAAGGCGCCGTTTCATGGGTGAACGCGTTCTGATGTCCATTGCAGCCCAATCCGACTCAGACTTTGAGTACCTGCAAGCCGAGCTCACTCGGATCGAACTTTTGATCCATCGCGAGATTGCGTGCAGGCAACGCAATGGACAGGACCCTGGCGACGCCTTTCGCGGTCTGTATCTCGTCGAAGACGAGATACGGCAACTGCTGACCCGGCCCTTTGCCGGAAACGGCGGACAGACCGTGGCCCTGGCTCCAGAGGACGCACAAGCCTTTTCCCAAGCTGAAACCCAAGCCCGCCAACAGGCCCACACGCTGTCCAAGGCCGCCCGGCAGCGGGGCAGGATCCCCCGCCTCGAAGCGCTGGCCGCGGCTTTTCACCTGGATCGTTTCGAACTCGATGCCCTTCTGATCTGCTTGGCCCCGGCCCTCGATCTTCGATACGAGAGGTTATACGCTTTCTTGCAGGATGATGTCACCCGCAAGCGACCTACCGTGAACCTGATTCTCGACCTGCTTGGCGATGGAAAACCGGCCCATCGGTTGTTGCTGCTGCAAAAGTTTGGCGACGACGCTCCATTATTCAAACACCGATTCCTGGAGCGCGTGCCGGACCCCACCGCCCATCATACCCCACTCCTTGGTCAAGCCCTGGGCCTGGACCCGGCGCTCGTAACCTGGTTGCTCGGCGGGTACCAGCCCCACGCCAGCCTCAAACCATACGCCGACCTATGGTGGCCCGCAGAAAACGACCGGACCAACTCTGTGCTGGCTGCCGATGTAAGGCCCGACCTGGAGCGAGCGTTGACCCTGGACCACCCCGTGCTCGTCTTTTTCGGTGTGGATCAAGTGGGCCAGCGAGCCGCTGCCAGGCTGATCGCTCAAGAGACCGGTCGCCCGGTGCTGCACACTGCTCTCGCCTCTGTGGTGGGCCAGGGCATTTCCTCTCTCGAAGCACTGCAGTTGGCTCTCCGCGACGCGCGATTGACAGGTGCCATTCCTTTCCTATCGGGCTGGGATGAATGCTTGCTGACCGCCACACCCCGAGAGAGTGGACCCGAAAGAGGCACCCCTGATGGAAGCCCATCTCCCGAACTGCTGTCTGAATTATGGGCCTACCCCGATTGGATCATAATCTCTGGGCGTGCGGCCTGGCAGGTGAGCGGCATGGACCGTGACCGGGCTGCGATCCGGTTCGAGTTCCCCACACCGGCCTATCCCCAGCGGAAAGCGCTATGGCGACATTTCCTGGGCCCCGACCTTTCGGGAGAGTGGGATGTTGAGGCTCTCGCCGGCCAATTCGCGCTGACAACCGGCCAGATCCGCGATGCTGTGGCTTCGGCCCGCGATCAGGCCACCTGGCGCGGCGACGCTGTGTGCACAAACGACCTGTTGGCCGCTGCTCGAGCCCATTCCAATCCGCGCCTATCAAGCCTGGCACGCAAAATTACGCCCCGCTTTACATGGGACGACATTGTCCTGCCTGATGATCAACGAGCCCTGCTTCAGGAAATCGTTGCTACCGTGCGCCAGCGGTCTCTTGTGTTGGAAGCATGGGGTGTGGGCCGCAAGTTAGCTTCCAGCCCCGGTGTGACGATGCTCTTTTCCGGCGAGCCGGGAACGGGCAAGACCATGGCTGCTGAGGTCATGGCCCACGAACTGGGCCTCGATCTGTACAAAATCGACCTGTCCACCGTGGTCAGCAAGTACATCGGAGAGACAGAAAAGAACCTGGAAAAGATCTTTGGCGAAGCACAGAGCAGCAATGCTATCCTCTTCTTTGATGAGGCCGATGCCATCTTTGGCAAACGATCAGAGGTCAAAGACGCTCACGACCGCTATGCCAACATCGAGATCAGCTACTTGCTCCAGCGTATGGAGGCCTACGAGGGCGTTACCATCCTGGCCACCAACCTCCGCGCCAACCTGGACGAAGCATTCACGCGGCGGCTGCAATTCGCCGTCGACTTTCCCTTTCCCGACGAACAGTACCGGGCACGTATTTGGAAGACGTTGTTTCCCATGGACGTGCCTCACAATCCCGATATCGACTTGAACCTTCTGGCTCGCCGTTTTCGATTGGCAGGCGGAAATATCCGGAATATCTTGGTCAGCGCAGCCTATCTGGCCGCCTCTGATAGCGGGAGAATGGACATGAACCATCTATTACACGGCACTCGCCGCGAACTACAAAAGATGGGACGCTTGGTGAACGAACAGGATCTGGTCCCATAGACACGTGCAGTGATTGACCGTCGTGCAATCACGCCCCGGCCGAGACGAGGGAGGGAATCATATGTCAGGCAAAATCACACAGATGCAGCAAAACCATCAGGCTCTGCGGCAGAATCAACCGGCCAAACCCGTCCAACAGGATCCCATCGAGTCTTCTCAGACCCTGGAACCGGCAGCACTCCAGCGTGTCCTCTCGGACCGAGTCCCGGCGCGACCCACCGACATCCTGGCCCTGCAGCGCATCGTCGGAAACCGGGCCGTCGCCGGGTTGATCCAAGCCAAACTCACCGTGGGCAGCCCCGGCGATCAATACGAACAAGAAGCAGACCATGTCGCCGATCAAGTGGTACAAATGGGTGCGCAGCCTGAGCCCGTTGCTCAACGCCAGGAAGAGGAAGAAGAGCTACAGATGAAGCGCCTCATCCAGCTCCAGGAGGAAGAAGAAGAGCTACAGATGAAGCCTCTTCTCCAGCTCCAGGAGGACGAAGAGGAACTTCAAATGAAACCCCTCGTCCAGCTCCAGGAGGACGAAGAGGAACTTCAAATGAAACCCCTCGTCCAACTCCAGGAGGAAGAAGAGGAACTTCAAATGAAGCCCCTCGTCCAACTCCAGGAGGAAGAAGAGGAACTTCAAATGAAGCCCCTCGTCCAACTCCAAGAGGACGAAGAGGAACTTCAAATGAAGCCCCTCATCCAACTCCAAGAGGACGAAGAGGAACTTCAGATGAAACCCTTTGTCCAGCGTCAGGGCGACGGAAGGTTTGAAGCCAGCCCACACCTGGAAAGCCGACTGACTACTCTCAAGGGGGGTGGTAGCCCCCTGCCAGACGAGGTACGGGCAAGCATGGAACCTCGTTTTGGAGTCGATTTCGGTAGAGTGCGTGTCCACACTGGTGGCGAAGCAGCTCAGATGAACCGCGAACTGCAGGCCCAGGCATTCACGCACGGCCAAGACATCTACTTTTCCCCGGGGAGGTACAGTCCCGGAACCCAGGCCGGCGATCGATTGCTCGCTCATGAACTCACGCACACGATTCAACAATCGGGTGGCGTCAACCGGATCTCTCGCTGGGGCGGCCCCGGCAACACCACGAGTCACGACCAAGTCACAGAAAAAGCTTTCGAGACGCTGGACCCCAAGATTCGAATATGGTACAGCGACGAAGCCAAGGCCTACTTGGCCAACATGTCTGAACAGATGGACATGCGGGCGGGTTTTCTTGTCCTATGCGGGAAAGGCAAATTGCAGCAGTGGTGGAAAAAGGTATGGGGCGAGGGCATGTACAAAGGCGAGCCCACTGCAAAAAAACAAAAGAAAATGAGCCAAGGGCAGTATAACGAAGCCTTGCTACGCGCCGGCAAAGAGTACGATGACATGGTAGGCTATTGGCGAAGCGCCAGTGAGGCGCCCAACCACGCCGAAGCCGGCATGTACAAAGAGGATGGCAAGGACATCAACCTGGCACGCATCCAACAATACATGGAGAATGCACTGGCAGCTTGGAGCACGAAAAATCCGCGCCAGGCGCTATCCCTCCTGGCTCTGGCTTTACACACAGCCGAGGACCGAGGTGCCCACGGAGATGGCAAGCCTGGCACGGGCCACGATCCCCGCCGATTGATCCCCCCTCCATCGACTGCCAAGATGGGCTGGGTCTTTTACCAATCCAATCCGGGTTGGAAACCGGGCCAACCACCCTCATGGCAGGGCACCGATTGCGACTTGAAAGACAAGAACCCTGCCGGTTATCATCTCGGCGTCATGGAAGCCAAACGGTTGCTCACCGAGTTTGCCGTGGGCCTGGGCCTCGGGGGAGAACAGATCACCGAAGAAATGATGAAAAAAGGCAGCGGGCTGGCAAGCTTCAAACAGCCTGGCAAGTTCAAAAGAGGAGTGCGGAAATTTGGGCAGTTCTTTGGCAAGGGCGCCATCCGTCCCTAAAGGGTTCTGCCAGATGATTCATCGGAGATGACGATGGGCGAGATGCTAGAGGCTGTGATCCAGTTTTTCCAAGATGATGGCTGGCCCCTTTCACCCTGGGGAGATGACTCGATCCTAGAGGTCAAATTCCAGGGGCAGAATGGGCAGTGGACCTGCATCGCTCAGGTCAGGGAAGAGCAGGCGCAATTCCTGTTTTACTCCCTCTGCCCGGTGATAGCACCCGAACACCGCCGGGTAGCCGTCGCCGAGTTCCTGACTCTCGTCAACTACGGGATGCTCGTGGGCAACTTTGAGATGGATTTCCAAGATGGCGAAGTACGGTACAAAACCAGCATCGACGTGGGGAACGGAAAGCTGAACGCGGATCTCATCCAGCCCATAGTACACATCAACGTCCAGACGATGGATTATTACTTGCCCGGGCTGTTGATGGTGATGTTCAGTCAGATTTCCCCTGCTGAAGTGATATCGGAGATAGAAGGACCAAGTTCCTCGTAGGTTGGAGAGTGCAAATGCCGGGAAAAAAGCAAGCCGACAATGAACAGGCCCAAGTACAAGAAACACAGTCCCAGCCAGTTACGGAGGAGGAACAGCTCGCAAACGCCGAGCCAGAGGCTGGAAAGAAGGATCCAACAGACGACATGCCAGAGCCAGAACCTGAGGTTGGGTCAAAGGAGCCACCACCCGAGGAACCGACCAGTGATCAAATGCCACCGGCAGAGCCCGAGCTGGAAGGGGCCGATGCGGAACCAGAAAAGGGTACGAAACCCAGCGCTACTGAGGACCTTGGGCCACAAGCCCTTGCCACTGCTCACGACAGGCTGGCGATGGGCGACTACTCCGCAGCCCAAGAGCACCTGGAAAAGGCGTTGAATGCCTTTCAAGAACGCAAGGATGATGCGGGTGTGGCCGATAGCTTCCTGGAATTGGGCATCCTGGCCATTTTTCAGGGCTCCTACGACGCAGCCGAGGGAAACCTGAATCAGGCCGTTTCCCTCCGCCGCAAACTGGACGATGGGCCGGGTCAGGCCGATGCCATGGAACAGATCGGTTTGTTGCACCGGCTACGGGGTGAACTAGGCCCATCCCTGAAAGCCTATCAGCAGGCAGAGGAACTCCGCCAAGGCAGCCATGATTGACGATCTGGATCAAGTCCTGCGACAATTTCTCATCCGCGACCTGCCCATCCTGAATGGCGAGGTGGATGTCGAGTTCGACCAACCCAAGCGCGAGTGGTCGGCGCGAGCAAGCCGGCCCACGCTGAATCTCTTTTTGTACGACATCCGCGAGAACCAGAAACTCCGTCAGGCGCAGCCGACCTGGGAGATGGTGCCCAACGAGGATGGGACTGTTACCAAACGCCGCAAGCCCGTCCGCATGGACTTGCACTATATGATCACCGCCTGGGCGACCGAACCCGAGGATGAGCATCGGCTGTTGAGCCGCACGCTGATGGCCCTGTTCCGTCATCCCCATTTGCCCCAAGAGCTGCTGTCGGAGAGTTTGCAGGACCAACAAGTGCCGATCCCGATCACGGTGGCCCAATACGACGAGCTGGGCAACCCAACCGATGTGTGGAATGTGCTTGACAATGAACTACGGCCCGCCCTGGTGTGTATCATCACGCTAGCCATCGATCCCTATCTGCCCATCATCACGCCGCTGGTGCGCACCCGCGAGCTTTACGTTGGGCCATCGCAAAGGCCATCGCAGCAGAAATTGGACGCACAGGCCGCTTTAGATTCCTACTGGACCATCGGCGGCACGTTGCACAGCGAGCAGCCTTTGGATCGGGGAGAATTGCGACTGACCCTTCTCGAACAGGGACTGGAGATTCCCGTTCAGCCTGAGGGCCGGTTCGCCATCGGCCACCTTCGGGCCGGCGAGTACACCCTGGAGGTTTCTGGAGCAGGTCGCGCAACCCGTCGCTACCCCATTGTGGTTCCGGCGGCCGATTATGACCTGGAGGTGTGAAGCGCAATGTGTCAGGACACATCCCGGTACTTTCACAACCCGCGCATTGCGTGCCATGCAAAGGAGGGAGGTGAAATAGCCACAAGCATAGCTTGATTCTAGGCGGGCAGTTTTTCGCGTGCTTTCCGGCGCGCAACAGGCAATATGTAACATCCAAACAAGGAGGTTGAAATGCCAGAATACCTATCGCCTGGCGTCTACGTCGAAGAGGTTGACCGTGGACCGAAGCCCATCGAAGGGGTGGGCACCGCCATGGCTGCTTTCGTCGGTTTCTCCGAAAGGGCCGAATACCAACGCGAAGTAGATGGCGAGTTGATCACCGAGGACTTGCTCAACAAACCGCAGTTGGTCACCAACTGGACCCAGTACGCACAGCGTTTTGGCGGCTTTGTGGAAGGTGCCTACATGCCCCATGCCGTGTACGGCTACTTTCACAATGGCGGTTCGCGGTGCTACGTCGTGAGCGTGAAGACCATCGGAAATGCCCAGGTACCCCTGTTGAGCGCCGACGGAAAACCGCACCTGATCGCCCGTGCCAAGCAGGCCGGGTTTGATGGATTGCGTTTGCGCGTAAAGGTAGATGTGCCCGAACCCCCAGCGGCCAAAGGCAAAGGCAAGACCAAAGAGGGGGAAGAGGAAGGGGCCGCTGGTGAAGGGGACGGACTCCAGCCCTTCACCATGACCGTCGAGCGGCAGGGAGTGAGCGGCGCCTGGCAGGTTAAAGAAGTCCTGTCGGGTGTCACCCTCGTCGAACTCGAAGAGGATGGCGCCAAACAGGTACAGGTTTCTTTCAAGAACAACAAAGCTCCGGAGTTGATCGACCTGATCATCCCCGATGTCACCGCCCCGCTGGCCAAAGTCTGGCCAGTCAGCCAACAGCAATCCCTGAATCTGGAAAAAGCCCAGTTACTGCCGGCTACCTCGTCCGAGTTCAAGGGTGACGTGGTCGAACGTTCGGGCGTAGAAGGGTTGGAAGCCCTAGATGACGTCACGATGGTATGCGTTCCCGATCTGATGTCTACCCCGCCCGGCGAGACCTTGAACCTGGATATGGTCAAGGCCGTGCAGACGGCCATGATCGGCCATTGCGAGCGGCTGGGAGATCGGGTTGCCATCATCGACCCGCCGCCCAACGCCACGCCGCAAGAGATCAAAGACTGGCGAATGAACATTACCGGCTATGACTCGAGCTACGCGGCTCTCTACTGGCCCTGGGTCCAGGTGGACGATCCTATCCAGAACCGGCCCATTCTTGTTCCGCCAAGCGGCCACGTAGCCGGCATTTGGGCACGCAACGACAACACCCGGGGCGTGCACAAGGCGCCTGCCAACGAAGTCGTATTGGGGGCCACCGGCCTGGCCTATAACTGCACCAAGGGCGAGCAGGATACGTTGAATCCCAATGGCGTCAACTGCATCCGCGCCTTTCCTGGACGCGGTATCCGAGTCTGGGGCGCCCGCACCCTATCCAGCAATCCCTCGTGGCGGTATATCAACGTCCGGCGGTTGTTCAACTTTGTCGAAAAGTCGATTGAGAACGGCACCCAGTGGGTAGTCTTTGAACCCAATGATCCGTTCCTGTGGTTCCGCGTGCAGCGAGACGTCACATCCTTCTTGACCACAGTCTGGAGCGATGGTGCGCTCTTTGGTGCGAGCCCCGGCCAGGCCTTTTACGTCAAGTGCGATGCCGAACTCAACCCACCCGAATCCCGTGACCTTGGCCGACTGATCATCGAAATCGGCATGTGCCCGGTCAAGCCCGCCGAATTCGTCATCTTCCGCATCAGCCAGTGGGCAGGCGGCGGATAGCCCTGACCGCGGGTTCTACCTGGATGAAACAGACCCGAATCAAAACATGCTAGTGTAGGAGGCTCAACAAAATGCCAGCAAATCCCTATCTGAGCAAGAGGGATGCCAGTCCCTCAGAGGATCCCCTTCTTGGTTTTAATTTTCGTCTCGATCTCGGCAACCGGATCGTCGGCTACTTTACCGAGTGCTCCGGCATCGGTTCCGAGCACGATATCATCGAGCACAAGGTGGTGGATGACAAAGGACATGAGATCGTTCGCAAGATCCCCGGTCGGTTGAAATGGGGCGACGTCACCCTCAAGCGGGGTATCACATCCGACATGACCATCTGGGATTGGCGAGATCAGGTAGTTCTGGGGAAAATGAGCGATGCCCGCCAAACCTGCTCCATCATCATGCTCAGCCGCGATTACGAGACTGAGGTGGCCAAGTGGTCCTTTGAAAACGCCTGGCCGTCCAAGGTCAGTGGGCCCAACCTCAAATCCGACAGCAACGAGTTTGGCGTGGAAGAAGTCACCATCGTGCATGAGGGGATGTATCGCGCGACCTAATTCGGGCGGCGACGGGCGGGTCCTTAGGGGTGCCTTGCACCCACGCACACAAAGCTCAGGACAACCACCGGGGGGGGCGCGCCCCATTCGCCAGTGATTCCCGAGCGGGGCGTCGCTCAATCGTCAAGCAGATCGGGAATTCTACTCTACAAGACCAGTATAGAGAGGAAGTATGAGCCTGCAGACTGAATTCGAATTTACTCTACCTAGGGGATACGTGGACCAGGCAGGCAACCTGCATCGCACGGGCGTCATGCGCCTGGCCACAGCCATGGACGAAATTGCCCCCTTGCGTGACCTGCGCGTGCGCTCGAACCAGGCCTACCTGGTGATCATTCTGCTATCGCGGGTCGTTGTCAAGCTCGGCAATCTGCCCCAGGTTTCTACCAGCGTCATCGAGAATCTCTTTGCCGCCGATCTAGCCTATCTGCAGGCCTTCTATCGGCAGATCAACGAACAGGGAACGAGCATCATCGAGTTGACGTGTCCCGAGTGCCAAACCAAGTTCGAGGTCGATCTGGCCGAACTGGGGGGATCGTAGGCTACCCCCTCGACCGCCTGCACGAGGAGGTAGCCTACATCGCTTATCACTTTCACTGGCCGCGCCTCGACGTGATGAACATGGAACACGGAGAGCGCCAGCGGTGGGTGGAAGAGATAGCCAAAATCAATCGCAGGCTGAGCGAAGAGCCCGGCGCCTAGCCGTCGGGAGACAGCATTCTGTATGACTGAGACGGAACAACCTGGTCGGGAAGACAAACCCGGCGAGCCAACGGGAAAAACCATCAATCTGGAGGCATTAGCCGAGCGGGTTTTCCGGCTTTTGCTGGAAGAGGCCCGGTTGGAGCGTGAACGCCTGGGACGAAATCAGGCGCGGTGACAGAGTGATGTGCAGCCGAGTCTGGACACCCAGAAACACCACGACCTCAATTTGGGGTCTGGCAAGTTCCCCCGGGGCTCTGTCACAAGGGTTTTGCGGATGAGCGCCAAGGAGTGAGAAATTGGCCAAGTCATTTGTCACAAAACTGGCAGGGGATGCCAATCCAATTCCGGTTTTCAAATTCTGGATCGAGATCAACGGCATCGTCGAAGCCGAATTCAAAGAGTGCAGCGGCTTGCGCCTGGAGCGCCGGGTGGAAGAAGTAGAAGAAGGCGGCGTCAACGACTATGTGCACATTCTGCCCGGCCGCAATCGCTACTCCAACATCGTGCTCAAGTATGGCACAGTTCTATCGACCAGTGTCTGGGACTGGTACCAGGAAGGGTTGTACGACGGCAAGGTAACGCGCAAGGACTTTTCGATTCTTTTACGCGGCATCGATGGTCAGGTGGTGAAAACCTGGAACGTCGTCAAAGGCTTTCCGGTCAAATGGGAAGGACCCACTTTGAATTCAGAAGCCAGCCAGGCAGCCATCGAAACCCTGGAAATCGCCCACCACGGCTTGACACTGGCCAAATAAGGGAATGTCAGAGAAAACGCCCGATTTCGAATCCGACTCGAACTCGATACTGAGCGACTGGGCTCAATCCTTGGCCAATCGATCCGGCCAGGGGAAAGCAACGCTATCCCCCTGGGTGCAGCGATCGTTGGAAGCTGGCTCGGCATCGGGCAGTGCCGGCCCGCTACGCACAACAGCGTTTTCTGTCCAAAATACCCGCACGTGCCTGGATCGAATTGGCCGCACATTACAGACCGCCAAGGCTATGCGCCCTGAGGCAATTCCGGCTGCGCCTCTGGCCTTGGATCGCTTTGCGGGCGAGATCCTGCAGCGCCACGAACCCCTCACAGCCAAATACCAGGTTGAAACAGGAGAAACCGGTCCCGATGAGGGGACCGACCTCATTCTGGCGCCGGTCGGCGCCGCCGAACCAGGCATTATCCGTCCGGTCGAGACCACACCACCCAATATTTACGCCCCACCTGCCCCAACATCACCACCTGGGCCCAGGCCACAACCTCCGCCCAGAACCGTTCAGCGCCAGCGAAACATCCGCCCCATGTCGCGGATTGAGGAGATCACACCAGGTGGGAAGACACCTGGACAACCAGCCCAGGCCCTGACCAACGAGGAGTCCTTGCCACCTGAGAGAGAGGCGGAGGCGCTGCCGCTCTCTGCGCCGCAGCCCATCGAGACCTCTGTGCTGCCGGAGCAACGCCGCGCAACCGAGGCTCCGCCAAAGGCGGAGGCGCCCGCCAGACCGCTGGCCCCTGCCCCACCGCCCGTGCAACGCTGGACGGAAATGCCCGCAGCGGAGGAGCTAGAGCCGGAGCAAACATGGCCACAGCCCCGCCTGCCCTCGCCGCCCGCCGCGCCACCGCTGCAACACCGCGCCGAGGAGCCCGTGCCGCCCGAGCGCGAAGCAGAACTGCCGCCGCAAGCTGCGCCGCGAGCGCCCGAGCCGGTGGCACCCGACATGCCCTTGCCGCCTGCCGCGCCACCGCTGCAGCGCCGCGCCGACGAACCCTCGCCGCCCAAGCCGGTGGCGGAACAACCGCCGCAAATTGCGCCGCTACCTGCGCCGCGAACAGCCGAGACACCGGCGCCCGACATGCCCTTGCCGCCCGCCGCGCCGCCGCTGCAACGCCGAATCGACGAGCCCGTGCCGCCCGAGCACGAAGCAGAACAGCCGCCGCAAACTGCGCCGCTACCTGCGCCGCACACGGCTGAGACGCCGGCGCCCGACATGCCCTTACCGCCTGCCGCGCCGCCTCTGCAACGCCGAATCGACGAACCCTCACCGCCCGAGCGCGAAGCAGAACAGTCGCCGCACACGGCTGAGACGCCGGCGCCCGACATGCCCTCGCCGCCCGCCGCGCCGCCGCTGCAGCGACACGCCGACGAACCCTCACCGCCCGAGCGCGAAGCAGAACAACCGCCGCGAGCGATCGATACGCCGGCGCCCGACATGCCCGTGCCGCCCGCCGCGCCGCCGCTGCAACGCCGAATCGACGAGCCCGTGCCGCCCGA
>CAZNQW010000018.1:0-30836 GCA_964575225.1 uncultured Anaerolineaceae bacterium | reverse complement strand
GTGGGGCGGCCTTGGCCCATCGACCAGGAGCCATGGCCTGAGGAGGCCGTCTCTGAAATCGAGATCGATCCCGCCGTGCTCGAGGCATTGGAGGGGTTGGAGGAGTTTTCCCATATCTGGATCGTGTGGTGGCTGGACCGATCCAAAGGGGCGCCACCCTCTTTGAAGGTCCGACCTGAGGGGCGGCAGGAGATGCCGCTTGTGGGCCTGTTTGCCACTCGCTCGCCGCGACGGCCCAACCCCATTGCCATGACGTCTGTTCGGCTGCTCGCTCGGGAGGGCACGCGCCTGCGCGTCAGCGGTCTCGATGCGGCGCAGGGCACGCCGGTACTGGACATCAAGCCCTACCTCCGACGGGGCGATTGTATCCCCGAGGCGACCATGGCCCGTTGGGTGGATGAGTTATGGCGCCTGCGCGATGAGGGTAAATAGGCAAAAGGATTCGGATTCGTGAGGGGGCCGAAGGCAGGCCAGGGGGGAAAGCAATGCCCGGCAAGTTCAAGATCATTGTCAGCGATCTGCACCTGGGGGGTGGTTATCCACAGGCTAACCCGTTGGAGGATTTCACCCACGACCAAGTTCTATCGGCGTTTCTAGAGGAGCTGGCGGCCGAAAGCGACCGGCAGGGGGCCGACCTGGAACTGATCGTCAACGGCGATGCCTTTGAGATGCTCCAGGTGCCTCACGTCGACGAGTACGATCCCGCTCAAGAGTATCCGGCCGATCTCTACCATTCCTCATCGGAGGCCGATTCGGTGCGCAAAATGCGCTTGATCGTCGCCGGCCATCGATCCCTTTTTGACGCCCTGGGTCGCTTTTTGCGACTGGGGCCGCCTCGCCGGTGGGTGACGTTTGTGAAAGGCAATCACGACTTGAACCTCTACTGGCCTGGCGTCCAGGATTGTCTCCGCGAGGCATTGGGCGCGACCGAGCGCCGCGCCGGCTTGTTGGCCTTTGAGGAGCGATGCGTGAACCGCGAGGGAATCTATGTGGAGCATGGCAACCAGTATGCCGAGCTGATCGACCGCGTCGAAAACATGGAGAAACCCTTGCATCCCACCCATCCCGGCCAACTGGCACTGCCCCTGGGTTCCTGGTTCGTGATGGATGTCTTGAATCCGGTGGAGCACAGCCGTTATTGGATCGACGGGGTCAAGCCGATCACAGCTCTAATCTGGTATGCCCTGGCCTTTGACTTTGCCTTTGCCGCTGGGGCGCTGGCCATGTTGCTGCGCGCTCTGCCCGGCATCGTTGAGGAAGCCTTTCTGGATGCCGTACCGCTGGAGACTGAGGCTGCGGGCAGCCGCAATTCGCTCGCCGAGCGACTCGAGGACCCGTCCCAGGTGGAGGCGCTGGCTACCCACTATCAGCAGGACGAGGCGTTCCGCGCTCAGTTCAACGGCGAGGTGGCGAACGTGCTGGCGCCCCAGCCAGAGATTCAAGACCGGGAGCCTGTCGCGGCAGGCCTCGAGGCCGCGGCCAACCTGGGCGATCCGGTGGCCATGGGCGACCGGGTGCGCAGCCGGGCTCTGTCGGCACTGTCTTTCAGCGCGGGGCTCCAGGCTTCCAAAAAACAGGCCGCAGTAGTAGTCTTTGGTCACACCCACCACGCCGTCCAAGAGCCCCTACCCGGGGGCGCTACCTATATCAATACCGGCACCTGGACCTGGCGCGCCGATTTCTCAGGTGCAGGCAAGGCCACATGGCAGGACCTTTTTTTGCACCCCGAGCGGTTTACGCAAGATTGCAGGCTGACCTACGCCCGTATCGATTACGATGAGGAGGGCCGACCCTCAGGCCGGCTTCTTGTTTATGGAGCAGAGGGCTCCCACGCCTGGACACCGGTTCCCGTGCTGGCCGGCCGGGTGTGTGAGCGCGTGCGCTCCTGGCTACGCGGGCTGTGGCCTGGAGCGTAGACGCGCACATTCGGCTCGGCTTGCCATCGCCAGGAGGTACGCCCCAAGGACAGGGCGCCGAGCCGAGCAGTCGCGCAGTGGGAATCATCGGCCCCCCACCCCCTCTCCACATTGCGAGTCTGCTCACGATCATTTGCAGCTCCCTCCCTTTCCGGGTATAATGCTCCCGCTCATCCAATGGAAGGGGAACAACATCTCTGATGACAAAATCGACGCAAAGGGTTCGCGTACTTTTGATAGGCGCGGGCAATGTGGGCCGCCGCGTGCTGGAGCTGTTGATCGTCAAAGAAGCCAGGCTTTGCGAAAAGATGGGCCTGGATGTCCGACTGGTCGGCGTCGCCGATGGCCGAGGTGCGGCTCTGTGCGCCGGGGGGCTGGACCTGCAACGGGTCCTTGATCTCAAGGCCGCCAAATCGAGCGTGGCCGATTATCCTCGATGGGGCCGGCCGGGTGTTGCGGCGTTAGAGATGGTGCAGACCGCCGATGCCGATCTATTGTTGGAGGCCTCTCCCGCTAGCCTGATGGACGGGCAGCCAGGGCTGGGCTGCGTGGAGGCGGCGCTGGATCGTGGCATGCATGTGGTGACGGCCAATAAGGCGCCGCTGGTGTTGGCTTTTCCACGGCTGATGGCTTTGGCCCAGGCCCGTGGCGTCCGACTACAATATGACGCCACTGTCGCCGGGGGGCTGCCAGCGATCAACCTGGGACAACGGGATCTGGCTCTGGCTCAGGTCGATCGCCTGGAGGGCATCTTGAATCTGACCACCAATTACATTCTGACCTGCATGGCCCAGGATGGACTGAGCTACGTTGAGGCCTTGGCTCAGGCTCAGGAGGCGGGTCACGCCGAGGCCGATCCCACGCTGGATGTGGAGGGTTGGGACGCCGCCAACAAGCTGGTCATCTTGGCCCACAGTGTATTGGGCTTTCCCGCTACCCGCGACCAGGTGCAGGTGACAGGCATTGGCGCCGTCACTCCTGAATTGCTGCGCCAGGCTACAGCAGAGGGAAAGGTCATCAAACCTCTGGCTGTGGCCCAGCGCAATGGCGACGGTTACCGATTGACGGTGGAGCCAGTGGCCTTGCCTGCCGATCACCCTATGGCTCAACTCAAGGGGAAACAGATGGGCCTAGTCTTTCACACCGATATTTGCGGCAGCATCGCCGCAGCCATTGTCGAAGAGACGCCACAACCCACCGCTGCGGCGATGTTGCGCGATCTGGTGGAAATCTATGCCGGCGCTCCCCAGGAGCGATCCGACGGGTAAGGAGGGAGTATGGATACCAAAGCAGCGGCTCAAGCCGCCAGGAGCCTGGTCGCCGAGTTTGGTTCGCGAGATCCCGACGGCCTGGCCCGTGAGTTCCAGGCGTTGTGGCTCCGGGCGGTGCCGGGACCTGCGCCCGAACTCAAGCCAGAGTCGAAACAGCTTTTCAAGAATTGGGGCATCGCCGATCCCCACTTTCAGGCGGTTGGGGTGCCGGTGCCGGTGCTGACGGCCATCGGTAAGGAAATCGGCCGCTCGGCCCGCCAGGATGTAACGGGCTATGTACCCCTGACACGCCTGCTTTGGGAATCCTATGGCCGCGAGGGTCGCATCGTGGCTGTAGTGGCTTTTGGGCCTATGGAGCTGGCCGATCCAGAGGCCATCGTGCCCCTCTTGCGGGACCTTGCCGCCAGTTGTGCGTTCTGGGAAGATTGCGACCAATTGGCCATGAAGGCCCTGGAACCGGTGCTGCGCCGCGATCCCGAGCGCTGGTTGGAGCCCATCGGCGCCTGGGTGCTCGATGAGAACAAGTGGGTGCGTCGCGCCGGACTGACGGCCCTGGGGCGATTGCCGATGAAAGCGCCGGCCTACACGGCTCGCTGCGTGGAGCTAGAAGCCCCCGCGTTGGGCGATCCCGATACCGATGTCAAGCGCGCCCTCAGCTTTGCCCTGCGCCAGAACGCGCGGGGCGACGTGGAACCGGTGAAGGAGTTGATCCGCACCCATGCCACAGCCACCGATTCCCATGTGTTGTGGGTGATGTGCGACGTCATTCGAAGCCTGTGGACGGCCATCTTGCCCCAATTCGTGGATCTGCTGCCGGTCTATCGCGGCTGGCTGGAGACGGCCGAGCCGCGGGCCCGACGCAGCGTCCTGGCAGCCGTTCGCCTGCTGGAAGGGGCGGACCGGTAAGGGGTGCAGAAAAGCAGGAACCCATGGAATCCGGTTTTCCCAGAGTGTCGGCTCCCGTTGTGGGGTGACGACCGGGGCAGTGCCGATTGGGCCGGGGGAAGGTGAATTTGTTACTTGACAGGCACCGGTCTCTATGCTAGACTAGCCCTCGATAGGAGTGGAGGTTGGAGTTGAACACAAGAAACATGTCACGCTGGGGAATTTATGTGATTATGGCCATTTTGGTGGCCATGTTTCTCTATACCCAGATGAACCTGCGCGAGCCGGAGACCGATACCCTGACCCTTCAGGCGCTGGCTACCGAGATCAAAGAGGGTGCGATCGCCAAGATTTCGATCACTGACAACCTGCTCGAGATCGAACGTGCCGACGGCAGTCTGGCCATCTCGCACAAGGAATATGTCAGTAATCTGGTGGAAACGCTGTCCAACCTGGGCGTGACCCAGGAGCAACTGGCAGAGGTCGAGATTGAGGTGGTGCCTGCCAGCGGACTGGCCGACTGGCTGGGTATCCTGAGTTGGATCCTTCCCCTCATCCTCATCAGTGCCTTTTTCCTGATCATCTTTCGACAGGCGCAAAGCAGCGGTAATCAGGCCATGTCCTTTGGCAAGAGCCGCGCCCGCATGTTCACAGGTGAAAAGCCCACCATCACGTTTGATGACGTAGCCGGTGTGGAGGAAGCCAAGCAGGAGCTGGCTGAGGTGGTTGAGTTCCTCAAGGAACCGCAAAAGTTCATTGCCCTGGGCGCCCGCATTCCCAAGGGTGTGATCTTGATGGGCGCGCCCGGCACCGGCAAAACACTGATGGCCAAGGCGGTTTCAGGCGAAGCCGGGGTTCCCTTTTTCTCCATCTCAGGTTCCGAGTTTGTCGAGATGTTTGTGGGCGTGGGGGCCAGCCGGGTACGTGACCTGTTCGACCAGGCCAAGCGAAACTCGCCCTGCATCGTCTTTGTCGACGAGATCGACGCCGTGGGCCGGCATCGCGGAGCCGGGCTGGGGGGATCCCATGACGAGCGGGAACAGACTCTGAACCAGATCCTGGTCGAGATGGATGGGTTTGACACCGACACCAACGTCATCATCATCGCCGCCACCAACCGACCCGATATCCTGGATCCGGCATTGCTACGGCCCGGTCGATTTGACCGGCGTGTGGTGCTCGACCGGCCTGATATGCAGGGGCGGCACAAGATATTCCAGGTACACGTACGGGGCAAACCCTTGGGCCCCGATGTGGATCTGGAAGCCCTGGCCCGCACGACGCCGGGCTTTGTCGGCGCCGACATCGAGAATACGGTGAACGAGGCGGCCATTCTGGCTGCCCGACGCAACAAAACAAGTATCGATATGGACGATCTCCAGGAGGCCGTCGAGCGCGTGATCGCAGGACCGGAGCGCAGGAGCCGGGTCATCACCGATGAGGAGAAAGAGGTGGTGGCTTACCATGAAGCAGGACACGTGTTGGCATCGGCCAAATCGCCCGAAGCCGACAAGGTGCGTAAGGTGACCATCATTGCCCGGGGGATGGCCGGTGGCTACACCATGATCCTGCCCAATGAGGACCGCTATTTGGCCAGCAAGACCAAATATGAGGCCGAGTTGGTGACGATGCTGGGTGGGCGGGCTGCCGAGGAAACCATTTACAATCGGGTGACTACCGGTGCCAGTAATGACCTGGAACGAGCTACGGAATTGGCCCGCAAGATGGTCACAGAATATGGCATGAGTGAGAAATTGGGGCCGATGACGTTTGGCGAGCGGGAAGAGCTGGTCTTTTTGGGCCGCAGTATCGCCGAGCATCGGAATTACAGCGAATCGGTGGCCCGTACTATCGATGCGGAAGTTCGGCGCATTGTGGAGCAGGCCCACGAGCGGGCCTTGGAGATCATGACCCGACATCGGGAGATGCTGGTCGAGCTGGCGCAGCAGTTGATCGCCCAAGAGACCCTGAACGAGGCGGAGGTCGATGCCTTGTTGGCATCAGCCAGCTAACAGCCTGATTCTGAGAGAGAATTTATAGAAATTAAAAAGCATTGGATCAGATCCATTCGAATGGCCGCGTTCTTGCAGTTTTCGACAGATTCGTGTATAATAGCGGGGCCTCGGTACCACAAACTGATCGAGAGGGAGGCTGCGCACCATGACAGAGGAATCCTGCGAAAAGAGCGGTTACCATTATCCGAATTTGATCGCCAAGATTTACATCGAGGCCATCGAAGAGGTAATGGGCACCAATGGGCTCAAAGCTCTGCTGAACATGGCTCAGATGCCGCACCTGATCGACAACCACCCCCCTGCGAACCTGGCCAAAGAATTCGACTTTGCGGATTTTGCTCATCTGAATGAAAGCTTGGAGCTGATGTACGGCCCTCGTGGGGGCCGGGCGCTGGCGCTGCGGGCCGGGCGCAAGGCTTTTGCCCAGGGCCTGAGCAATCTGGGCGCCATGGTGGGTGTGGCCGACAGGACCTTTCGGTTTCTGCCTTTGAGTATCAAGCTCAAAGTGGGCCTGCGGGCCATGGCTACCGCTTTTTCGTCGACCAGCGATCAAATCAGCTATGTGCACGAGGAGAGCGACCATTTCATCTATGTCATCGAGCGCTGCCCGGTATGTTGGAACCGACACGCCGACACCCCCATCTGCCATGCCGCCATGGGCATTATCCAGGAAGCGCTGGACTGGGGTAGCGGTGGGCGCAAGTTTCGGACTGCCGAAGTAACCTGTATTGCCAAAGGCGATCCGACCTGCAATTTTGTGATTTACAAACAGCCAATTGATTAAGCGGCTTTGACCTGGAGCAAACTCTGTTCGTGCGCGCAGGGCTCGGCTTCTGGCTGGGTCCTGTTTTGTTATACCGGGTTGACGCAGCTCATTGGAAAGGAAACACGAGCGACTATGCAACGCAAACATTGGATCTGGATTCTAATCCTGGGGCTTTTCCTATGTGCCTGTCTCTTTTTGGCCACGTGTGGGGTCACCGGTTTTTTGCTGGCGCGTAGCAGTTGGTCGTCGACGACCTGGCAACAACCCATCGCCGAGGTACTCGTCGCCCCCACGGCGGTTCTTCTCGATACGAGTCCAGGGGATCTGGAATACGAAACGGTCCGTGATCTGGCTGAGACGGACTTGCCTCCTCGGGACCTGATCGAGTTGGCCCGGCAGCTTCAGGGACTGTCTCCTGCGCTGGCTACCCCTGGCCCGCAGATTCCACCCGACTATGAAGTGGGTGATGCGGTTATCTTTTGGGTCCACGATGTCACAACCAACGCCTACTATACGACCACAGCCATGCTGGGTTATGAGACTGAGCATGCCTATTGGTGGATTGAGGAGGGGTATGACATCCCGGCCCGGGACCTGGAATCTTCGGCCCGAGCTTTTGAGGAGCGTACATATCCGCGCACCCGCGAACTCTTTGGCAGCGAGTGGTATCCGGGCATCGACCAGGACCCCCACGTCTATCTCTTTTTGGGCAATGTGGTAGGTGTCGGCGGTTATTTTTCTGGACCCGACGAGTACCCCAAAGTTGTGAGGCCCGAATCGAACGAGCACGAGATGTTTTACATCAATCTGGAGAACGCCGGGCCGGGCAACTCGTATTTCGACGGCATTTTGGCCCACGAATTCCAGCACATGATCCATTGGGCGCAAGATCGAAACGAGACTTCGTGGGTCAACGAGGGATTGTCAGAGCTGGCAGCCTTTGTGAACGGCTACGACGTCGGCGGCTCGGACTATGTCTTTACTCAGGCGCCCGACACCCAGCTCACCACCTGGCCCGAACTGGAGGATTCGGGCCCCCACTATGGCGCCAGTTTTCTGTTTCTGACCTATTTCATGGAGCGTTATGGGGAAGATGCCGTCCCCGAACTGGTGCGGGAACCGGCCAACGGCATCGCTGGGTTCGAGATTTTGCTGGACAGGCTAGAGCCCGGCGTTGGCTTTGACGATCTGTTTGCCGATTGGCTGGTGGCCAACTATCTGGACGACTCCCGCGTGGCCGATGGGCGTTATAGCTATCGGGATCTGCCGCTGGACCCGCTGGCGCTGGCTGCCGAACATGGGACCTATCCGGTGGCTCAGGAGGCCACGGTTCGCCAATATGCCGCCGATTATGTCCTCCTTGAGGGTAGCGGCGATCTAACCGTCGAGTTTCAGGGCAACCAGGTGGTGCCTCTCCTGGGCAACCGCACTCACAGCGGCGCCTATCAATGGTGGTCCAACAGGGGAGACGATGGCGATGCCACCCTCACCCGCGCCTTTGATTTGACTGGCCTGGACAGCGCCACCCTGGAAGCATGGATGTGGTACGATCTGGAAGTGGACTATGATTATGCCTACGTTCAAGTGTCGACCGACGGCGGCGATACCTGGCAGATCCTGGCTAATGAGAACACGACCACGTACAACCCCAGCGGCAACGGGTACGGCCCGGCCTTTACCGGCGCCAGCGGGGGCAGCCAGGCGCCTGCCTGGTCGCTGGAGAGTTTTGATCTATCGCCCTATGCCGGTCAACAGGTGCGGGTCCGCTTTCAGGTCATCACCGATGAGGCGGTCAACCGCCCGGGGCTGGCAGTCGACGATATTGCCATCCCCGAGCTGGGTTACAGCGACGACGTCGAGAGCGGCGAGGGCGATTGGCAGGCCCACGGTTGGGTGCGAGTGACCGACCATGTGCCCCAAAAGTACGTGGTGCAGGTGATCGCGGTGGGCGATGACACCCAGGTGGTGCAGATGCCGCTGGACGAGCAGAATCACGGTCTGGTCACCATCCAAGGTGTTGGCCGCGAGACCGAGTATGCCGTGCTGGTGGTGTCGGCGGTGGCGCCGGTGACCACAGAGTGGGCATCCTATCGCTATAACGTCACCAGCCGTTAGGCGAAAATCTAGGCCGTCTCCTGGGCTGCTTTCTCTGCTACCGAGCGCGCAGCGATGATGATTATGTCGATGGCTGCCGCGTCCGAGATCCGGTCGGTGTTGATCACCAGGTCGTAGAGGTTGGGGTCCAGCCAGTCCACGTTGTAAAATCGGCGCAGGTAGCCGGCCCGCTGCTCGTCGGAGGCGCGGACGCGGTGAGCGGCTTCGCGCCATTTGATGTCCTCGCGCTGTGTCAGCTCGAACACCCGCGACTCGAAGCGGGATAGGATCTGGACGTGTAGAACGCCGGGTGTTCGCGCCAGGATCATTTGCCCGCCGCGACCCACGATCATGGCGTCGCCCTGGGCCGCGGATTCCAGGATGATGGACGTCACCAGGTCCAGGTAATCCAACGACGGCGCGTATTCCAACCCGCCTACGGTGTCCAAGCGGCTGATGGCGGCCTCCCGGCTCATCCCCTCAGCGACAAGGCTGCCGATCCGATCCTCACGGTCGTTTTCTTCGCGAAGCGAAGCGCTGGCTATCACGGGCAACTTGGGGCGCGCGCCCAACAGGTGCATCATCCGTGGCAACCGCGTCGCCCGTTCCTCAATGTGCTGTACCACGTCGGTTGTCAGTCCCGTCTCCCGGGCTACCGAATCGAGGATCTCGCGGTCCAGATAGCGCAATCCCAGTTTTTCGGCGACCCCCAGAGCAATGTACGAGCCCCGGCTGCCCCGTTGGCGCGAAACGGTAATCACGGTCATCGTGTTCCCTCCTTTCTTGATCGGTTCTGATAAACAGTGGGCGGCGGTGAAGAACTGCGGTGTTGATCTTAGTATAGCACCCGGCAAGGGGGCTGTCAAGCATCGGTTTTGGGTGTCGCCTCTGTCATGACTGCGTGTGCGCAGCCATTAACCATGGAGGATCGTTCACGCGGGAACGGATGCCATAGGCGACGATTAACGCTGCGGTTCAGGGTGAGCCATCGGCGCCCGAGGGCCCGGTTTTGCCAGAGGGCAGCGGATCGAGTATAATGGTTTTGCACGGGCGGCATACAGTCGCCCCACTTTTTTGAGGAGAGAGCCATGAGGTCTATGACGTTTCCTTCGCGCCGCTCGGCGGTGATGGCCCGCCACGGCATGGTGTCGACCGGCCAGCCGCTGGCCGCCATGGCCGGGTTGCGTATCTTGATGGAAGGCGGAAATGCGGCCGACGCGGCCGTGGCTGTGGCTGCCATGCTCAATGTCGTCGAACCCATGTCGACCGGCATTGGCGGTGATTGCTTTGCCTTGATCTACGAGGCCGGCAACGGGCGTGTGACGGCGCTGAACGGCAGCGGGCGGGCGCCTTCTGCTTTTACGCTGGAGGAGGCTCAACGTTTGGGGCTGAAAGAGGTTCCGCTCACCGGTCCGCTGCCGGTGACGGTGCCGGGATCGGCCAGCGGCTGGGAAGCGCTGCTGCAGCGATTGGGGACGATGACCTTGGGCCAGTGCCTGGCCCCGGCCATTGCCACTGCCGAAGAGGGGTTCCCCGTGAGTGAACGGATCGCCGCCGGCTGGCAAGCGTCCACGGCCAAGCTTTCAAAGGACGAGGCGGCGACTGCCACCTACCTGCCCGCGCCCAAACCGGGGCAAATCCATCGCCAGCCCGACCTGGCCCGCACCTTTCGCGCCGTGGCCGAAGGCGGCGCCGGGGCCTTTTACCGCGGCCCCCTGGCGGAAAAGATCGCGGCGGCGGTCCAGGCCAAGGGCGGCTACCTGACGGTGGAAGACCTGGCGGCCCATGGCGCCACCTGGGAGGAGCCAATCCGCACCTCGTACCGCGGCGTCGATATCCTGGAGCATCCACCCAACGGTCAGGGGATCGCTGCGCTGATCGCCCTTAATCTGGTGGAGGGTTGGGACCTGGGCGAGATGGACTATTACGACCCGGCCCGCTGGCACCTGATGATCGAAGCCATGCGCATGGGCATGGCCGACGCGGCGCGCTATGTGGCCGATCCGGCCGTGGCGGCGGTGCCGGTGGATGGGTTGCTATCCAAAGAGTACGCGGCCCAGCGGCGGGCGACTATCCGTCCAGACGGTGCGGCGACCATCGCCGCGCCGGGCGTGCCTGAGCACCGGGATACGGTGTACTTGACGGTGGTCGACGGGCAAGGCAACGCCGTGTCGTTCATCAATAGCCTGTTCTGGGGCTTTGGCTCGGGGATGGTGGTGCCCGGCACCGGCATCTGCCTGCAGAACCGGGGCGCCTGTTTCAGCCTGGAGGCGGGCCATCCCAACGTTCTGGAGGGCGGCAAGCGCCCGTATCACACCATCATCCCGGCGATGGCCCTGCGCCAGGGCAAGCTCTGGCTCAGCTTTGGGGTGATGGGCGGCTTTATGCAGCCCCAGGGACATCTGCAGGTGGCGGTCAATCTGATCGACTATGGCTTGGGGCCCCAAGCTGCGCTGGATGCGCCCCGCTTCCGCGTGGACGAAAGGGGGGGGCTGCAGGTGGCTGTTGAAAGCGGCGTACCTCTCAAGACCCGCAAGGCGCTAGCGGCCCTGGGGCATCGGGTGCGTGTAGAGCCCACCTTCTCAGGCGGCTTTGGCAGCGGCGATGTGATCATGGTCGATCCGGAGAGCGGTGTGCTGTGCGGCGCCGCCGACCCGCGCAAGGATGGCTGCGCCGTCGGCTATTAGGGCTGGGCGGCGCTTTCGTACGCGCCCAGGTCGGGCCAAGCATCGCGGCGACGGCCTTCCAGGTCGTCGGCAGGGGCTCGATTGGCGGCCCCGGCGCCCAGGCCGGGGCTGCCGGGCAGCAGATGCAGGTCGCGCCCACTTTCTGCCCAACCTGCCACGAACAGGGGATCGACGACCTGATCGCCCTGTCCCTGACCGCTGATGCGTGCCCAGGTCCCGTCGGCAATCTCCTCCCGTCCAATGCCGACCTCGTTGCCGGTGAGGAACTCGGCCGTAATCTCCTCGTCGGCCCGGCTGTGGAACAGATTGTGTCCTTCGTGCACCAGCGTCACGCCCGGACCCAGGTAGATGCCGGTCGGTCCCCCGTCCATCGGATCGGCGTTGAAGGCAAACAGGTTGTTGACCAGGGTCAACGCTACGGATGGGGCCTCCATCTCTTCGGGGTAACCGGCCACCAGAGCCCAGTTGCGCTCGCTGTAGGCTGGGTCCCACATGTTATAGGCCACGGTGTTGTTGACGACCTCGACGGTGCCAGGCCAGGTGCCCACCCAGATGGCGCTGTTGCCCTGTCCCCACAGTAGATTGTTCTCGATGAGTCCGCCCGCCCACAGCTTGATGCCGTTCAGGTGGTTGCGCACCACCCGGTTGCGGCGCACCACCACGCCCCCGGCATGGCCCTCGCGATCGCGGGAGTTGAGATCGATGCCGTCCCCGCCGTTGTCGTGGACATAGCAGTCTTCCACCAGGATGGAAAACCCGCGGGCACACTCGATGCCGTCGGAGCCATAGAAGGATTCGCCCGTCAGCCCGGTGCCGAATACCTCCACCCGCCGAATGACCGTATGGTCGCAAGGTCCGGGTGTGCAGTCGATGGCCGAATATTGGCTGTCGTGGATCACGCTGTCCTCGAGAGTCACCCATTCGACCGTGCCCTCTTCGGGCGGCGCCTCAGCGTTCTCAGCATAGGTCAGGCGGACGCCCGCCTCGCCACCGCCGATGTCCAGGTGGTCGAGCTGGATGTGGTGATTATCGCCCGATAGCCGCAAGCCCCAGATGCGGTAGCCGCGCAATTCAAAGCCGCTGAGGCGCACGTGGGCGGCGCCACGATCGACGATCACAAGTTCGGCTGCCTGACCTCCGCCATCGAGGGTGGGCGTCTCGCCGGGGTGGGCGATAAAGGTGATGGGCGCTCCTTCAAGCCCTGATATGGACAGGCGCACCTCGTCCACCGCATATACACCCTGCCGGAAGCAGACGGTATCGCCGGGCTGGGCGATGTCGGCGGCGTGCTGAAAGGTGGCCCAGGGCTGGGCCTCGGTGCCGGGGTTTGCGTCGTCGCCGCCGGGCGCTACGCTGTGAGTGCAGGCTGCGGCTGTGGGGGGTTCGGTGACCAACCCCTCATCCCGTGACCAGGTGGACAGGGGCGGCGGGGTCGCTGTCGAGACCACGAGATCGGCCGATTCCTCCTCTGGCGAAAGTGGGGAGCAGCTCGCGGCCAGCAGCGCCAGCAGCAGCTTCAAAAGCAGGGTGGTCCATGGCTTCATCGAGGCACATCCTTTCTAACCCGCCGCTGTGAGCCAATTCCGGCGATCGGCCCGAGCAACCTGACCCAGGAAGCGGCCTACATCGCTGCACTGAGCGCGGCTGCGAGCTATCAGATGGACGGCGCCCGATTGGTCATTTCCGACTCGGCAGGCCAGATCGTTCTCATATATGCTGCCCGCTGAGCTGCGCTTGGCAATACCTCTCAGTCGATAGCCGAAATAAGCACCTTGTCCACCCGGCGCCCGTCCATGTCGACTACTTCAAAGCGCAAGCTGTTCCATACAAACTCTGCGCCCTCGGAAGGGATGCTCTGCACCTGCTTGAGTACAAAGCCCCCCACCGTGTGATAGTCGCCCCGTTCCTCCTCGGGCCAATTCTCCAGGTCGAGGATCTCGACAAGTTCATCGATGGGCAACAGGCCATCCACCAACCAGGATCCGTCTTCGCGTCGGGTAGCCTGAACGTCGACCGGCTCGCCGGCCAGGGGGAAATCGCCGACAATATCCTCCAGGATGTCGTCGTGAGTGACAATGCCCTCAATACCGCCAAACTCATCGGTGACCAGAGCCATATGGGTGCGGTGCTGCTTGAACAATTCCAACACTCGCAGAGCCGATACAGAGGGTGGAATAAACAGAGCCGGGCGAAGCAACGCTTTCAGGTCCAATGGTTGGTTGGTCAAGACCTGGGCCAACAGATCCTTGGCCCGCACAATGCCCAAGATATTGTCCAGGTCGCCCTGGGCCACCGGAAAACGGGAGTATTGATGCTCCATCAGCTTTTGCTGAATCTCTTCCACCGATTCATCAATGTCCAGCCAGATGATCTTCAGGCGGGGCGTCATGCTCATGCCCGCGGGTCGGTCATCCAGGCTCAGGACATTTTCGATCATATCCTGCTCCTCTTCCTCGACAATGCCGCTGGCCGTACCCTGTTCGATGAGGATCTTGATCTCTTCCAATGTGACATCGGCTTCAGTCGAAGGCTTGGCGCCCAGCATGGACAAAACAACCGCGGTCGAAACCTCCAGCAGGCGCACCACCGGTGATGTGAGCCTGGCAAGAGCTCGCATCGGCTTGGCTGTGGCAGCGGCGATGCGTTCCGGATTGTTCAGGGCCAGCCGTTTGGGGACCAGTTCACCAATAATGAGCGTGAGATACGTGATGGCGAGAACAACGACACCAAGGCCAATTGCCTGGCTGTAGGGTGCCAGCACCGGTATAGTGTTCAGCAGGGCGGCAAGGCTCTTGGACAGCGTAGCCCCACCAAAGGCGCCGGCCAGAATACCCACCAGAGTGATGCCCACCTGCACCGTAGCCAGAAACTGGTCTGGATTTTCGGCGAGATCCAACGCCGTTTGCGCCTTTTGGTGGCCCGAATCGGCCATCTGCCGCAGGCGGGTTTTACGAGAAGCGACTACGGCCATCTCAGCCATGGCAAAGAGTCCGTTGGCCAGAAGCAACAACAAGATAATGACGATTTCGCGGATATTCTCGTTCACAATAACGTTCCTCGTTCTTCGATCTCGCCATTAGGGCAGCAGAATTCCTGATGCCATTTATCCTCGAGATCGACCTTGCTGGTCGAGCGCGGCACCGAGGCCGGCCCCCAGGGCGATCCCCACGCCTACTCCCACACCGATATTGCCCAGGGCCGCGCCCACAGCGGCACCTAGAGCCAACCCAACAGCGATCCCCGTGGCCAGACCACGATTTTTGCGATCCGAGCCTTCTTCTTGAGACATATCCTGTTCCTTTCAGAGCATTGATCCGAACCATTCTTAGATCGAGTATACCACAAAATGCTCGGGTTGACCAAACAGAAAAACTCGGACCGGTTCAAAACCGGCCCGAGCTGTGATGTAACAGGTTGCGTCTGTTTCCCCCCAGGTCTCTCGACCCTCAGGGATCAGACCAGAACAAGCCTACCAGCGGCCGCGGCGCTCGCCGCGATCGCGGTCACCGTAGCCACCGCCACCACCGCCACCACCGCCGCTGCGACGGTCACGGTCGCCACCGTAGCCACCACCGCCGCCTCCGCCGGAACGACGTTCGCGGGGAGCCTGGGGTTTGGCCTTGTCGACCTTGAGTTCGCGCTGGTCCACCATCTTGCCATTCATGCCGGCGACAGCCGCATCCGCGCCTTCCTCGGTTGCCATCTCGACAAAGGCAAAGCCGCGGGGTCGGCCCGTATAACGATCGGTGATCACATTGACCGTCTGTACCTCGCCAAACTCGCTGAACAGAGTTCGGAGAGTGTTCTCGGTCGTGTCATAACTCAGGTTGCCGACATAGAGATTCTTGCTCATGGTATGTTCTGGCTCCTACCAGCCCAACACGCTGACGTTGGCCGCCTGCAAGCCCTTCTGGCCTTGCTCGACCTCAAATTCTACTTTCTGCCCCTCTTCCAGATTCCGAAAGCCTTGGCCCTGAATCGCAGAAAAGTGGACAAAGACATCGGGACCTTCCTCCCGCTCGATGAACCCATACCCCTTGGATCCATTAAACCACTTGACAGTTCCGACTGTTCGCTCAGACATTTTCTTGCACCTTTCACTTTCTTTTTTTCTTAGGAGGAAGGGTCTGCCGGTGGCGGCATACAACAAGCGCCCAGTTTCGGTAATCTGGGCGCTCTTTGTGTCGTGCTTGTACCAGATTCTTACTTCATCCTATGGACAGATTCTATCATAGCTATTCCGGGTTGTCAAATTTCGCAAGGACCATGGCGAACATAATCAACCAAGCCATGCCCTTGTGCACTGCCAGCGGTGGCGCTCGAATCCCTGCCGTGGGCGCAGTTAGGAGCCCATAGTCGCGTGGAGCGTTTTGACACTGATTTCTCAGTTTCCGTAACATGTCCTACTTGACAGCCCCTCACCGATATGCTAGAATAATCCCGACAGTTTAGTAGGAATTGACCCTGGAGGAGGAGCAAGCGTGCGGGTTTCGGCCAGAGAGTTGTATGGGCTTCGTGCGATGGGTGAGTTCGCCCGCCAGTATGGAAAGGGACCATTACCCCTGCCCCAAGTGGCAGAAAGCCAGGGCATTTCCCAGCCCTATTTGGAAAAGATCGCCATTGACCTGCGAAACGCAAACCTTCTCAAGAGCCAGCGTGGCGCCCAGGGCGGCTACTATCTGGCTAGAGCGCCCGAGTCGATCACAGCGGGAGACGTGGTGCGCGCCCTGGAAGGCTCGATCCTGCCCGTGCAGTGCGTAGCCGAAGACCGATGTACCCCCTGCGCCCTGGAAGAAGGCTGTGCCACCCGGGGCATCTGGGAAAAGGTCCGTGATCGCTTGGTGGACACGCTGAATTCAATCACCTTGGCCGATCTCGGATGACATATCATCGATAAAAAGGGTTCCAGGAGTCTGGCAAACAGAAACATGACGACCGATTCAACCATACGATCCCTAGACAAAAGCTCGACACACGCCGTGGCCGATGAGCACCCCAATCGGTTTCGTCGGTGGCGTGCCTTGTTGCAAGAGGACATTGACACTGTTTTTCACAAGGATCCGGCGGCGCGCAGCCGATTCGAAGTACTCACCTGCTACCCTGGCCTGCATGCCATCTGGTTGCACCGCGTGGCCCATGGGCTCTGGAAACGAAAGCATCTTACGCTGGCCCGCTTTGTCTCTCACCTTGGCCGATTTCTGACCGGCATCGAGATCCATCCGGGCGCCCAGATCGGACGGAGGTTCTTTATCGATCACGGCGCCGGGGTGGTCATTGGCGAGACGGCAGAAGTGGGCGACGATGTCCTCATGTATCAAGGCTCCGTTCTGGGTGGCACCTCGTCGGAGCAGGTCAAGCGACACCCTACCATCGGACGCAACGTGGTCATTGGCGCCCACGCCATCATCCTGGGCGACATCACCATCGGTGACGAGTCCAAGGTCGGTTCTGGCTCTGTGGTCGTTCAAACGGTGCCCAACGGCGCGACCGTCGTCGGTGTTCCCGGGCGCGTCACCCGTATCAATGGCCGGCGATTGGAGCCTCAGCCTCGCGACATTCTGGATCATAGCCAGTTGCCCGACCCTGTAGTCGAAACCCTACGGTGCTTGGTGGATCGCATCGAACTTTTGGAACACCAAGTTCGGGACTTGGTTCCTGTCACCCCAATCGACTGGGATGGTGAGATCCCTGTAGAATGCTCTTTTATCGAGGAAGATATGCCCCGGAAAGGACCCCTGCCTTGACTCGAGTGGGAAACATCCTGGATCTAGTCGGCCACACACCAACCGTGCGCCTGAATCGTCTGCCGCTTGAGGGCTCTGCAGAGATATGGGCCAAATTGGAGCGGTTCAACCCGGGCGGTAGTGTCAAGGATCGCATCGGCAAGGCCATGATCGAAGCTGCCGAAGAAGCAGGCCTGCTCCAACCCGGCGGCGTCATCATCGAACCAACCAGCGGCAATACCGGCATCGGCTTGGCTATGACCGCTGCCGTCAAGGGCTATCGCCTGATCCTGACCATGCCTGACACGATGACACCCGAACGACAACGGCTGATGCAGGCCTATGGCGCCGAAATTGAGCTGACAGCCGGGGCTTTGGGCATGAAGGGGGCCATCGCCCGGGCTCAAGAGCTGGCTGATGAACTGGGCGGCTTTGTGCCCCAACAATTCCAGAACCCTACCAACCCCGAGATCCATCGACGCACCACAGCGGTCGAAATTCTGGGTCAATTTGACCAAATTGACGCCTTTGTCGCCGGCATCGGGACCGGGGGTACGATTACGGGCGTGGGTGAAATGCTCAGAGCCACCCACCATCATATCCAGATCGTGGCTGTCGAGCCAGCCGGTTCTCCCGTCCTGTCGGGGGGCGCTCCAGGGCCCCACAAAATCGCCGGGATTGGCGCCGGGTTTGTACCTGACGTGCTCAACCAATCCATCATCGATCAGATTTTCAGTGTACAGGACGACGATGCCTGGCAGACAGCCCGCCTGCTGGCCCGCCAAGAAGGGATTCTGGCTGGCATCTCATCGGGCGCTGCCGCCTGGGCGGCAATTCAAGTGGCTCAGCAGTTGGGAAAAGACAAGGTCGTCGTCGTCTTGCTGCCCGACACGGGCGAGCGATATCTTAGCACAGGGCTATACGACCCCGCATAGGTTCGACGGGAGACTGAACGCGCTTTTCCCTCCCATCTGCGCGGGCGAAAGCGCGCCTAAATCTGAACATCACAGGAGTTTTAACCAAGGCCATGACTCACGACGCCAGACGCACCATTTATCTCGACCACGCAGCGACCACAGCCGTTGATCCGCGCGTTGTCGAGGCCATGCTCCCCTTTTGGACAGAGCATTATGGAAATGCCTCCAGCATCTATGAACTTGGACGCGAATCCAATCGCGCCATGACCGAGGCCCGCCAGACGGTGGCCGATATTCTCCAGTGCTCCCCACGTGAGATCATCTTTACCAGTTGCGGCACCGAGAGCGACAACCTGGCGCTACGAGGGGTGGCTTTTGAGCGCCGCAGGCGGGCCCAGAAGAACCACATCATCACCTCACCTATCGAGCATCACGCCATCGGCCACACGGTGGATCAGTTGGTTGAACACTTTGGCTTTGAGGCTACCTACCTCCCGGTGGACCGGTATGGCCTGGTTGATCCCACCGAGGTGGAAAAAGCCATCCGGCACGATACGGCCCTGATCAGCATCATGTACGCCAACAACGAGGTAGGCACCATAGAACCCATCGCCGAGATCGGCGCCCTGGCCCGCGCCCAGAAGATCCCTTTCCATACCGACGCCGTCCAGGCCGGCGGCACCTTGAGCCTTAACGTGAATGAGCTGAACGTCGACCTGATGTCCCTATCGGCCCACAAGTTCTACGGTCCCAAAGGAGTCGGCGTTCTCTATGCCCGCCGCAGCATCCCTTTCTTGTCGATGCAGACCGGCGGTGGACACGAACACAATCGCCGCGCCGGAACCGAAAACGTGGCCTACATGGTCGGCCTGGCGACGGCCCTGCGCCTGGCCTACGACGAGGCAGAGGAGACCAATTCCCGCATCGGGCGGCTGCGCGACAAGCTGATCGCCGGAGTGCTCGAGCGCATCCCCCACAGCCAGCTTTCGGGCCACCCTACCCGGCGTCTGCCCAACAGCGCGAGCTTTCTCTTTGAGTACATCGAGGGCGAGTCGATCTTGTTGCACCTGGACATGGTAGGCGTGGCTGCCAGCAGCGGCTCGGCCTGCACCAGCGGTTCCCTCGAGCCCTCCCACGTGCTGAGAGCCATGGGCTTTTCCCACGAAGTGGCTCACGGATCCCTACGCCTGACTTTGGGCCGCGAGAACACCGAGGCCGATGTGGATTATGTGTTGGACGTTTTGCCCGGCATCATCGACAAACTGCGAAGGATGAGCCCGTTGTACAGCGGCTAAACCGCACCAGCAGTCTTGCGTCCCCGTTGGAGCACAGAAACCCATGCTCCAACGGTATCGACGCCAGTCCATCTCCGATCCTTTGCTCCTCGCCCCCAACCACGGGGGCGTCTTTATGCATGGCCTCTTTACTCCGATACACAGACAAGACACCCCCCTTGCTTGCCGATGCCGCTATTCTTGCGTTCCACTGTGTTTCAAGGTACAATAGAGCCCAGGCTGGGCCCGGAAGCCACTCTCGGGACGGACAAGCCAAATACGGAAAGGGCCGGCGAACCCTTCAACCGCCGGTTACGCAGAAAACCATCATGTCTTTGATCGATCTAGAACAGGATCGCAAGCGCGTCCTTATGTTCGGTGGCAAGGGCGGCGTGGGCAAGACCACGACTTCAGCCACCACCGCCCTGCACTTTGCCCGGATGGGATTGCGCACACTGATCATCTCCAGCGACCTGACGCCCTCCCTGTCCGACATTTTCGAAACCGAGATCGGCGCCCAGGAGACGCCCATCCCCCACGCGTCCAACCTCACGGGCTTGGAGATCGACCCCGACGAGGTGATGCGCCGCTGGAAAATCAAATTCGGGCCCGAGATCTATGAGGCATCGCAGGTCTTTGTCGACATGGATTACGACGAGATCGTGGATTATGTTGCGCTGGCGCCCGGCATCCAGGAGGAGTTCATGCTCGACTTTATCCTGGAGCGGGTGCGCGACGGGCGCTACGACCTGATTGTCTGGGACACGGCCCCGGCGGGTGACACATTGCGCCTGTTGGAACTCCCCTACAAGTTCCTTTCGCACCTGCGCATGGCGCCGCGCATGTACCTGGGCGTCCGCGACAAGCTACAACTCAACAGAGTACCGTTCATGGACATCATCGATAGTTGGCGGGAGCTGTCGCAGGAGGTTGCCGAGTTCTTTCGCGATCCCACCCACACCGAATTTATCCTGGTGACCATCCCCGAAGCACTGGGCGTCTACCAGGCGCGGCGATTGGTGGGCGAATTTGCCCAATTCGGATTGGACATTCGCCACCTGGTGGTCAACCACATCATTTCCGAGGCTGATTCTCCTTTCCTGAGGCAACGACAGGCCATGCAGCGCCCCTATCTGGACCTTCTGGTCTCGGAATATGGTGACCGGATGACGATTACCCACCTGCCCCTCTTTGCCGACGAGATGAAGGGCATCGAACGGCTGAGCAAGCTGGAATCGGTCCTGTTCGCGCCGAGCCAGGGAAACGACGGGGGTTTGTCCCGGTGACCCAGGAGCGGGTCGCTATCGCCATGAGCGGCGGCGTCGACAGCTCCGTGGCGGCAGCCTTGCTCAAAGAGCAGGGATACGATCTGATCGGGGTCATGATGCGGCTCTGGGCCGAAGGGGAGAATCGCTGCTGCGCATCCCAGGCCGTGGAAGACGCCCGCCAGGTGGCTTCCCAATTGGACATCCCCTTCCACCTGGTCGATTATGAGGACGAGTTTCGGAGTTGTGTGGTCGACTATTTCGTCGCGGAGTACAGCCGGGGGCGGACACCCAACCCCTGCCTGGCCTGCAACCGCCACATCCGCTTTGGGATGCTGCTGCGTCATGTTCACGAGTTGGGCGCGGCTTATTTGGCCACAGGGCATTACGCCCAGATCGGTCGCCGCGGGCATGAATACCAGTTGCGAATGGGGATAGATGGCGGCAAGGACCAATCCTACGTTCTCTATAGGTTGGGGCAAGAGGAGCTACGCCAGGTGATGTTCCCCGTGGGAGCCTACACAAAATCTCAAGTGCGGGCCATGGCGCACCAACGCAAGTTGCCCGTCGCCTCCAGGGACGAGAGCATGGAACTGTGCTTTGTCACCGACGATGACTATCGCCGCTTCGTACGCGAGCACGCACCCCATGCTGTCCGCCCCGGTCCCATTCTGGACACACAGAATCGGGAAATTGGTCAACACCAGGGACTGCCCTTCTACACAGTCGGCCAGCGCAAGGGAATGGGCATTGCAGCCAACGAGGCCCTGTATGTCATGCGCCTGGACCCGGAGCGAAACGCGTTGATTGTGGGGACGGCGCAGGAGATGGGGCGCACCGAATTGATCGCCGGCGACGTGCACTATGTGAGCGGGCGCCCGCCCCAGGGCCCCGTGCGCGTCCAGGCCAAAATTCGTTACCAAGCCCGGTTGGCACAGGCCACCTGGACCCCCCTGAACGGGGACCGAGCCCACGTTGAGTTTGACGCCCCGTTGCGCGACATCACCCCAGGTCAAGCCGTAGTGGCTTACGCGGGCGATGAGGTCGTGAGCGGCGGCATTATCAGCGAGTGAGAACCATGTTTCAAGCGCCAATGATTGCCTTGTCCCTGCTGTTATCCACCCTTTATGCGGCCGCCTTTCACCTCATCAAGGGTCGGAACCTCAAAGATCTTTTGTTTTTCTGGCTGGCGGCGGCCATTGGGTTTTTCTCAGGCCAGATCGTGGGCTATCTGCTCGATCTGCCCCTGTGGAGAATCGGGCAGGTTCACATGTTCGAGGCCTCTGCCGTGGCCATCCTGTTTCTGATTCTTTCATGGTGGATTCGGCAAGATAGGGGTGTTTCATGAACCATAAAACAAGGCGCGCAGTTTCTACCGTGCCAGAGGACAATTCCATTTTCATACGCCCTGCCAAGCCCCGCGATACGGCCCAGGTCTGGTTCGACGATGGACGGGTGTTCGAGGGACCTGTGGGGACCCCCTTGGAGCGATTCATTCAGGCAGCAGGCTCTGATGCGAGCGCGCCCACCGTGGCGGCTTTGATCGACAACGAGCTCCGCGAGCTGACCTACCGCGTCGAAGAAGACATCGAAGTCACGCCGATCACCATGGCCGACAGCGATGGATTTCGCATCTATCGCCGCTCCCTCGCCTTTCTGCTGGTCACAGCCGTACACGAGCTTTTTCCCGGAGCCAAGATCTATATCGATCACTCACTGACCTTTGGGGGCTATTTCTGCCAGGTGGAAAACCGCGAGAATTTCTCAGAGCAGGAACTGGCCCAGATCGAAGCCCGGATGTGGGAGATCGTCCAGGCCAACGAGCCGATCCTGAAAGCCAGAGTGCCGCTGAGCGAAGCCATTACCCTGCTTCAAGCTCGGGGCGAGGATGATAAAGTGCGCCTTTTGGCCCATCGGCGCAAAGATTATTTGACCCTGTACGATCTCTGTAGCTATCGGGATTATTTCCACGGCTATATGGTACCATCCACAGGCTACCTCCAGGTATTCGGGTTGCAGGCTCTGCCCCCCGGCTTTGTCCTGCGATTTCCGCGCACTGGGCCCACGATGCAGCTCCAGCCCGCGGCCGACTACCCAAAGCTGCTCAGCATTTTTCGAGAATATGGCCAGTGGATGGACCTGATGGGTGTGCGCGACGTGGGTGCCTTGAACGAAGCCATCGCCGGCGAGCAAGCAGCCGAAACCATCCTGGTATCTGAAGCCCTCCACGAACAGCGGGTGTCGCGCATCGCCGGGCAAATCACCGCGCGCAAGGGCACCGTCCGACTGGTGCTGATTGCCGGACCCTCCTCATCGGGTAAGACTACCTTTTCCAAGAGGTTGGGCATTCAGCTCTTGGCCAGTGGGCTGCGGCCCTTTCCATTGGAATTGGACAACTATTTCGTCGAGCGGGAGAAAACCCCCCGCGATGAAAACGGCAACTATGACTTTGAATCGCTGAATGCACTCGATCTAAGGCTGTTCAACAATGACCTGCTCAACTTGCTGGAAGGCCAGGAGGTCACCCTTCCCCGCTACAATTTCCACACCGGTCTGCGAGAAACCGGACCGACGGTGCGCCTGCGGCCGGACCATATCCTCATTGTCGAGGGCATTCACGGCCTCAACCCCGACCTCTTGCCCAACATCCCAGCGGAGGTGGCCTTTCGCGTGTACGTCTCGGCACTCACCCAACTCAACATCGACCGCCACAACCGGGTGCCCACCACCGACACCCGCATGATCCGGCGTATCGTGCGCGACGCGGCCTATCGCGGGTACACCGCCCAACAAACCATCGACCGATGGGAAAGTGTGCGCAATGGCGAGAAACGCTGGATCTTTCCTTTTCAGGAACATGCCGATGTGATGTTCAACTCGGCCCTGGTCTATGAGCTTTCGGTGCTGAAAACCTACGCCCAGCCCCTGCTCCTTCAGGTCAAACCGCGAACCCGAGCCTATGTGGAAGCCAAACGGCTGCTGGCCTTTTTGGAATGGTTTCAACCCTTGGGCGCCGAGCTCATCCCTGACAACTCGATCCTCCGCGAGTTTATCGGCGGGTCGATCCTGAGGGAATTTCACCTGGCCCTGTAGCTGTCGGATGCCCCGTGTCGGGCACCCACCAGGATCACGGGTTCTGCGGCAGCAAGCTGCCGCAATCCATATTAGGCCGTCGCCCCCGCGGAAGCGGGGGCCCATGTTTGGAGTGCGCGCCTGGCAAGCCAGGCAGCCATTCCAAGAATGGCTGCTCACCACCCAATGGGCGTAACGAACTCACCGACGAATCTGAAATACACCCGCCCTGGGGGCCATCGGGGACAGCTTGACCTTTCATCACACTTGTGGTACTATGCCCGCCAGGAACGGCCGATGCAGCCTGGTTTTCTCTGGGAGGACATGCAACCCGATCCAGATGTGGAGGGTACGTTTCCGTGGAGCTTGAGCTTCCCGTCGTCGTAGGCATTCTAGCAACGGCCATTGCCGTTATTTCGGCGGCGCTTGGATTCCTGTTCGACGAGCGCAATGCCCAAAGTGCCATCATGCTGGGTGGATACGCCGCTGTCGCTGGGATGATCTGCACCTTGGGCGCCCTGGCTGGTCGCTGGCCCGGCCTGCTTCTGGCCATTGTCACAGTGGCGGTCCTGGCCCACCGCCTGTTCACAGGGATGGGCAACAAGCAAGGCGGTTTCTTTGCCGTTGGACTGTGGCTGGGGTTGTGCCTGAGCTGTGCCGTCGGCTACTGGGGAGGCGGCTGGTTAGGCCTGGTGCTGATCACCGTTCCCACCTGGGTCCTCTTTTGGGGAGCACTGTTCCTGATCGCTCCTATGCTGTTGCCGTTGAAGCATCGGGATTCCCCCTCAAGCCTATTCCCCCTCCCTAGAGGACTGCGCCCCACCGAAACCGCCGGAGACAAGGGACGCGCCTTTCGCAGCCTCGTGACATTTTCCCTGGGCACCAACTATCCTTACCTGGCTCTGGAAAACGACGAGATGGTTGAACGGGTGAAGGGCAAAATGGCCGGTCGATTCCTTGGGGGACCGGGCATCGTCCTCACCGGTCCCGCGCACGCCCCGGTGCTTTGGACTGGAACCGAGTTCACCCAACTGGGTAAGCCGGGTGTCACCTTTACCAAGCGGCTGGAAAGGGTGTTTCAGACCCTCGATCTACGCCCTCAACTGCGCACCTTTTACGTCGAAGCCATGACTCGCGACGGCATTCGAGTCCGCGCCCAGGTCTTTTGCCCCTTCCAATTGGACACGGGCAAGCAGCAGCCTGTGTTGGGCCAACCCTTTCCACGAGATGAACAGGCTATTAATACCGCCATTCAACAGCAAGCGGTGGAGCGGGGAAAGCGCGTCGCGTGGGACGAGGGAGTGACGGCGGCCGCCACCCGCATCCTGCGCAACCTCCTGGCCGAGTATACATGGGATCAACTGGCCGAAGCACCTGAACCGTTCCGTTGGGAAATCGATGATCCGTTCCCGGTTGGCGTTCTTGCGGATCGTATCGACACACGCGCGAAAATCGCAGCAAGACTGAATGACGACCTGGCCACGGAATTTCAGTCCCAAGGCATTCGCATTCTGGGCGCGGGGCTCGGACCCGTGGAGCCGGTGGATCGCAGCCTGATCGAAAAACGGATTGAGGCCTGGCGGGCCCAATGGGAGCGACGAGTATCGGTCTCTCTGGGTAGAACACGCGGCAGGGAAATTGGCATGATAGAGACGGCCTATCAAACTACCCAGATGCAATTGTTGAACAAGATTCTGGGCTTTGCAAAGGGAAAACAAAACCTCGCGCCAGACCTTTTGACACAAATGGCAGCCCTGCGCTTTGTCGAAGCCCTGGAGGAAATGGCTCAACAACCTGACATTCAGGCAGCCCTTCCCCAGGGCGCCACGGATACCCTGGCCCAACTGCGCCGGACCTTGAGTCAGAGGTAGCGGGCTGCAATCATGATCAACCTCAAGTTGCTAAGCCGCTTTGTAGCCCGGATGTTGGTAGTCGTGCTGCCCTTGTTAGGCATGGTCTTTGGCTGCAGCCTGGTCAGCATCCTCCTCGCCGAAGAGATTCAGGCGTTCGACCGGTTGGGAACCTGGCAATTCTGGGCGGCGGCGGGCCTGGGCGTGCTGATGGCGGCGCTGGCATTGGCGGCCTCTTACCTTCTGGCAGGACGCTGGGTGCAGGCGGTATATGGATTGCCTAACCTCAGAGAAGGGCGGGGGTTTGTCGAGCGACAGCTATTCGGGCTGAGAGGCTTTGCCCCCTGGTTTCGAGTCGAAGGGGGCGTCCCCTCGGAACCCGAAGCGCACATCCTGCGCCAAGTCGGAGGGCCTGGCAATTTGGTCATCAGCCTCGACTCGGCAGTCCTTGTGGAGCAGGCCGGCATTCTCAGCCGGGTGTTGGAGGGAGGCAATCAGAGCCTGGCCGAGTTTGAACGGATATTTTCCGCCCTGGACCTTCGAACTCGGCGGCAGGTGGTAGCCGTAAGCGGCATGAGCTATGAGGGTATCCCGGTGACGTGCGATCTCGAGCTTCGCTACCGGCTCACTCCACGCCCGACCGTAGACCACGAGATGGACGCCTGGCACAACGAGCTGTTCCAAGCGGCAACAGCCACCTGGGTGCGCGAGGCATACCACGACGACGAGCGATTGCTCGATTGGGGGAACCGACTCACCGGTGTGGCCATGGGGGTGATGCGAGGCCAGTTGGCCCTCTATCGTTTGGACGAGTTGGTGGGACTTGGCCCTGTCGTGTCCACCGCGCAGAACGCACAAGCTCTCGACGTTCGTGCCGAAATCCGACAGACTGTTTGGGACGCACTACACACTCAGGCGCCCAACTTGGGTGCTCGCTTGGTAAGCGCTGATTTGGGTGAAATCCGTGTAAACGACGCAATCACCCAGCAGTGGATCGATGACTGCAAAGCCCATTGGACGCGCCGTACCAGCGAACGCCAGATCCTGGGCAAAGCGCAGCACGTGGCGTTGGTGGAAACCGCTCGAAACGAGGCTGCACTGAGACTCTTGAAAGCTGCAGTGGGAGCATTACAGGGCTTGACGGCTGACGAGCAAGAGATCACATCCAAGGTTGTGCTATCCCGGCTGTTGATGGTGCTGTCCAGCGGGCCGGGCGGTGACTCGCTCACTCGGGTCTATTTGCCGCGAGAAGCGGTGAACACGCTGAACGAAGTAAAAAAACTGCTGCTCTAGCAGAATAGGGGAAAGAGATGTCCCATCTTTTGGTCATTGGCACTGCCAGCATCGACACCAAGGGCCGCGCCACGAGGCCCATTCGTCCCGGCACGTCGACGCCAGGCGCCATCCGCGTCAGCGTGGGCGGTGTGGCCCGCAACATCGCCGAGAATCTTGCCCGGCTGGGCGAGCGAGTCGTCCTGCTGTCGGCCGTGGGCGACGACGGATCCGGCCGACGTATTCTGCAGCAGGCCACCGATTGCCACATCGACGTCAGCCACATACTCGTCGATGGCAACCACCGCACCGCTGCCTATATTGCCGTCCTCGATGAAGACGGCAATCCGGCCGTGTCCATCGACGACATGAGTATCAGTCGCAAAGTGCTGACACCCGACTATATTCATCGGCGGCGCGCCCTCTTTCGAGATGCCCATCTGGTGGTCATGGATGCCAACCTTGCGCCCAAGACCATCGCCACCATTTTCCGGCTGGCGCGGCGCTATAACGTGCCGGTATGCGCCGATCCCACCTCGGTCACTTTTGCCCCCAGGCTGGCGCCCTACCTGCCAGAGCTGATTCTGACCACCCCCAATGGGGCTGAGGCCGAAGCGCTGTGCGGTGTGGCCGTCACCGATCGGGAAAGCGCCCTGACCGCAGCTCAGGCGCTGGTGGGCATGGGTGTACAGATCGCCATCGTGACCCTGGGGGCGACGGGCCTGGTGTATGCAACATCAAAGGAGAGCGGGCATATCCCGGCCCTCCAGAGCGAGGTAGTCGACCTTACCGGCGCGGGCGATGCCCTGACGGCCACCGTGATCATGGCCTTGCTGAACGATATTCCCATTGACGAGGCCGTCCGCCTGGGCACCTCGGCAGCAGCGATTACACTCCAATGTCGCGAATCGGTCTGCCCCACCCTGAGCCTCGAGCGACTCTATGACCAGATGATCATCTGAGGAAATCTAGGATGCACAACCTGCTCAAAACCCAAGAAATCGACCAGGCGCTTGCCAGCGGCAAGCCGGTGGTGGCCCTGGAATCCACGGTCATCTCGCATGGCCTGCCCTATCCCACCAACCTCGAAGCGGCCCTTCAGATGGAGGAGATCATCCGCAAAGAGGGCGCCGTTCCAGCCACCATGGCCATTTTGGGCGGCAAGGTCCGGGTGGGTGTGACTCGCGACGAGCTGGAACACCTGGCCAGCGCCAAAGGAATCCGCAAGGTTAGCCGCCGTGACCTGCCCATTGTGGTTGCCCAGGAAGGCGACGGCGCGACGACGGTGGCGGCTACGGTGACCATTGCTGCCTGGGCCGGCATCTCGATCTTTGCCACGGGCGGCATCGGCGGCGTCCATCGCGGTTCCGGGTTCGACGTATCCAACGACTTGCCCACGCTGGCCAACACACCGGTGACCGTGGTCTGCGCCGGAGCCAAGGCCATCCTGGACCTGCCCAACACCCTGGAATGGCTGGAGACGGCTGGGGTGCCGGTGATCGGATATGGCACGGACGAGTTTCCTGCCTTTTACACGCGCAAAAGCGGCTTGCCGGTGGATGTCCGTGTCGACACCCCCCAGGAGGCAGCCGCCATCATCGCCGCCAGATGCCGCCTGGGCCTGCCCAACGGTCTCCTCATTACCGTCCCCGTGCCGGCCGAAGCCGAGGTGCCGCCCCAGCAACTGGAAGCCGCCATCGCCTCGGCGCTGGAAGAGGCCGAGGCTCGGGGTATCGAAGGCAGCGCCTCGACCCCGTTTCTTCTGCGCTGGGTAGCACGCCAGACCGGCGGGGCCAGCCTCCAGGCCAATGTCGCCCTTTTGCACAACAATGCCGCCGTGGCTGCCCAGATCGCCGTGGCCCTACACAAGCTGGCCTGATCGGGGCCACGGACGATTGACTCGATGACCTGGAAACCAGATTATACGGCGCTGTTGGCTTCGTATGCGTATGTGTTCGCTGTGCTCGTCGTGGGGGAGCTGCTTCACCGTCTGGGGGCGCGCCCGGTGACCACCACGCGCAAGTTCATCCACGTGGGCGTGGGCATGTGGGTGGTGGGCACCGTCCTTCTGTTCAAGACCTGGACCTTGGCCCTCGTCCCCCCTATCTCCTTCGTGTTCCTCAATGCCCTTTCCTACGCCCGGGGCACCTTCTCGGCCATGGAGACGGCGGAAAAGGGAAACCTGGGTACGATTTACTTTCCCATCGCCTTTGGGGCCCTCATCTACTACTTTTGGAGCCAACCCGTACTGATGGTCGCCAGCATGATGCCCCTGACCTGGGGCGACGCCATGGCGGCCGTCGTCGGCCAGCGCTACGGACACTATCGGTTCACCGTCGGCAAATCGACTCGCTCGCTAGAGGGATCGCTGGCTCTACTCTTTGCGGCCTGGGTGTCGACTTCGCTGGCCCTGCTGGTCATGCCCTACCTGGTGGGCAAGCCGCCGATTCACTGGATGCTGACCTTGATCTATGGCGGCGTTGTGGCTCTGGTCTGCGCCGTCGTCGAGGCCCTGACCCCTTGGGGGCTCGATAACCTCACTATTCCAGCAGCGGCGGCTCTCATACTCCACCTGCTGCGAAACTAAAAGCCCTCATGAACTGATATAAGGCGCAGTCTGAGGGCCATCGGGTAACACGGCAATGGTCGCTGCCGGATTCTGTCGGCGGATCTCGGCGACCGTCCCCTCAATCGACGGGCAAGGGATCACTAATGCCCGCCGCAACTCCTCTTCGGACAGCCCTGTAGCATGGACGTGCACCCGCGCCTTGCGCTGAATCTGCGCCTGCAGAAAAGCCTCCCACACGTCGTGGCAGGAAAAGCCCGGCGCGGTGAGCGTCGCCCACAGATCATCCACCGAGCTGGCTCCCCAGAGCAGCTTTTTGTACTCGCCATGGTCAGGAATGCCATCCCAACACTCGGCAGCCACAAGGATATCTCCACCGGGGCGCACAATCTGCGCCGCGGCCGACATGCCTTTCACTGCCTGGTACAGGTTCAGATCCAGGGGGTAGCCGCTGTTCGAAGTGATGACAATATCAAAGGGCTGCACCAGCGGTTGCCGGGCCGTGACTCCCACGAAATCCGTTCCTCGACGATGGGCCTGCACCAGATCCCCGGCAAAGACGTTGGTGATCTGCCGCTCCTGATTCAGCGTGACGTTCAGCAATAACGTCGGATGGGTTGCCAGAGCCACAGCCAGCGCTTCCTCCCAGATGGGGTTCCCCTCCGTCACCGCCCAGGTCGCCCGAGGATCGAGCAGCAGGCGCGGCGAATGGTTGTCCAGGATCGACTCGATGTCGGCAATGCCCGGCATCACCGCTTTGGGTCCGCCGCTAAAGCCCGCGAAAAAATGGGGCTCGATGAACCCGGTCAGAATACGCACCGAGGCTTCCAAGTAGGTTCGCGAAACGCGCACAGGACGCCCTGCATGGTTGCGGGCGACCTCCCCCATGGAAGCATCCTCCCAGGCATCGTGCTGCACGATGCGAAAGCGATCCACCAGGGAATCGCCGAGCATGCCCCGCAACTCATCCTCGGTCTGAGGGCGATGGGTAGCCAGGGCGTTGATCAACACCACCTGGCTATCGGGCACCCCAGCCCGTTCGATCTCGTCCAGCAGCGGCGGCAAGACTCGGTCGCTGGGCATCGGCCGCGTCAGATCGCTGAACACAATCGCGACGGTATCTTTTGGGCGCACCAGTTCTAGCAAAGGCCGGGTGCCGATGGGCGCGCGCAACGCATCCACAATGGCCTGCCGCTCATCAGGCAGACCGGGCGTGAAAGATCGGAAGAGCACACGTCTGAACTCCAGTCACGAGATTCCATC
>CAZNQW010000017.1:20976-31080 GCA_964575225.1 uncultured Anaerolineaceae bacterium | reverse complement strand
CGCGGGGGTGACGTGCTGGTTACTAAGGTTGCGGCTTGTTTTTAAGGACTTTGACAGGGGCCTGCCCGGAAAGCCAAGGCCAGGACCCGCGTCCTCGTCGTTTCGCCCTTGGCTCAAAGTGTTGCTTGATTTTCGAAAACCGGCTATAATGACGACGAACTGAGTCCAGAATCTGGGTGTCTCGACTGAGGCATCGAGCTTTTGGCGTTACGACGTTCTCGGCAGGCCTGGGACTGTGTGTGGGAATAGGAGGTGGAACATGGCAATGAGCGAACGGGTGGCCTCCCTCCGGCGAGAGAGCTTGGAGGCCCTACCCACGATCTCGACCGAGCGGGCCGAACTGATGACCGAGTTCTACCGCCGGGAAACCGGCTTAATGTCGGCCCCGGTGCGGCGGGCGCGGTCGCTCCTGTTTCTGATGGAGCACAAGACCCTGTACCTGGGCGAGGGAGAACTGATCGTGGGCGAAAAGGGGCCCGCGCCCAAGGCCACTCCTACGTATCCCGAACTGTGCTGTCACAGCCTGCAAGACCTGGATATCCTCCATACCCGCGACAAGGTGCGCTTTGAGGTAGGCCCCCAGGCGCGCCAGATTTATGCCGAACAGATCATCCCCTTTTGGCGGGGTCGCTCCATGCGCGAGCTGATCTTTCAAGAGATGGCACCCGAGTGGCGGGCTGCCTACGAGGCCGGAGTCTTTACCGAGTTCATGGAGCAGCGGTCGCCGGGCCATACCGTTCTCGACGACAAGATCTATCGCCGTGGCCTGCGCGACATGCAGGCGGACATCGACCGTCACCTGGCGAGCCTCGACTATCTGCACGACCCTGAAGCCTATGCCAAAGGCGAACAGCTCAAGGCCATGCACATGGCAGCCGAGGCTGTGATCCGCTTTGCCCAGCGCCACGCCGAGCGCGCAGCCGAACTGGCTGCCCAAGAAACCGATCCTCAGAGAAAACAAGAGCTTCAGCGAATCGCCGAGGTCTGTACCCGAGTTCCGGCCCACGCCCCGCGGGACTTTTGGGAGGCCCTGCAGGCCTATTGGTTCGTGCATTTGGGCGTCACCAGCGAGTTGAATCCCTGGGATGCCTTTTGCCCAGGACATCTGGATCATCACCTGGCTCCCTTTTATCAACAGGGCCTGGCCGATGGAAGCCTGACACGGGAGATGGCAGAGGTGCTGCTCCAGTGTCTGTGGATCAAGTTCAACAACCAGCCCGCCCCGCCCAAAGTAGGCGTGACGGCAGCCGAGAGCAGCACCTACACCGACTTTGCCCAGATCAACACCGGGGGGCTCTGGCCCGATGGTTCGGATGCGGTCAGCGACGTGACCTATCTCATCCTGGATGTCATCGAGGAGATGCGCTTGCTGCAGCCCAGTTCCTCGGTGCAGGTGAGCAAAAAGAATCCAGACCCGTTTGTCAAACGGGCAGCGCGCATCATCCGCACCGGCTTTGGCCAGCCATCGGTCTTTAATGCCGACCTGATCGTGCAGGAGCTGGTGCGCATGGGCAAATCGATCACCGATGCCCGCCAGGGTGGGTCCAGTGGCTGCGTGGAGGTGGGGGCCTTTGGCAAGGAGAACTATAACCTGACGGGCTATTTCAATATGCCCAAAATGATCGAGTTGGCCTTGCACAATGGCGTTGATCCCCGCAGCGGTCAGCGGTTGGGACCCGAGACAGGCGAGCCAGCCTCGTTCTCCAACTTTGAGGCCTTTTTCGCCGCGTACGAAGGGCAGTTGCGACACCTGATCGACGTCAAAATTGCCGGCAACAATGTAATCGAGCGGCTGTATGCCACCTATATGCCGGCCCCGTTCTTGTCGCTGTTGATCGACGATTGTATTGCCACGGGCAAAGACTATCACGACGGTGGGGCGCGCTACAATACGAGCTACATTCAGGGGGTGGGCCTGGGTACCGCCACCGACGCCATGAGCGCCCTAAAGACCCACGTCTTTGAGCAACAAACTCTGACCATGGAGCGATTGCTGGCGGCGTTGGCCGCCGACTTTGAGGGCTATGAGCGAGAGCGCCAGCTTCTGTTGAACCGCACGCCCCGGTTCGGCAACGACGACGACAGGGCCGATGGCATCATGGTTTCCCTGTTCGAGGCCTATTTCCATGCCATCGAGGGACGCCCCAATACCCGGGGCGGCGCCTACCACATCAATCTGTTGCCCACTACCTGTCACATCTACTTTGGCTCGGTGATCGGCGCCACGCCGGATGGACGCAAGGCCGGAAAGCCGCTGTCGGAGGGTGTGTCGCCCGTGCAAGGGGCCGATCGCAACGGCCCGACGGCCGTCCTCAAGTCGGTAGCCAAGATGGATCACGCCCGCACCGGGGGCACCCTTTTGAACCAGAAATTCACGCCTCAGATCCTGGCTGGCGACGAGGGGTTGAGCAAGCTGGTGTCCCTGATCCGAACCTACTTTCAGTTGGACGGCCACCATATCCAGTTCAATGTCGTCGATGCCGAGACGCTCCGCGCGGCCCAGCGCACTCCCGATCTTTATCGAGATCTGATTGTGCGTGTCGCCGGCTATAGTGACTATTTCTGCGATCTGGCCACAGCCCTGCAGGATGAGATCATTGCCCGCACGGAGCATACCATCCTGTGAGATGCGTGTGTCGGACATGTCGGTGGTTTCCAGGCAGGTCCATTTGTCTGGGTGACACAGGCAGCGCAGCTCAGGACCGCAAAACTCAAGGAACATGGAGGTAGAGTTGTCGAGGGCAGAAATCGTATCAGGAGTCTGTGGCTTTTCTGCCACAGTCGAGGCTCGGATGGAGGGCAGGCGTTGCGTGCTGGACATCCAGAGTGATTGCCAGGCGATCCAGAACCTGGCGGAGGAGCTGACCGAGGTCGAACCCTTCCAGGAGATTTCGTTCCGGGGTGAAGGCCCTCGCACGCTGGCTTTGGGCGCCAAACACTGCTACCACCCGGCCTGCCCGGTGCCCGTGGGGATTATCAAGGCCATTGAGGTGGCGGCGGGTTTGGCTCTGCCCAAAGAGGCCCGCATCGATATTTCCAAAGACTGATCGGGAACCCTATCGCTCCTTGGCCACCTGAACGGAAGGCGAGGCTTGGAGTTGTTTTGCCATTCGCTGGGTGTCTGTGGCCACAAAGCGAGATCCCCAAAATCCGACCATAGCACCCAAAAAGGCCAGGACCAGAACTGCTGCCATACCCAGCCGCAGATCGCCGGTTTGGTCCGAAACCCAGCCGATGAGCGCTGGGGCGACGGCGTTTCCCAGGATGTGGGCCAGGAGGAGATACAATGCCATGGCTGTGGCGCGCCGGGTCGGCAGGCTCACCTGATGGATTAGAGGGGCGAGGCAGGCAAAGTAAAAGGTGAACAGGTAGACGGCTGCCGTAGCTAACAGGATGAACAAGGACCTGTGGGTGACCGAAACGGCCCCCAGGGCCAAGGGGCATCCCAGGGCAAAGCTGGAGCTGATGGTCAGCAGGCGGGCGGCCGGGTCGCGCTTTAACCAGTGATCGGCGATCCATCCGCCGGATAACACCCCCGCACCCCCGGCAATCACGGTCATGGCGCCCATGATCAACCCGGCTTGATCGATGGCCAGACCGTGGACGCGCACGGCAAAACTGGGCAGCCAGTAGATGATGCCCGAGGTCGCCAGGTTAATGAGGATGGCAGCAGCGTAGGTCGCCCGGAGCGTGGGGATGCTCAGCAGCTCGCGGAGCGTGGCGGCGAAGGAGGCGGGCGGTTCGGGACCCGCATCGGTCACGAAAGACGTTGGGGCCAGGGCCAGGTAGTCGCTGAACCCTTTGCGCGGTTCGGGCCAGAACCACAGAACGGCAGCCAGGACCAGACCCGGCACGGCGGCGAGCCAGAAGACGGGACGCCAACCCCAGACCTGACCCAGCAATCCGCCCAGGGCAAACCCGGCGGCCGATCCGATCATGAGGGCCAGGTCGTGCACACTGACAGCCCGCGAGCGGTGGGAGGCCGGAAAGAGGTCACTCAGCCAGGCCAGGGCCGAGGGCCCATAACCGGCCTGCCCCAAGCCTAAGCCCGCCCGTCCCACGAGCAACATCAGGTACGACACAGCTGCCCCCGTGAGGGCCATGGCGCTGCTCCAGACCAGGAGGGCCAGGGCTACGATCCTGCGGCGCAACCCGCGATCGGCCAGAAAGGCGAGGGGCAAGGGCGCCAATGCATAGGTCAGTTCAAAAGCAGTCGCCAGCAGTCCTACTTGAGCGTCACTGAGTTGCCAATGATCCTTGAGCAATGGCGCCAAAGCAGCGAGGATCTGCCGGTCGAAAAAGTTCAGGAAATTGGCGAAGAACAGGGCGAGTAGAGTCGCCCGCGCCAACCTCGAAAGCCTCATGACCTGGTGGTCTCCACAACTTGAGTGGAAGCGCTGACGGCCTTCGCCCTGGTGTGGCATGTCGCGCTCAGGCCGGGGCCAACCCGGGCGATTGGAAGGGATCGTAGGTCTGTTCCTGTTGCCAGCGGAACTGCCGGGTGTACAGCCGATAATACTGACCTCGGGCGCGCAACAACTCGGCATGCGATCCCATCTCGACGATCCGCCCATTCTCAATGACCAGGATGCGATCGGCGCGTTTGATGGTCGAGAGGCGATGGGCGATAACAAAGCTGGTGCGCCCCTGCATCAGGGCTTGCATGCCCCGCTGGATCAGATCCTCCGTCAAAGTGTCGACGGAACTGGTGGCTTCGTCCATGATCAGCAGCTCGGGTTCGGCCAAGACCGCCCGGGCCAGGCTGATGAGCTGCTTTTGCCCCACCGATAACAGATTGCCCCCTTCACCTACTTGTTCCTCGTAGCCGTGGGGCAGGTTGCGAATGAATTCGTGGGCTCCTGCCACCCGGGCTGCCTGCTCGATTTCGGCGTCGGTGGCATCCAGCCGCCCATAGCGGAGGTTCTCGCGGATGGTGCCCGAAAACAGATGGGGCGTTTGGAGCACCACTCCGATGCGTGATTGGATGGCGTGGAGGGATAGGTCGCGATAGTCGTGCTCGCCGATGCGGATCTCGCCCTTCTTTGGTTCGTAAAAGCGGCAGATCAGGTTGACGATGGTGGTTTTGCCGCCACCGGTTTCGCCCACCAGGGCAATGGTCTCTCCGCGTTTTACTCTGAGGTTGAACCCGGTGAGTACCGGATTATTCGGATCGTACCAAAAGTCAACGTCTTTGAACTCGATATCGCCGCGGATGGTGCCCGGATCGATGGCATCCTCTCGGTCAGTGACGTCGGGTACCGCGTCCATGAGCGAAAAGGCTCGCTCTGCCGAAGCGATCGATTGTTGCATCTCGGCATAGACCCGAGCCAGGTCCTGGATAGGCCACATCATGGCCGTGATGTAGGATATAAAGGCCTGAATGCCACCCACGGTGATCAGCCCCAGGTTGGCCTGTAATCCACCCAACCAGACAATGCCCCCGACGGCGAAGGCGCTGATGAGCTGGACCACAGGCAAAAAGAGCGCCGAGATCCAGGCTGCCCGATAGGAGGCGCGGTACATGGTATCGGTCAGCCCGCCGAACTCGTGTAGATTTTGCTCTTCTCGACATAAGGACTTGATCACTCGCACGCCGTTGATGTTCTCATTGTAGGCGCCAGTGATCTTGGAATTGATCTTGCGCACCTTGCGGTATTCGACCAGGATCCGCTTTTTGAACTGAGCGGCCACAACGAGAAGGATCGGCACCATGACCATAACAGCCAGGGCCAATTTCCAGTTAATGACGATCATAAAGTAAAAAGCGGTCGTCACATTCATGATGGCCCAGGTGACATCGACCATCCCCCAGGTGGCCAGTTCGGCGATGCGATCGGTGTCCGAGTTGACGCGGGACATGATCCAGCCCACTGGCGTCCGATCAAAGTAGGAGAAGGAGAGGTCTTGCAGGTGGTTGAACATGTTCTTGCGCAGGTCGTAACGGATGCGCTCCCCCAGGACGCTCGACAGAAAGATAAAGCCGAACACAAATACGGCCTGCACCAATAGCAGCGCTCCATAGGTCATGGTAATGCGGATCAGCATCTCGCGATCGCCGGCGATGATGCCCTCGTCCATGATCCGCTTGCTCAGGAAGGTGAAATACGAATCCATGGCCGAAACTATGAGAATGGAGAGGATGAACCCCACCACCCACAACCAGTGGGGTCGGGTCAGCCCAATGATTCGCTGTAGGGTGCGGCCGTTGAATTGGGTCGTGAACTCTTCTTCTTCGAACTCAAACTCAAACTCTTCGGCCACCGGGGGCCTCCTTCTTTAGTTGCTCGGTACCGGGGGCTGCTGTGGCGATCTCTTGCTCCAGTTCGTCCTCAACACGGGCCTGCATTTCATAGATGCGGCGATAGATACCTTCGGTTTCGAGAAGAGTGTCGTGGGTGCCCTTTTGGACAATCCGTCCATCGTCGAGCACCAGGATCAGATCGGCGTTCATGACGCTTTGGATGCGATGGGCAATGATAAAGGTGGAACGCCCTTTCATCAGGTTTTCCAAGGCCGAGCGGATTTCGGCCTCGGTCTCGGTGTCGACCGACGAGGTCGAATCGTCCATGATCAAAATGGCTGGGTCCTTCAGCAGGGTGCGGGCGATGGCAATGCGCTGCTTCTGACCGCCCGACAGAGTGACGCCCTTTTCTCCGACCAGGGTGTCATAGCCCTGGGGAAAGCTCAGGATGCTCTTGTGGATGGCGGCTGCTTGGGCGGCAGCGGTGATTTCCTCGTCCGTTACCTCTCGGTGAACGCCATAGCGGATGTTCTCGCGGATGGTGCGAGAAAAGAGAAACGGCTCCTGTTCGACGATGCCGATTTGCCGGCGTAAAAAGTGGCGGGGATAGTCGCGCAGTTCGATGCCGTCGAGGGTCAGGCTGCCGCTGGTGTATTCATAGAAACGGGGCAGCAGATTCACCAGGGTGGTCTTGCCCGAGCCCGCGCCCCCCAACAACGCAATGATCTGGCCGGGACGGCACTCGAAATGGATGTCGTTCAATACGGGCGAATCCTTGCCGTATTCAAAGCCGACCTTGTGGAAGCCGATTTCGCCTTGGACGCGCTCGGGCAACGGGCTGAGCCCTTCATCCAAGGGTTCCCGTTCCTCGCGGATAATGGTGCGCACCCGGCCAAAGGAGACCATGCCGGTGGACATCTGCACGATCAGTCGGCCCAGGTTGCGCATGGGCCAGATCAACCAGATGACCAGCCCATGATAGGCCAGGTAGGTGCCGACGGTGATGGTGCCGTCGATGGCCATGAGCGCTCCGACAAAGAACCCACCCAGCATTTGAAATCCGCACAAGATGTCGGACATGGGCCAGAACAGCGAGTGCATCACGCTCAGCCTCTTGCCCCGGCGGTACTTTTCGATGTTGTCCTTTTCGAATTTGTCCCGTTCGTACTCTTGCCGGGCAAAGGCCTTGACCACCCGTACCCCCGTCAGATTCTCCTGTAGAGTTGTGGACAGGACGGCGTCCTGTTCCTGGAAGGCTTCGTAGGCAGTCGAGATCTTGCGAAAGAACAGGATGGAGGTAAGGACCACCAGCGGCACCACGACAATCGACAGCAGGGCCAGTTGCCAGTTCAGCCAAAGCAGAGCCGTCAGGTTGACCACAAAAAGCAGCACGATGCGCCCCACGCCGATGGCCTGATCGGCAAAAAAACGGCGCAGGGCATCCACGTCCGACGTGGAGCGTTGGATCAGCTCACCGGTCGACATCCGGTCATGGTAGGAAAAGGATAGGCGCTGGATGTGGTCATAGAGATAGTTGCGCAGCCGCAGGGTGACGCCTTCGGCCGTCTGGGCTGCGAGTTTGCCGCTGAGAAAAGTGAATCCACCCTGAACCGCAGCCAGAAGGACAAAGACCAGGGCGACGATGGGAAGGAGGTGGCTCTGGGCCTTGTCGCCCAGGATGTTGTCGACGAAATAACCCAGGAGCAGTGTGGTGACAGTGCGCGCCACGGCCCCGATCCCCAAGAAAAGCGTGGCCCACAAGTAGGTCAAGCGGTAGCCGGTCATCATCCGCCAGATGCCGACGAGGGCATTGCCGGTGGCTGTGTCTTTGAGATCATAGTCGGGCGCGCGGACCAGCGATGACATGGAAAACTGCCTTTCAGACGGTTTCGTTGAACGTAGATGCGCCATACTCAGTTTTGAGATGGCTCAGGCGACCACGAATTATACCGCAGAGTGTCGCTTTGGCCAATTTGGATGAGGGCAAAGGCAATCGTTTATCGTGAGGATCTATCCGATGAGTGGTGATTTGTAGTCAGCTTGGGGCTCGCTGCCTGGGGCAGGGCGACGCATTCCCAAAAACCAACGGCTCGCAGCAACCCCTCGGACAGGGACGGGCTCGCGGCTTTGGTCAGGGTGTGCAGGGAATGCGTCGCCCTTATGTTCTTGACGGGCATCGCCGAAAGAGATCTGACGTTAATCGCAGATGCAGCCGCAATCGGCGTCGCCGGCACACTCGCAACGCTGGGCGATGGCCTCGATCTCGACGCGCCCGCCCAAGGGCAGGGCGGCTGCCTGGACGGCCGAACGGGCGGGCGGGTTCTCGGTAAAGAACTCGGCATAGATCGCGTTCATGCGGGCAAACTCGCCCATGTCGGCCAGAAAGACGGTAGTTTTGACGACGTGTTGGAGACAAGACCCCCCGGCCTCCAACACGGCCTGGAGGTTCATCAGGGCTTGCCGGGTTTGGCTATCGATGTCGGGGCCGGCGAAATCCTTGGTGCCCGGCACCAGGCCGAGCTGTCCGGCGGTGAACACGAATTCACCAGCCATGACCCCTTGGGAATAGGGTCCCACAGCGCCCGGCGCCCGATCGGTAGCAAACGTTTCCTTTTTCATGGGGAAAGGATTCCTTTCTTTTGTGAGATTTCGTCACGACTGATAGTCGATCAAGTCGAGCATGGGTCAAAGGCCCTCAACGACTGCCAATTCGTCGCCGCTTTCGAACGGACGGTTTTTGTTTCTATTGATTCATATCAAGCCAGGGCCAGGGTCGAAGGACCAAGGGCAGATAGACTCTGCGGGGCTGCCATTCTCCGACCATGAACCCCGTTACCGTGCCAATGGCGATGCGGTGGGTGTCGCTAATGACTCCTTCCAAAGCGGAGACCGTGACCGTGATCATCTTCCATCCATCGGCCGTCCATTGGTACTTGACCGTGTGCGTCAGCGCAGAATAGGTTGGCTGGATCACGGTCGTCTGCTCTGTCGCTTCCCAGGTAAAGGTTACAGGCAGGGTCGCCGGGCCCAGGACGGTGGTGGTAAAGGTGTATTTGTGTCCGCGCTGGCCTGACGTTGGACCCTCGATGCTCACGCCAAAAGGAGTGATGGTGATACTCACGGCGGCCGTCGTGGATAGGCCGGGCGAACCCGGTTCATACACGGCGTAGACAAAGCCGTCACTGGACGTCGCCGAACCGTCGTGGGTGTAGGAGAAGGTACCGTCCGCTTGGATGGCCACCATTCCGTGGTCGGGCCCCGAAACGGTCATCGTGTATACTTCAAAAGCATTGCCTTCCAGGTCCCAGTCGTTGGCCATCAGGCTGGTGGCGCCCGAATCCAATTCTGTGACGGTGCCGCCCCGATAGGTCGTGAAGGTATCTCCAACGGCCTGGGGTGGGTCGTTGACGGGGTTGACGGTGAGGGTAAAGGTCTGGGGTCCGGAGGTATCGATCCCGCCGCGGGCCGTGCCGCCATCGTCTTGCAGTGTGACGGTGACGAAGGCCGTGCCAGAGACATCCTGGGTCGATTCGAAGGTCAGGTCGCCGGTGGAGACGCTAAGCGCGGGCTGGGCGGCAAAGAGGGCGTTGTGGTTGTTGCTGACCAGGAAGGTGAGGGCCTGGCCGGCCTCGTTGGACGGGCCGGCAGAGATGGCCGTGGCCCAACCGCTGATGGTCTGGGGCCCGGCGTCCTCGTCCACGGTGATGTCGAGCCCGGCGACCAAGCTGGGCGCGTCGTTGACGGCGTCGACGGTCAGAGTGACCAGGGCCTTCACAGAGGCCGCGGGCTCGTCGTCGAGGGCCTGGTACTCGAAAGAGTCGAGCCCAAAGTAGTCGGCAGTGGGCGTGTAGGTGAAGGAGCCA
>CAZNQW010000017.1:0-20876 GCA_964575225.1 uncultured Anaerolineaceae bacterium | reverse complement strand
CTCGAAAGAGTCGAGCCCAAAGTAGTCGGCAGTGGGCGTGTAGGTGAAGGAGCCAGCGGGGTTCAGGCTCAGGTCGCCGTGGGCCACGTCGGTGACGAGCTGTGCCGTCAGGGCCTCGTCATCGTCGTCGACGTCGGTGTCGTTGGCCAATACCCCCGGAGCAGGCATCGTGAGAGTGTGATCTTCGGTCACGGTGTAGGTATCGGTGTGGGCGACGGGTGGGTCGTTGACGGGGTTGACGGTGAGGGTAAAGGTCTGGGGCGCCGAGGTATCTATCCCGCCATGGGCCGTGCCGCTATCGTCCTTCAGGGTGACGGTGACGACGGCTTGGCCATGGAGATCCAGGGCCGATTCGAAGGTCAGGTCGCCGCTGGTGGCGCTCACCGCGGGTTGCGTGGCAAAGAGGGCGTTGTGGTCGTTGCTGACCAGGAAGGTGAGGCTCTGACCCGCTTCGTTGGGCGGACCGGCAGAGATGGCCGTGGCCCAGCCGAGGACGGTCTGGGGTCCGGCGTCCTCGTCCACGGTGATGTCGGGCCCGGCGACAAAGCTCGGCGCGTCGTTGACGGGCTCGACGGTCAGAGTCACCAGAGCCTTTACAGAGGCCGCCAGCTCGTCGTCGAGTGTCTGGTACTCGAAAGAATCGGGCCCAAAGTAGTCGGCAGTGGGCGTGTAGGTGAAGGAGCCATCGGCGCTCAGGTTCAGGGTGCCGTGGGCGACGTCGGTGACGAGCTGCGCCGTCAGGGCCTCGTCATCGTCGTCAACGTCGGTGTCGTTGGCCAACACGCCTGGGGCAGCCACGGTGAGGACGCCGTCTTCGGTCACGGTGTGTGTGTCGCTGCTGGCGACGGGCGGGTCGTTGATGGGAGTGATGGTGATGGTGACCATTGCTGTGTCGGATTGGGGCGGGAAGCCATCGTCGCGGGCCTGGTACTCGAATATATCCTGCCCAGAGTAGTCGGTGTCGGGTGTGTAGGTGAAAGAGCCATCGGCATTCAGGCTCAGGTCACCATGCTTGACATCGGTGACGAGGTGGGCCTCCAAGTTGTCGTTCTCCACGTCGGTGTCGTTGGCCAATACCCCCGGAGCAGGCACGTTGAGCGTGTGATCTTCGGTCACGGTATAGGAATCGCCGTAGGCGACGGGTGCGTCGTTGACGGGAGTGACGGTAATGGTAAACGTGACCGGCGCCGAGGTGTCGATGCCGCCATGGGCGGTGCCGCCGTCGTCCTGCAGTGTGGCGGTGACGATGGCTATGCCAGAGAGATCTGGGGCCGGTTGGAACGTCAGGGTACCGGTGGGCGCGTCCACGCTGGGTTGGACGGTAAAGAGGGCGTTGTAGTCGTTGGTGACCAGGAAGGTGAGGGTTTGCTCTTCATAAGGCGCACCCACAGAGATGGCTGTGGCCCAACCCAGTTCCTGCAATGGGGCATCTTCGTTGACAATCACATCAGGACCGCGGTCAAAGCTCGGCGAGTCGTTGACCGAAAGGACGGTGACCGAGACAGTGGCTGTGTCGCACGCGCCGTCGTTATCGCAGATCTCATAGTCGAAGGAATCGACGCCGTGCCAGTCTGCGTCTGGGGTGTAGGTGATCAGGCCCGTGGAGGTCACGACTCCCAAGACCCCGTCGCTTGGCATAGTGGTCACCAGGGACGAGAGATCGAGCGTACCATCCGGGTCGCTGTCGTTGGCCAGCACATCGATGACCACCGCATGGTCTTCCAGGGTGCTGGCCGTATCGTCGTTGGCCAGCGGCGGAAGGTTGACGTACAAGCTGGCGCTGGCCTGGTTGTTGGCCAGGTTCGGATCGTCCGCATCGGAGTGCAGGCTGTCGGCCTGGTTGACGAGGGTCTGCCCGCCGGTGCCGGAATCCACGGTGGCATAAAGGGTCAGGGTGGTTTGGCTTTTCGCCGCCAGGTCCCCAATCGTCCACAGACCGCTGTCGTACGTGCCCGAGATTGGGTTGGCGCTGCTGAAGGTGAGGCCGGCGGGCAGGCTGTCCGTAAGGGACGTGTTCTGTGCGTCGCTGGGGCCGGCATTGGTCACCACGAGGGTGAACGAAATCGTGTCGCCTTCGTTGGGTTCCGGGTCATCCACCGCTTTGGTTACCCTCAGGTCGGCCTGGGGCGAGACCGGGTTCGTGATCGTCACCTGGTTGTTGCCGGGGCGCCAGTCGATCAGATCTTGAGAAGGAGTTACCATCACAGTGTTGGTCACATCCTCTGTGGCCGAGGATGCCAGATCCCCGGTGACGGTGTAGGTGATCGCTTCGCCAGCGGCAATGTTCACTGTGTCACTAATACTACCAGTGCCGCTGATGATACAGGTCGAGTGGGGCAAGGCCGTGCAGGTCCACTGGGGACTGCCAATGACCAATGGAATTTTATCTTTCACAGTGGCGCCGATGGCATTGCTCGGCCCCAGATTGGCGACGACGATGGTGTAGGTCAGGTTCAGGCCGGGCACCAGCGGGTCGGGTGTTACCGACTTGCTGACAGCGAGGTCGGCCCGCGGGGAGTGGGTGACATAAATGTCGCGATCGGCGACAAAGGCAACGACGGTGCCGTCGGCGCTTAGCGAGGGTTGTCGAGCCTCGGACACGCTGCCGATGGGAGAAATGAGGTCTGCCTCCTTGTCAAAGAGAAAGAGCCCGCCATTGGACACATAGGCGATTCGGCTGCCGTCGGCACTGATGGCCGGTCTATCGAGGATGGCATCCGTCTCAGGGGTAACTGGGCTTGTGGTATAGGTCCCGGCCGGTTCCAATTCGGCCAACCAGACCTGGTCGTCCGAGAGCCACGTAACGATGCGGCCATCGGCGCTGATAGCCGGTTCGCGGTTGATTCCATCGGTGGGGCTGGGCACGGTCGTCAGGCTGACGTCACTGGGCGAGATCGTAGCGATGACCAGCTCGCCATCTGAGATAAAGGCGACGCGGTTTCCGTCGGCGCTGATAGCCGGATCGTTGTTGATGATCAGGTCCAATGTGCGGCTAATCTGGATGAACCGGTCCTGTATGGCATCGTAGACAAAGATTTCTTGATTCTGGTCGCTGTTGGTGCTGGGCGAAGCCAGATCGCGATCGGAGGCAAAGGCAATGCGCGTTGCATCAGCGTTGATGGACGGTACGGTACTTGCGCCGATCGCTGTCTCGGTCAGTTGGGTTGGCGCCCACTCGCTGGCTCCGGCGACAAAGATCTCAAAATTGGCGTCGGGATTGGTGTTTTGGCCGTTCAGGTTGCAGTCTGAGAAAAAGGTTACGTGCGTACCATCGCCGCTCAATGAAGGCGATAGGTTAAAGCCGCCGAGGATGTTCCCCATGGAATCGGTGACCTGCCGGAAAGTGATGTGGTCCGGGGCAGGGATATCGGCGACAAATACCTCGATATTGCCATCGAGGTTGCTGCCCGAGCCGGTCAGGTCGCCGGTGGACCAAAAGGCAATGCGCCGGCCATCGCCGCTCAGCGATGGAAAACTGTTGATGTCCCTGGTTCCCTCCGTAATGCGCAAGGGTGTGGAAGCCAAAATGCTACTCTCGATACGGGCGGATTCGATCGCTGCCTCTGGGACGGCGTGGGTTTCGATGGTGCGCGTGGGATTTTGGGCAGCGGGGGCCCATTCAGATTCTCCCGGCCACTGGATGGGCTCCCCCAGCCACTGGATTGGGTGCGGGGGCGACTGCTCGGAGGGTGTGAGAGGGATTTTTCCCTCCGCGTCGGCGGTCTCGATCTGGACCTCGGCGGCAACAGCCTGGCCCTGCGTCTCTTGGTCAATGGTCTCGATCTGGCGAGAAACTGTCCCCTGTGAGGCGGCCCGGGTGATGAAAGGCAGGTACGTATTGGGCTGACCTATCCCTACCACCAGGTTGCGGGTGGCGACCACCTCTTTCGAAATGGGGCAGGGCTCGGATTCGACGATCAGTGTCACCGGATAGGTATTGTTGCTGTAATACGTGTGGTAGACGACTTGTCCCTGTGCGGTGCTGCCGTCGCCAAAGCTCCAGGTGTAGGTGAGGATGCCGCTGCCTTCCCTTACAGAGCCTTCGAAACGAACTCGTTCCCCACGCTCGGGCGTGGGATTGCTGACAGAAATGATCGGATATTGGGGCCAGATGCAGGTCGTACCCCGGACGCGGAAAGGGGGACTGGCGGCACAGGCCATGGCCTGTTGCACCGAGTCGGCCTGGTTATCCTGGACAACGCAGATACGAAAGTGGGCGTTGTCGCTGATGGCTTGGTCGGCTACGGCATCCCAGTGGAATGTAGCCTCTTGACCAAGGCGCAAGGTGTTTGTGGGCGCTGTTTGCAGGGCCATGGGGGTTGCTTCGTTCCAGGTGGCCCCTCCGTTGACCGAGAACTCGAACACCGTCGACAAGATGGGATCTCCCGGCTCGTTGGAGGCAGCGCCGTAGATGCGAGCGCCATCGGGATCAAACAGCCGGTAGGTGAGCGTCACGGTTGGATGCCTGGGTCCCGAGAGCAAGTCGGCGGAAGAGAAAAAGTAGGCCCCCTTGGTCACGCCGGGACGGTCAACGGACACGTAGGAGGGATTGTTGGGCAACGGCATGGTTTTGGCAAACTCACCGGTCAGGTGCGAGGGGGTTGCGTAGGTGTTTTTGTAGATTCCGTTTTGGCCGGTGCTCCTGCTGCCGACGGCCAGGTCCAGGTCGCCATCGCCGTCGGCGTCGCCCCAGGCCACGCCCGTGGTTCGGTAAGATTCGGTCGATGCCCACAGCAGGTAGAGTTGCGGGGGAGAGCCTGGTTGGCTGCCCACGTTGGCATAGACCTGATCTGGTTGACTGTCGTTACCGACCGCCAGGTCCAGGTCACCATCGTTGTTCCAGTCTCCCCAGGCCAGGCTTGTCGTATTCTGGGAAGCCGAGGAGCGCCATGCTTCGGCGGAGCCAAAGGCGCCGCTCTGGTTCTCGTAGACCAGGTTCGGTTGCCCATAGTTGCCGACAGCCAGATCGGGATCGCCGTCGCCGTCATAGTCGGCCCAGGCCACACTGCGCGTGTTCGATATGTAGGTGGACACCCATGCCAGGCTAAACGTGTTATCGCGGTTGTTGCGGTAAACCTCGTTTGGCTGGCCATAATTTCCCACGGCGAAATCGAGGTACCCGTCGCCATCGAAATCACCCCACGCGACGCTGCGGCTGTTGTAGCTGGCTCTGGACGTCCAGAGTGGCGAGGTCTCTAACTGCGTGCCACCATTGACAAAGAGGGCGTTGGGGCCATCGCGCGCCACCAATAGATCCAGGTCGCCGTCGTCGTCGGCATCTCCCCAGGTCAGGCCGTGGACCGGATAGTGGGGAGCAGCGGAGAGCCAATCGGGGGTGACCGTGTTGCCGGCCAAATAGATCTGGATTTCAGTCACTGTGCCTACGCCCAGGGCAATATCCAGTCGCCCATCCCGGTTGACGTCCCCAAAGGCGACGCTATGGGGCCCAAATCCGCTGGCTAGAAGGGAGGTCATATCTGAGGGCGGAAAGCGACCCAGGACGTTGAGGTAGCGCTTGGCTCCCACGGCGGACTGGCCCGCGCCAAACAGAAGGTCCAAGTCCTTGTCGCCATCCACGTCGGCCCAGGCCACACTCGAGGCCTCCGTAGAACCCGTGGCTGTGATCGGCGAGATGCTGGGGCTGAGCAGTGGCGCAAAGTTGGAGAAGAGCATGCTCGAGCCGTCACGGTTGGTAAAAGCCAGGTCCAGGTCGCCGTCGTTGTCTACGTCGCCGATGCCCAATCCCCACACCTGCCCACTGACGCCCTCGGCCCGCAGGCCGGGGATTTCGGAGAACCGTCCGTTTCTGTACTCGTATACCCGGGGCGGCGTATCGGCCACGGCCAAATCGAGGCGCCCGTCGCCGTTCAGGTCGCCCCAGCCGATAGCCAAGGGGGTGCGGAACAAGCTGGTGGGGATTTCGGCGCCGAGGGCCAGCTTGCCGGTACTTGGCACGAATCGGTAGATCCTCACCCGCCGCTCGAGAGGAAAGGCAGCCGCCAGATCCAGGTGGCCGTCTCCGTTATAATCGCCCCAGCCAAAGTCGTAGGGTAGAAAGGGTGCTGTTTGGTCAATGGTCACCGGCACGAAGGGGTTGGGCATCGCCAAGAGATCGTTGACCAGGAGAATGGTCTGGTTGGGGAACGCGCCCATGACCAGATCTAGGTCACCATCGCTGTCCCAGTCGACAGGACCCAGGGCCGCGGTGGCCTCGTTGCCGATGCACTGGGACGAGTCAAAGGGCGCCGTTGGGTCGCCGCTGTTTTTGTACAATTGAACCGGGCAAGACGCGTGGATCGAGTTGGTGCTGACCACCAGATCGAGAAGCCCATCTCCGTCATAGTCACCGGGCGCCACCCGGACCAGTTGTTCATTAGATACGAACTTGCTCTCTTGGACCGATTCTCCATCCAGGCTGTAGATGTAATTGGTGCCTGAGGTTACCCAGGTCTGGTCTAGACTGTCGCCCACGGCCATTAATTCCAGTGTGCCATCGCCGTTCACGTCGCCCCAGGCCACCCCGTAGGTCAGGCGATTGTTGTTCCAGAGGAGGGTCAACCGACCCTCGTTGTTGCGGTAGACGCTGGTGCCGATGGTAGAGCCCAGGGCCAGGTCCAGATCGCCGTCGCCGTCCATGTCACCCCAATCCAGGCTGAGAGTGCCCCCTAGATCGGAGGAGAGCCAGTTGGGTGCATCGGATAGGCTGGCTCGTCCGTTCTCCTCGATGCGGACCCGGACGATGGTCGTCGTGTCGTTGCTGACGGCCGATTTCTGGTCGCCGCTTTGGTTATAGCTCATGAAAGCGCGATTGCGCAACTCGGTACCGTCGGTTTGGCCGATGACTCTGCCCCAGAAATGCCGCATTTGCACCTGTCCCGGCGCCAGTGAATCAATCGTCCAACTCACCTGGCGGGTGACGGTGATGACCATCAGGTTGCCAAAAGGATCGGGGATCTGGCGACTCTCGATCACTTTGGTGCAGTCGTTGGAACAACCGATATCGCTGAGGCTCTCTTCGGGCAGGATATCCAGGATCAGAATGCCGGTCGCTTGCGCGGTGCCTGGGTTGGACACGGTCAGGGTATAGGTGATGAGTTCGCCGTTAAATACGACGCCGGTGGTGCCATCGACTGTGATGGCCGATTTGGCGATGCTCAGATCCGTGTCCGATGTGGATAGGTCCGGGGAGGTCTGGAGGTCCATTATCCAGGCAGGGACGGTCGCCGTGCTCGCCAGGCTTGCACGGACGGAGGGGGCGCGCACCAGATCGGGTGCGGTGGAATCCGTAGTTGGAGCGCTCAGGGTTTCAGCCCGACTGGGGGTTACCACCAGAAAAAGCCCCAAGATCAGAACCAACAGCGTGCCAACCAGGCCTCCGCACAGCAGGTGAGTGCTTGATGTCCGATGGAACAAACGTCTCATCGCGACTGTCCTCCAGACTTTTTCAGGGCAGACCATGTCACCGTGGTCAGCCTATGGGCAAGAGCGGCTGTACCAACTGGTCAAACCAGAGGCCGTTTCCTGCTCTGCCTTTGTGATCGGATCGGTATAGACGGCCACCACATAATACCCCTTGCCGCAGGTCGGGCTTATCTGATCAACCCACTCGGATGCCTGAGGATCGATGACGGGTGAGATGACCACATAGTTGCTGCCAGGTGGTACGTCCGCCCGGTAGATTCGGAAGCCGTCGATCCGGTTCCGGTCGTCCCGATTGTAGCTCCAGACAATCTTGTTCGTCCCTCCGGCTGCGTCTTCGACGCCCGTGACATAGGAAGGCGCCGGGGGCGCCGGGGGGGATGTGATTTCGAGTTGGAGAAAGGCAAAGACCTGGTTCTGGCCATTGTTGTTCTCGGCCGTCAGGATGATGCTGGTGGGAGCAATCACCGCATCGGGTAGATTCAGACTGCCCTCGGCAGGTTGCGGCCCCAGGCTTTCCAGGATGACTAGATCAGCGTTCTTGACGCCCCAACTGAGTTTTACATAAGAACTTGCTTCCACTTTATAGACATACACTGGGCCGTTGTCGCTTTCATAGGTCCGATCGAAAATGACCCGATCTTGTGCAGGGTTCTGGCCTTCGGCGGTCACGTAGGAAATGATGGGAGGCGGGAAGGGGGTTGGGGTGGGTTCGGGAGTAGGTGTTGGCTCGGGTGTAGGCGTGGCCGAAGGGGTAGGTGTGGGCTCAAGGCCCTTGACCTCGACGGCTTTGCTGGTTCTGAGATCGCCGTTGATGGCCGTCAAAACAAAAAGCGTGGTCTCATTTACCGTGACCGTGACGACATCCTGGCTGGCGAGTCCGTTAATGGTCAGATCGGGCGTCACAATCTCGATATTTGTCGTCGCGCCGGCCACCGACCAGGTAAGCTTGACCACCTGAGACTCGCCGGCAATAATTTCCTTGGGCGTCGCCTCAAAGAGATCAATGATCGGCGTCAGGGGAGCCGGGGTGGCGGTCGGTTCCGGGTTGACGATGACTTCCCTGAGAAGCGACTCGGCCTCTGCCACAGTCCCGTCCGCGCCGGTCTTGGAGGCCACGAGTTGGTAGGTGGTCAGGCTCTGGGGTTGGTCGCCCAAGTCGCCCTTGAGCGGCAACCCATCACCCAGAGGCTTGATCGACACCGAGTCGGCGCCGACGACCTCCCAGCCGATGCGCACGGTCTCGCCGACGGTGATCTCCAGGGGATCCACATCAAAGCGAACAATGGACGGCGTGGGCACCGGTTCGGCCACAGCCATCACGCGCACCATCTTGCGCACCGGATCCGACCCAGAGCTGTTGGCCGCCATCAGGTTGAATGTGGTGTCTCGCGTGCACACAACGGTGCGCCGCCCTGCGACCAGCTCGTCTCCCTGAAGATCTTCTTCGATGGGACCGCCGGCATCTTCGTAGCTCAGCTTGAGATTGGTGGCCTTGGCAACCGACCAGATCAGGGTTACCTCCTGGCCGATGAATACCTGTTCCTGGTCGGCCCGAAACGTGATGATCTGGGGCTCTACCGGTTCGACGTCGACGGGTACTTCGCGCGTCAGTCCAGAGAGGACCGGGATCAATGTGGACAACCATGTGTCGGCCTGCAAGCGATAATGGCCGTCTTCGATTGGAAGATCGGAGACGGCGCCAATGGGCGTCTCCAGTTCGGAAGAGGCTTTGAGGGGGCGCCATGCCCCATCCCGGGGTCTGAACTCGAGCGTCAATCGCAGAAAGAGGGTGTTTTGCCCGTTGAGCAGGTTCATCGGACTGAACTGAGGAAAGCGCGAGGCATCGTAGGTCAAGGTCACCGTTTCGCCATGAGAGGGATCCGGATTGTCGATGGCCAGGGCCGGCTCCGCGATAGGGCGAAGCAGAAAAATTCCGAGGGCCATCAAGCTGCCGACGATCAATAGCAAGAGCAAGGGGCCGATGAGCGGTTTGGCACTCAAGCGTCCCATGAGCGCTCTCGGCGTTTGGGCGCCTTCGAGCATGGTGGTGGTGATGTTGAACGAGTAGGTGTGTTTGCGCAGGCCCACCAATCGACGGCGGAGCGGTGTGATGTCCACGGGTACAGTCAGCGTCTCTTCGGGTTGCAGCCGGATCTCGGCCTGCCTTACCAAATTGGCGGCTTCGCCGGGTGTCTGAAAGGCAAAGCGGCAAGCCCGCTCCTCGTCGTCACCATCCAGGCGAAAGGGGGTCTCGCTGTTGCCGTTGTTGGTGACCGGCAAGGTGACCTGGCCGGTGGGCTTGCGCCACGAAACAGTTTGCTGCTTGGGGGACATTTCCCCCAGGCTGAAGGCAAAATAGGGATTGATGTTCAGGGTGCCGCGAAGGCGGCTCGTGCGTCCAGGGTAGTTGGCCGAGTCCACTGTGATCATCAGTGGGTGGGCGCCGGCACGGCTCGTGGGCAACCGGGGTGGAGTGAAGGAAATGGCCACGGTGGCCCGCGCCCCTTCGTTGAGGTTCACTCTGGGCGGAGAGATTCTGACCCAGTCTTGGGGAACCCCGTCCACGGTGATGCCGAAAGTGGCCACGATGTTGCCCCCGTTGACGATAGTCAACTGGCACGCGGCTGTTTGCTCTACGTCGATCGTCCACTCTTGCGAGGTGATTTCGGTAATAATGACATCGTCGCTCTGATCGATGGAGGAGAACGAAAGAGGCGCCGTTTCGTGCTGTTCAGTGGGTGGCGATGGGGGTTCATGATCGGTCGCTGGATGGGCGGTTTGGGGCGCCGACGGCGCCTCTCCGCTTTGCATCAAGATGATGGAATAGCCGTCGATTTCAAGGGTGTCCCAATCATGTAGTTCCTGGAAGGTGTTGGGAGGCAGAGGTTGGCCGCCGAGCTTGGTACTTCCTTGATCGGCAAGGAGTATGATCTGGCAAGGGCGCCGCTGGTGATCGAGAACGGCATGGAAGGCGGCAACGCCCAAGCTGTCGATCACCAGATCGTTGCTGGGGTGTCGCCCGATGTTGGTGATGCCCTTAACCCTGTCGAGATCGTGGAACTGGATCTCGCCATGGGGGCTAATGATCTCGAGACGATCCTGTCCTTCCATACGGACCATTCCTCCTGCTGTCAGAGCAAGCCGCCGGCACCTGCCAGCCAGTAAATCAAAATCAATAGGGCAATGGCCATTGCCCCTAGGAGCGCGTAGGGTAGGAAACGGCGCGCCCAAAATCCGCCCTTGATCCAGACGGTGCCCTCTTGGATCACCAAGGGGGCGCCGTCTTGGTCAGCCGAGTGGGAGATGACCTGATAGGTATGGGCCTGATCGCTCTTGGGCAGTGTCGAGCGGATGTGCAGTTCTACCGTCAGGCTTTCCCCCGGCTGGACATAGGGCGTTTGGGCCCAGATTCCCTCCAGACGGTCAGGTTTGGCGGATGGCCGTTGCTCAGCGTCGGCCGATCTGGGTTTCGATGTGCCGGGTGCCACCTGCGAGGCAGCGCTTTTTACTTGGGTGATCTGGTTCGGGATGCGCTGGACATAACTCGCTTGTGCCTGCACACGACGCATCTGGCTGACCTTTTGCTGCAGCGGTACCCCCACCGACCGGGGTAGCAGAGCACCAATCATGCTGAGAAATCCCGCGATGGCATTGCCCGTCTGGATTACGGCCGAAGCCTTGCGCTGGACGTTGCTGGTCTGAGCCGCCGACCGGGGGGAGGGCGGCGCCGGGGTTGAGGTTTCATCACCGTACACCGGCAACCGGTCGCCGTCTAGCAGAAACCGAAATGTCAGGATGCCCTGCGGTTCCTCCGCTCTGAGATTGTAGCAGCTTTTGATATTGCCCACATTGGTCAGCGTCAGCCGGATCCTGGTTTGGAGGCGCGTCTTCTGCACCCTACCCAGGATGGCCATCGCCAGGGCTGTGGCGATGATGACGGCGATACCCATCACCCATTCCATTGGCACCCCCGAGCTGTTCATGTTCTGTTTACTCCATTGCCGCCAGGGACAGCGTATGGGTATAGTATGGCGAGATCACGATCTCGTGGGATACAGAGACTCTCTCCCCAGGGTAGGCATCGGGCGCTGAAGCATGAATCTGGATCGGATGTCGCCCGGAATCCAAGCCCGGTCCCCGAGGATGGTGTATGCGCAACGGCACTTGCTTTTCTACCTGGGGAAAGAGGATCGGGCCCGGGCCGATGTCGTACCAATCGGGGTTCAGACCCTCCACCTCTAACCGGAACTGGACACCCATCTGCCTGCCCAGGTTTTGCACGGTAATCGTCCCCTCCAGTGGATGATCGGGAGTGATTGGCACCTGCGGTAGAGAGAGCTTGAGGCCAATGTGGGATGAGGTTCTCTCCACCCCTCGATCATGTGCCGGGGTTGCCACCGACCGCATGGGCGATGCACTAGCGGCAGGGATAGCCGCCAGGGCAGAGGGAACAAAGTTGGCGTTCGGCGTGCCAGTGGCCGCATCCAGACGAAAGACCATGCCGAAATCACCCAGTTGTAGGCGGTGCCCATCGCTGATGTCTATGGCCGAACGCGGTGGAAGGGAACTCGTTGCCTCTGTTTCCACAGGGATTTCCCGATCGCTCAGGTTGATGACCCGGAACCTGGATGCTTCGGCTGCCAGAGCGACAATCTGAAGGTGCCGAGTGGCTACCCCTCCACCACGCCGTGCATCCAACACAATGTCGTTCCTGGCGTCGCTGCCGACGTGCAAGAGCGCTCTCTCCAGTGGGAATTCTTTTCGCCAACCGTCTCTATCTGTAATCTCGACTCTGGGAGCCATTGGCCCTCCCTATTTCCCGCTCATCCAAGGCGCGTTGTATACCATAACGCGCGCCCCCGTCAAAGGTTACGATCGGACACGGACGACAAAGGCCCGTGTTTCCTTTTTCTCCGGGCGCTCACGCCACCAGCAAGGCGGCACAGGCCAACCAGTCGAGCTTGCGCTCGATTTCGGCGGCCAAGATGGCTCGGACCTGGTCCTCGGTCACTGGTTCTTCACCCTCTGACTGCACTGTGAGTACACCCTGCGCCACCGGCCCATCCATGAGCCGGTCCAGGAGCGCGGCCGGGTCGTGACTGCCGTCCAGGTGATAGAGCAAAAAGCGGTCCAGGTTATCCAGCGTCACCCGTTCGTGGCGCAGGTTCGTCACATGGCCCGCTTGTTGGGTTTGATAGCGAGCTACTGTGCTGGCCACCGGACGTTCGCTGACGTTCGGCGAAAAGGCCGGCAAATAGGAATGGAAATCGACCAGGCTGCTATCGTAGCCAAAGGCCGTCAGCAAATTGGCCGCCATTACCTCCGCATCGCTGCTCCTGTCCCCAATCTCGGATGGAGTGTCGCTATCGGTGGCGGTACGGGATGCCACCCGGGCGCAAGCTGTCTCTAACAAATCGAAAAAGTGGACGGGCGCTGGCCACTGCTCGGCTAGATAATCCAAAGCCACCTTGCTAACGGGGTGATCCGTCGAGATGGCAATCCCCTCGCCTGATTGGAACTTGACCACCGAGACCGAGTAAAGATCGGGGTCGGGCAACGCCGGTCGTGCTCGCGACGTTACCCAAAAGTCCTGCACCGCTTCGAGGGAGATGCGCGGCGGCAGCTCGATCTCTTGATGGCAGAGCAAGGTGCGCCGAAACATGCGGTTATGCATAAAGTCCACGGCCTGCTCGAGTTCCACAACATCGCTAGCCAGGTGCTGCAGTCCCTCTGCCACCTGCGGCGGAATCTCGCTGCCCTCCACGAGCCGCCCTTTCATGCTCGATAGATCCGCTTCGCCCAGGTATTGCAGCCCGTGCTGCGCCACCTGCTCGGCGAACTGGTAAAAGTAACAAGGTTCGTTGATCTCGGCCATCTCGTCGTGTAGCACCAACGTCGAGTGGCGGTGGGAGGAACCGTCCAACTTTTCGCCAATGATTCCGGCATAGGTTCTCAGAAAACTGCTGTAGGCCGAGTCCTTGTCGCTGGTCGTTGCCTGGGCAAAGAAATCGAGGATGCTCCGACCCTGATCGGCCCGAGCCACTGGATCGGCGATGTGCCGGGTGTGATACAGAAGCATGTCCCGGACGATGCGCACCATGTGCCATCCTGGATAGGTGTTGTAGCTCACGTAGGCTACCCCGTTGGGCGCCAGGTTCTCGCAAAAGATGTCGAGAATTTTGTGCTGCACCGCAGTGGGCACCCAAGAGTAGATGCCGTGGGCGATAATGTAATCGAACTGTCCTAACTCGGGGGTTATGTCCAGGATATCAAGGTGCCGGAAGGCCACGTTCTCGAGTCCCAGCGCCTCAGCCGCCTTTTGGGCTTCTGCCACCTGGCGGGCCGAATTGTCGATGCCCAGAAATCGGTTGTGGGGCAGACTGTAGGCCATCGGCACGAGATTGCCGCCGACGGCGCAGCCCAGCTCGAGGACGCGACAGTGATCGGCAGGCGCGGGATTCAGCCCCATCAGACGGGCGATAACCGCCAACCGATCGGGGTGGGTGGGTGTATAGGACAAACCAGGATAGGGAACCTGGTCATAGGGATTATTGGTCATCAGGCTCCACCGTGTTGTCCCTCAACGATTTTCCAGTACACAAAAGAACCTACCCTTTCTGTCTCTGGGCAAGAGCATAGGCGACGAGGTTTTCGCCCCATTCCAGAGCTGCGCGGATCTCCTCGCGAGAGGCAGGACGGCCCCGTCGCTCGCCTTGCCAGAGGCAGCCATAGTCGCCATAGCTGAGGAGGATGTGGTCGCCCATCATCAATTTGGGCTCTCCTTCCGTCTCAAAGCCCGGTGGTGGCCCGGCAAAAAGATGGGGCTTGGTCAATAGAGGATGGCTCGGTGGCACCTCCTTTAATTGCACTCCCATTGACGCCAGCAGATCGAGAAACGAAGCATCGGCCGGCGGCTCGCCCGATGACGCAGCACGACGGCAGCTTTCGATGAAAAGCGTGCCCCCGCTCTGCAAGAAGGCATACAAGGCGTTCATCTCGTCGCGGGTTAGTTGGAAGGCATCCTGGCCCACCAGGTACAACAGGGTATAAGCCTCCAGATCAGGGGCCAGGGGCACGCGGTTGTCGACGCAGACCCGTTGCCCGGAGCGGCGCAGCGCCTGGGCCACATAGTCCATGCCGCGGCTATGCTTATCGTCCGTGGAACCGCCGGTGTAGCTCACAGCCAGGCAGGCGGTTTCCTGGAGGGGTTCCTTTCCCTCCCGTCGCCAACGGAGGTCGATCTCATTGGGGCCGGGGTGCTCCCCGTTTCGCGCGTTGATTAGTGCATTCTCTCGGCTTTGTCGCCGGACGCGACATAACTCGACGAACGGCGTGTCGGGAAGGGCCCGGGTGGCCTGGATGCCGAACTGGCTGTAGAGGTACAGCGGACCATCCTCCTGGTCGGCGTTGGCGGTAGGCTGGCTTTCTTCGTAGGTCAGCAGCAGTTGGATCGGGCCCTGCGCTGCGCCGACATCATAGACCACGGGCTCGGCGATGACAATTGTGCGCCCCAAGGGATCGATGGCGATCCCTGGCAGGATGTACACCGAGGAATCGGCCGGGTCGCTGGCAATTACCTCCAAGCCGGTTACGATGCGCGCTCCATGGCTATAGAGGTCGTGGGCGCGCTGCCACTTACGGTGATACTCGTGGGCTTCTTCCCACACTTGGGCGGTCACGGCCATCCCGTCGGCTGCTTTGATACGCTTTGTTGGAAATTCGTGCAACAGATCCTTCATAATTCCAGTCCATCCTTGGTGATGCATGGTGGTGGGTTTGCCACTGACCGGGAATCCCGCACCATGGGTTACATCTCGGGCAGGCTTTCCAGGCGCAGGGTAAAGGTTGTGTGCGCCGGCTTTTCGGCCTCGATGATCGTTTCGATCCGGCGACGGGCCAGCTCTTGTTGTGCGTGGTTGTCTTCGTCCCCGTCATCAGCGGGCAGCAGGCGAAGAGAAACTGTAAACGTGTGGGGCTTGTTGGCTCGGCCCAGGGCGATGCCTGGCCCTAACCGGGCATCTTGCCCCAGCCGAAAGTTGTGCGCTCGATGTTCGACGATCTGCGGTTTGGTGCCGGTATAGATTTCCAGATACTCTTCCAATCCCTGACGGGTACCTCGTTTGCGGTATAGCGCTACCGCCGAATGAAGCAACCGCCGCCGCTTGTCCTCCGGCCAACGCTCGTCCAAAACCAGGTGGATCCATGACGCCAGCCAGGGCAGGAACTCGGTTGGCGTCATGTGGGGATCCAGATAATAGTAAAGGCTGTCTATCTGGCGGTCAATCGGCGCCCAAAAGCTCTCGAACAGCATGAGAAAGCGCCCAAGAAACTCGTCTTCGCGATAGATGGCGGGCAGATGGTCGAGGTATTGCCCTTGTGCCGAGATGGTGATCCTCGCCGTCTCGGCTGCCTGGAAAGACTGTTTCCCCTCCCCCTTGATTGTTGCCACAGCACGGCTTTCCAGAACGATATCCTTGGGCGTAGGGGCAACCCGCGCGGCGACCTGGAACTCGAAACAGGCAGCGTCGCCGGCCTCTCGTTCAATGTGCCAAATCAGGTTGTTGCCCCCTTGGTGATGTGTGATCTGTGGAAGCATAGGCCCGTCCAGGGACTGGTAGTCGGTGAGCACCATTCCTGCTGGCAAAGCCACCCGCAGCGTAAAGTCTGGCACCGAGGGCTCGATCGTGACCCGGGTGAAAAAGGTGACAACTTCGCCAGGATAGCGCCGGTAGAAATCCGCCACGTGGGCGACTGCTATCTTGCTCTCCTCAACGGTCATAGCTCCACCACCTGCACGTCATGGTCGAGGGAACAAAGGAGTGTATCCATCGGTACCGGGAGCATCCGCTGGTTAATGGGCGTCAGCGTTTTTCTGGAAGGTCCGCTTTCTTCACCTTCTTCACCCTCGCCAGAGTCGACCATCCATTCGCGGCTGGGCACGACCGGACGATAGGACAGGCGCACATCCAATACATGTTTGACGCCGGGTACCTGTTGGATCAATGAGAAAATCTCAGACAGGTACAGGTCGCGCCCAAAAGGCCAACCTTCCCAATTGGCGCCTAACGACGATTCCTGGCGGTTCGCATCAAGCCCAATGGCCAGAGGGCTGATCATCTGTCGTAGGCTCTCCTCCACCCTGGCGCGGAGGACCTCCGGCGACGAATATTCGGATGCTACCACCTGAACCACAGCTTTGATGCCCAGGTAGTCGGGCTCTCGGACGCGCAGAGTCGTGGTCAAGAGGCGATAGCGATCCAAATGGGCCAGGATTTGCTCCTGCAAAGGCAGGTCTAGGGCCAACCGGGACAGATCCCCACCACGGAGGGCGTCGAAAGCGCTGGGCACAACTAAAAGCTCAACCATGCCTGGCGGCAGAGCGCCGCCCTCCCTGCCCGGCGCCTGGCATTTCACCCGGGCTACCTGACGGCTGGCGCCTTTGGCCAGGTTCTCAAAATCCTCCGCCGTCACCGCGCGCTTTTGGGATCGCAGCTCTCGGGCGGCGCGGAGTTTGGCCTCTTCGAGGCTTTCCTGATCCCGCCCGCCCTCGGCCCGCTTGAGATTGATGACCCGGTCGATGTAGGGCACCGCCGACTTGAGCATTTGGATCTTGCCGGCGGGCACATTGCCGACCACGCCACCGCCGTGGCGGTATTGGCTAAAGTGGATCTTGCGCCCGGCCTCGGGAACTCGGCCGTATTGCCACACCGTTCCATCGGGTTGGCGGATGGCTGGGCCAAAGCTTATCTCACCGGTGCTTTCGTCCAGCACAAAGTGACGGTCGTAGCGCGTCGAGTTGGAAAAGTTGGGAACCGCTTGCCACGGGACAAAGACGATCTCACCGTCCCGTGACTCCTGCACCTCGACCGTCTCGCCGGGGTGCAGGCCGAGAACCGGTGCGTGTTGGAGGCGGAAGCTCAACCCCGGCTCACCGGTGCCCGCGCCCAAGGGCTCATCGCGCACGATCACCCCCTGGGTGGCCCAGGTGGTGCCGCCCAGAAGGTAGGCTGTGATGCTCTTGATGCGCGGCGATTCGGTGTACATGCCCTGCTCCTCGCGGCGCCGCTCCAGGCGGCAGCGAAGCCAATAGGCGCTTCGGCCATAGGCCTGCTCGGGGCGCATTGTCAGAGGCAGATACAACGTGAGAGAGCCCGTTGGGTTGTTGAGCCCGCCGGTGGTGTCCTTTTCTCCGGGCCGTGGGCTCGGTGGCAGTTCCATCCACTGGCCATCGCCCAGGGAGGCTTCCCAAACGATGGGTGGATCCTCGCGGCGCACTCCCACGGCCTGTGTTTCCTCACATTCAAAGGCCAGGCGTAGAATATTGCCGGCGATGTCGGTGCCTTCATCAAACCCCAGGTAAAAGGTGTCGCCCTCCTGGGGTTTGGGGCGGTGAAAGGGATAAAAGATCTCGATGCCCAGCCGCGGGAAATAGTTCTTGTGAAAGTCATTCTGGCCTTCGCCATGGCGCACCTGAGTCAGCGACGGTGCTTTGAGAAGCAGCCGCTGTTCGACGGTGTAGGTGATCTCCTTTTCCTCCTCGGTAGGCCGTGTGGCAACCTCGAGTCCTTGGGGCACCGTGACGACGGTTTCATCCTCGGGCGTGATGGGAAAGGGCACGGAAAGATAAAAGACCACCTCGGCGCGGGCACTGCTGGCCGGTTGAAGCTTGATGCCGATCATCTCCAGGAACTTGTAATAGTTCTTTTCGGGAACCCGGTTCAGCCGATAGAGCATCGTTTCGGTCATCCAGGCAAAAAGCTCAATGAGGGTGATGCCGGGATCGCTCAAGTTATAGTCGGTCCACTCGGGGCAGTAGTGGATAATCCGCCGTCGCGCCTCGTCGACCAGATCCCGCTGAAACCGTAGGTCATCCAGATTGGGTGTGGGCAGGGACATGATGATGGACTCCTAGAATTCTTCTTCGTCGGCCAGGAAGAAGGGATAGACGATGCTCCGCTCGTCGTGGGTGGCCTTGATTTGATAATCGATTTCCACCAGAAAAGCTGCATCGCGGCCTGGATCGTCCAGCACTCGCACCTCCCGCACTTCAATGCGCGGCTCCCAGCGGGCCAGGGCCTGCTCGACATAATAGACGAGCAGCGCGCGCGTTGCCGCGTTTCGGGGTGCAAAGATCAGTTCCCAGGCGCGACAGCCAAAGTTGGGGCGCATCACGCGCTCGCCGGGCACCGTCTCCAGGATGATGCGGATCGCCTGAGCAATATCCCGCTCGCCACTTGCCAGGGCGATCCCTCCCCGCGGGTCGATCTGGAGAGGGAAGGCCAGTCCCTGGCCCAGGAATTCTCGATTACGCAAGTCGTCGTTCACAGATCCACCTTTTGGATATTCGTGCGATGGTTCAAGACCGCCAGACGCTAGCCGCCGATAAGGACCGTCGGGGCGCCCGGAGGGCCGACGGCCGTTGTCAGCGGCACTCCGGTGATGGCATGGGCGCCTGTCACCTGGCTGGTGAGACGCGCCGCCGGCCTGCCGCCGATGAGCACGGTCATGCTGCCCATGGTGATGGCGCCGATCACCGTGGCTCCCGATACCAAATCGCCCACGACAGCGGCCGGCAGATTGGCAATGAGCACGTTGGGGACCCCCGGTCCGGTGATGGGATCGCCGGTGACGGTCAGGTCGCCCACGCGAGCTGCGGGAAATGTCATGATCGCTCCTCCTCCGATCAGTTGATCTTGACCAATGAGCCCTGGATCTGCAGGATGCCCGAGCTTTTGAGCGCTGCCTGCCCTGTGCCGTTGAGGTCAAGCATGGGCGCTTTGAGCTCGCCTTTGGACACACCTTCGAGGGCAAGCTGCATTCCCTTGAACTTGCCGTTGCCCGTTGCCTCCAGGGTCATGTCCTGCGTGCTCTTGATTGTGACCTTGCCCTTGGCCGTGACACTAAAATCACCGTTGACGGCAATCGCCATACTGTTATTCGTCGAGTCGATAATCATCGAATTGCTGCCGGTTTTGTCCTTAATGGTGATCTTTTCGCTGCCGCTTTTGTCGTCCAGAACTACGGTGTGGCCGCTTTTGGACGTGACAGAAATCTGCTCTTCGCCCTGTTTGTCGTCAAAGACGATCAGGTGCCCGGCGCGCGTTTTGACCACTCGTTGGTTGACCTTGCCCTGAGCAATGGCCTCGCTCTTGGCTTTGGGCGGTTTGTCTGTGGAACTCCACAGGGCCCCGACGATATAGGGCCGGCTGACGTCGCCATGCTCAAAGGCAATCAGCACTTCGTCGTTGACCTCGGGCAAGAACATCAGCCCCCGTTGTGGACCGGCCATCGGTGCGGCGATGCGTACCCAGTGGCTCTCAATCTCGGGATTAGAGCCCAGCCCGGGATATTTGACCTTGACCCGGCCCAGGTCGTCGGGGTCATCGAGATTGGTCACCTGGGCGGACACGACCCCCATTCCCAATCCTGGCGTCAGGGGTTGGCTGTTCGCCGAGTTCAGCAGGTGGTGCAGTGTGTTGGGTTGGCGACCGCTGATGCTGAATTCTGTGGTGTAGCGTCCACCTTGATGAAAACTCATCACATGCATCGCTGATGTCACAAAATAGGTGCCGCCAAAGCGTGAGCCAACCCCCGTGATTGAGACTGTCCTCCCCGCCTTGAGATCGGGGTGCCCAAAGCATCTACCCTCGGCCTGAATGAACTCGCGGCTCAGGTCGTGCGATAGGCCGGTGGCCAACGCCGACGCTTCATCCACCGTCGCCACAGGATGGTTGACGACCACCTCTTCTGCCTGGCTAAAAGCGCTTTCGGCCTTTGCCCCACCAGTCTGAGAAATACCTGCCTGAGTCAGGCTCTGAGTGGCCTGGCTTTCGATGCTTTGCTTGGCCTTGGCGTCCCAACCGCGCACCTTGACGGTCTTGGCCTGGTGGGAAGTGGTCAGCCGGGGCTGAAAGGACTTGAGATTACCCCCCCATTCGAGTTCTGGGCCGGTACCCCGGTTCGAATCCCCCTTGCTGAAATAGAGCTTGCCATCTGCCACAGAGACCTGGTAGCCATTGCGTTGGGCGCGGTCCATCAGCAACTCCATGTTGGTCTGGTTGTTTTGCAGCACCCAATCATAGGTGACCGAAGTCACGTCAACCTGCGCCGACAAGCCCGCTTCTCCGGCGATGGTGCTGGCTAGGTCGCTGTCTTTGACACTAAGGAACGTGCGGGTCTTGCGACCCAGGTGCAGGCGATGAGATTTGTCATAGCCCCGGACCAACAGAGTCACCTGGCCTGTCTCGTCGAAATTGGGTTCCAGAGCTGTGATCTCTCCCGAGATCAGTGTCTTGTTGTCGACGGTTATCTCAACCGCTTTGCCGACATCCAAACTGGCGTCGTCGATCCACTGGGTCGCGGCGTCGCCGAATACCCGGGCGTAGAGCAGGATCGTGAACATGTCGGGCATAGATCGGAAGAGCGTCGTGTAGGGAAAGAGTGTAGGATAGGGT
>CAZNQW010000016.1:0-31744 GCA_964575225.1 uncultured Anaerolineaceae bacterium | reverse complement strand
TACACCCTATCCTACACTCTTTCCCTACACGACGCTCTTCCGATCTATCGATTTCCGAAGCCGGGTTCTGGGGGCCGCCGCCATCGGGGGTCGGCGTGGGGCGCGCCCCCTCCACCGGGCTGGGCGCATCGGCCAGCCCCGCGCCGGCGCTCACCACCAGCGCAGCCACCAATGCCAGCGCCAGATAACTCAGGAGCAGAAGGGTTTTCTTCATGGGCGGTCCTCCCTGGGTTCGAAACCCCACACATTCAACAGCCAATAGCAAGCGGAGAAGGCTGAACCGGCCTTCTCCGACGGGCCCAATCTCCGATCCGGTTACCGCGCCATTCCCTTGACGCGAATCTGCCGCAGGCCCACGACCAAGGCAGCCAGCGCCAGTCCACCCCCAAGCAAAAGCATTCCGCTGCCCACTCCCGTGTCGGCAATCTCCTCATCGTAGGCCGCCGGCGGCGTCGTCGTGGGGCTGGCGGTCGGCGAGGGGGTGACCGTCGATGTGTCGGTCGGTTTGGGTGTAGCCGAGGGAGTGCCCGGGCCAGGGGTCTGGCTGGGTGTCGGCGTTTGGCTGGGCGTCAAGGTAAAAGTCGGCGCCAGAGTACTCGTCGGCAACACGTCTGCCGGGCTCGAGGTCCAGGTCGCTGGCGGAGCCGATGTCCAGGTCGCCGCCGGTCGCTGCGTGGGCTGTACCGGCGCCCGTGTGGGCGGGATCGGCGTAATCGTGACCATGGGTGTCACGGGCCGGAGGGTCGGCGAAGGCGATACCGTGGGCGACGGCGTAAAGGTAGAAGTCGCCGTGGCTGGGGGCGCTGCCGTCGGCTGGAACAGCTCGATGGTAGCCTCGGCCGTAAAGCCCCGGTTGTCGCCGGCAATGATGCGGTGAGTGCCCACGGTGGCATTGCCCCTGGCAATCGTCACCACCCGCTCAAAGTATCCGCCATCGTTGGGCGGAAACGGTCCATCCAGATACCCGTCCCCACCGATAACGTCCCAGTACAGCGTAATGCCCGGCCCCGTCGTCGGCCACCGATAGCCGATGACCTTGACCGTCACCTTGACCGTTCCGGCAGCCCGCGTCGGTTCCAGCATGATGTAGGGCACCGGCGTCGGCGAGGGCGTCACCGTAAAGGTCGGCGTGATGGTGGGCGACGGCTGCGAGGTCGCCGTGTCCCGAGGCGTGGGCTCACCCGTGACTTGCAGGTTCTGAGGAGAGAGCGCGGCAGCCGAACCGATCCCCATCCACAGGACCAGCACCACCACACCCACCGAACCCCAGAATCTGTTAGGGAAATTAGACTTCTTCATCATTCTCCCCCCATCGTTGCGCCGGCCAAGTCGGTTTTCGAACCAGGCCGAATCCGATCTTGTGCGGCGCCGTCCCACGCCCAGGCAAATGGCGCAGACAAAACCGCTGCTATCATATCACTCCGACTCTCTCGAGTCAATAGGACCTTGGACCCATCCCAGGTCAATCGCATTGAGATCGGAAACCAAGAGAATCACCGGTGCCGCCAGGTGATCTCGACCTCTTGCAGGCTGTAGGGGCCATCGCAGCCGGCACTGGTCTCCCACCAGAATTGCATCGAACGGGGCTCTCCACCCTTGAACACCCTCACAAACCACTTGCCGGCCTTGGGTCCACCCCATAAATCGTACACGTAATAGCCGTTCACATCAGTCCACACATCCACGTGCCAGCCCTCACCGTTGCCCACCCGCATCTGCACATTCGGTTCTGCCAGGCCGTTGGCACCCAACACATAGCCTGTCACGCGAGTCACCGCGCAATTGGCTCGGCCGCCCGCGCCCACATAATCATAAGGCCAGGGCGTGGGGGTCGCTGTGGGCTTGGGCGGCACCGGCCGTCGGGTAGGTGTCGGAGGGTTGGTCGCTGTGGGCGTTGCCGTGGGCGTGTCGGTCGGAGGCAGAGGCGTATTCGTCGCCGTGGGCAGCGGCGTCGGCGTCCAGGTGGGTGTGGACGTCGGCGTATTGGTGGGTGTGGCCGTGGGAGTGGCCGTCCAGGTCGGCTCGAACCGCGGGGAATCGGCCCCCGCCAGGGTGGTCGGCGTCGCCGGTTTCAGCGGATTGAAAAAGACTTGCGGGTTGATATAGATCGTCGCGTAGCAGAGGATCACCAACGCGATCACAACCACCACAATGACCGTCAAAATCTCCAGGGTCCGATCATCAAACCGATCCAGCATCGAACGACTCCTTTGTCTCCCCCGCTCGTTCACGGCGACTGGGGCGATTGTCCGTACACATCTGCTGTGCTCAGAAAAAAGCGCGACTGCCCATCTTTTACCAGGACATCGACAAACAACCGTTCTTGGCTTTCTGCTGCCACCAGTTTGAACGCAGCATCCTGCAATTTGTCAGCCATCTGCTGCGTCGGGAAATTGGGGTACTGACCCAGACGTCCCGCCAAATTCATCTCGCGGCGCACCACATAGCTCGCTTGATCCAGGTGGGAAGCGTCGGGCAAAGCGGTCACCATGTCCTCATAGGCGAAATAGAGATCCTCGTACCGGGTCGACAGCCCCGACTGGATCTCATTCACCTGCTCCTCCCATTCAGACACCAGCGAAATCCCAAAGCCGCCCATCGCCACCTGATGCTTGATGGTCAACCAGCGGATGAGCGCCCACAGAGCCTCGGCGCGCCTTTCCGGCTGACTGGTCTCGGCCAACAACGGCTCATACAGGCTCAACTTGGCCTCGTCCTCGGCCCTGAGCGCCGCAGCCAGCGCCTGCACCCGCTCGGCCGAAGGCTCCCTGCCCCCTGCCAGGTCTTCCACCAACGCCAGAGTCGCCTGCCTGCGCGCTTCTTCCAGATCGCCAACCTCTGCCAGCGAAAGGGTCGCACCGCCCAGCGTCAAACCCGGTTGGTCCGTCAACAACGCCGGCGGCTGAAGCGTAACACGCTCCAGCTCCTCCAACGGCTGCTCACAAGCGGCCGCTCGATCCAACTCGCCCAGATCTTGATAGACCGCCTGCAACTCTTTGAGGAGTTCCCAGCGCCGCGCCATCTGCAAAAAGGGGCTATCGACGGCCAGTCGAAAGGCCTGATCGTAACTGACAACGGCATCGGCGCGGAAACCAGCCTCGATCCAGCCTCTCCCCGCCGACATGAGCGCGTCGGCCCGGGCGGTATCGGTCAGCCTGGGGCTGAGCACGGCCACATCGTACACCTGCTGGAACGTCTGGGCGGCCATTTCCGATTCCTCTGCCTCGTTCAACCGTGCACCCAACAACACCAGGCGGCCAATTCGCTGGGCATCACTCAGATCGAGACTAAAGGCCACGATCGCACGAGCCGTTTCCAGCTCACCCTGCGACAGGGCCACATCGATGGTTTCCGTCTCGGCAGCTCCCGCCAAAGGATAGAGGGCCAATACAGGCGCAACCTGCTCCGGGACGATCTCGCTCCTTGGATTGCGCCAGGTCCACAGGTCCGATGGCCCGGCACGCAGGCCAAAATACAATGCCACAGCAGCGGCAGCAAGCAACAGCAAAAAAACTACCGCTACCAACAAGATCCACACTAATCTACGTTGCTTCGAGCGCATTCAATCCCCCACTGTAGGGTAGTATACCAAAGAAGTTGAATTTTGTCTACTCACCAACATAGCGCTCGATCGCTGCCGATTCTCGCAGGCCCTCCAGCCAGGCATCGAACCGCTGCTGCTGAAGGTGCAGCAACAACACATCGTCAAGGGGTCGATCCTCTTCTCGTTCAATCACCTGCACGATATGGAACTGGTCGCTAAGCCGGATCGGCTCGCCGATCTGGCCCGCCTTCAAACCAAAGGCCGCTTCCTCCAGCTCCACCGCCATCACCCCCCGCGAAAACCATCCCAAATCGCCGCCGCTCTCCTTGGTCGACGGGTCCACCGACAGTTCCCGGGCCACCGCCTCGAAATCCGCTCCCTGTTGAAGCCGATCCCAAACCTGTTGAGCGGCTTGCTCGCTTTCGACCACAATGTGGCGGGCATGGACCTGCTCCGCCGTCGTGGGCACATCCGCCGTAATGGCCGCCCACGCCCGATTGGTCAACATCGACTGCAATACCACCTTCTGATAGTCGTCCTTTGTCCAACCCGCTGAGGCCAACCAGTCCTCAAAAGCATCCAGCCCACCGCCGGCCTCGATGTCGGCAGCCACCTGCAGGGCCAACTCGTCATCGGTCACACTCAGCCCCAGGCTCTCAGCATTCTGCTCGATCAGCACGCTGTCGATCATCTGGTTCAGGATGTCCCAGCGGGCCTGTTCCATGTGAAACTTGCCCTCTTCGCTCTCCAAATCGACGCCCGTCTGCACCAGGGTCTGCTCGAACTGATACAACTGCTCCTCATAATCGGCCAAAAAGATATACTGGCCGTTGACGGTGGCTGCCAGCGGCGCCGGCGGTGTAGGAGTGGCAGTGGGAGCGGGCGTCTCTGTCGACCTGGGCGTAGAGGTCGCTGTCGGCTCCTCGCTGCTGGTGGGCTGAACCGGTTCCCCCGTAAAAGTCGTAACCGGTTCCCCGGCTACCACAGGCGCCGTCTCCTCGATGGCGCCATTTCCGCCGCAACCACCCAGCAACAGCAGAACTCCAAGCAAAATTACGAGCAACCACCCCGATCTCATCCGCATGTCCATTTCTTTCCGGTTACCCTGACTCCTAGTCCTAGTGGTTTGTCACCAGAAATCCACAATATCTAGTATTGTATCAGGTTTTACGACTTTGTCAACTCCACCGTCACTTGGCTAATTATAACTCTTTTTTCAAATTTATGCAAACTGGACGATCCAATCTGTACTATCCGTTTTATACTGTTTTCACCACCGAGTCAAAACAGAAGGCCTCTATTCCAGGCCGAGGGCCCGCATGACCTCCACCCGCTTAAAGTCGACGATGATCTGGCCGTCGATATCAAACACCGGCGAAACCAGATCCCCACCGGTCCACCGGCGCACCTGCGCCTCGGCCTCGGGTGTCGCCCGCACGTTAATTTCGGTATAGCCCACCCCGTGCTGGTCCAAAAAGCGCCGCGCCAACCGACAATCGATGCAACCCGGGCGGCAATAGAGAGTCACCGACTTGGGACCCTTGCCTGTTAGGTCCACCGACTCCAGCAATTCCTCTTGGGGTTCTCCCTTGGGCACCACAGCATCGGGCTCCAACTCGCGCAGCACCTTGAACAACTCTTCGTTGTCCGGCTGATCATCGATATCGTGAATATCGACATAGCGCACGATACCCGCCTTGTCCACCACAAACAAGGCCCGCTCCGAATGGCCTTCGGCCCGCAACACCCCATACCGTTCGGCCACCGCCCCATGGGGCCAAAAGTCGCTCAACAACGGAAAATGGATCCCGCCCAGGCTTTCGGCCCAGGCCTTCAAACAAGGGACATGATCCACACTGATACCCAGAACCTGGGTATTGTACCCTTCGAAACGGGCCAGCTCCAGCTCGTACGAAGGGATCTGGTTCGTTCAGACAGGCGTCCAAGCCAGCGGGAAAAAGGCAATCACCACGTGGTGCTTGCCCCGGTACTCGCTCAGCCGGACGGTATCCTCCAAGTGACTCTTGAGCTCGAAATCGGGCGCCGGCATTCCAATTCGGATTTCCATGACAACCTCCCTTTTGCGCATTGCGCTTTTTTATCACGCATATCATAACATATTCGCCGGATTCCGTCAAGGGTGCATTTTTCTCACCAACCCCTATTCATCGTGAGAATTCTCGTACCTCACCAACTGGACTCGCACAAACTCGACTCGCTCGACGGCCGTCCAGGTTGTCTCCAACCAATCCACCACCAACCCTCGCTCGTCCCACAGCTCGGTTTCCGTAGCCACCAACCACACCGTGCGGCTGCCCTCCACCATCCTCTCCATCCGCCGTGCCACTTCCTCCGGAGTCATCCCGCCATTGGTGTACAGCCCCTCAGCCCATCGATAGGGGGCTCCACCCCCGCCGATCACCTGGGGCAACCACACCACAAATCCACCGCTCCGTTCGGCCGAAGGTTGGATCACCGGCTCATAATAGTATTCAAAAGAATAGCGACCATAGGGAATCTGAAACAGAAGGAGGTCCGAGGGATGCAAGCGTTCGGCCACATAGGGCGTAGCGCTGCGGAAATCGGCTTTCATGGGCACCTGAACCTGCATCACCAGCCCCCACCCACTGATCAGAAGCAGCCCAAGGCCAAACATTCCCGCAACTGCTTGCGACCGTCGCCCCAACTGAACCAGGCCATAGGCCAGGAGAAGCCAATAGGCAGGCGCCACAAAGATCAGGTAACGCGCCGTGTACATCGGTCGGACCAGCGTCACCAGAAAAAACAGGAGGATCGGCAACACCAGCCAGAGCACGGTAATCGCAACGCCACGCCCGCCCCCGTCCCTGTGCCGCCACCCCAGGCCCACGGCCAACAGCAACGCCACAAAGGGCAACAGCGACCATCCGGCAGCCAGCGGCCACACTCCCACACTATAGTTCACCAAGAGCGAGTACAGCATGTCGTGCAACGGCACAAAGCGATAGCCGGTTTCGACCCCTCGCGTCAGCTCGGGCAGTTGCCACACCAACAACGGTAGATAGGGCAAGGTCAAGGCCGCCATAGCCGCGAGTCCCTCGCGCAGCCGCCGGGCAGGCAGCCGCCGGGCTCCTGCAAGCAGAATCGCTGCCTGCACAGCGATCATCAAAGCCGCCACCAGGTGAATGTAGAGCAATCCACTGGCAACAATCACGTGCGCTGCCCACCGCTGCCACCCGCCCTCGTCCAGCGCCCGCAGGTACAGATCCATCGACAGCAATGCCAACAACACCGTCAGAGCATACATCTTGCCCTCTTGGCTGTACCACACCATGTAGGGCGAAAGGGTCGCCAGCGCGGCGGCGATCAATCCGACCGATCCCTCCGTTCCAAACAGGCGCGACCCGACGCGCCACGCCATCGGCACCGTCAACACGCCGGCCCACGCCGAAAGAAAACGCAGGGCAAAAGCGCTGTCGCCGGCCATAGCCAACCAAGGACGCAGCAGAAGGAAGTACAGCGGGCCATTCTGCCCTGGCTGGTGAAACATCGATAACAGCTCGCGCCAGGACGCGCTGGCAAACCGGATGGCGTCTACCTCATCTCGCCACAGGCTCTGGAAATCCAGGCCTGCCACGCGAATGACGAATGCCAACCCAGTCAAGGCAAGCAACATCCAGCGAGTCCGTCTATCCATCTGCCTTCGATCGATCCTCCAACGACAACGCGGGGCCCCATCCATCAGGGACACCCGCGTTTGTTCACCTCAAAGGTTCATAGAACCGCTACTCGGAGAATGAATCGGTCTCCTCATCCCCTTCAAGGAATGATTCCTCCTCATAGCCCTCTGCTCCGACCTGCGGCTGCAACCGGCGGCTGACCAGCCACAGCATTCCGAAAAAGGCCGGGATGCCGAGCAGAATCAACACCCCACACGCCAGCCACACATAGGTCAGCCCCAGCGCCACCGAATCGAACAGCATACTCCATTCAAATTTCAGCCCCGAGTCGCCCTCCGCATATCGGTCGGAGGCATCGGTTGGCTCTGGCTCCGGCGTCTCGGGGACAACCTCGGGCGTTTCCAGCACCTCGGGTGTATTCGTGGGTACACCCACAGTAGGGGCCGTCTCCACAGGCAAGACCGTGGGTGGCATCGTAACCGTCATTTCCACCGTCGCCGTCACAATGGGCGCGGCCTCCGAGCCGGGCACCGTGGGTTCCGCCACCGCCGGTGGTTGGGTCGGTGCCGCGGTGGGTGGTACTACGGGCTCCGCCGTGGGCAATGCAGGAGACTGAAAGGTCCCTTCCGGGGATTGAAAGAGCGCTCCAGTGGCAGCCAAATCGGCGCGGAGCAAGCCAAACGTGATCAATATCGCAATCAAGAACCAGGGAGCCAACCGCACAACGGCCTTGAACTCCCGATGGAATCGACGCACAAACTCAAGTTTCTTCATCAATCAGGTGGTCCGATCCTTTCGCAATCTAGGGCGAAGCAACAGCGCCCATTATACCAGATCTACCACCGATACGCCAGTTCGCAAGCTGGCAGCGACAACCACCCACTGGACATCGGCCCATTCCACAACCCACAAGATGCACTACGGCCCTTCGGCCAGCCGTCAGATTGGAAAGGCAATGCGGTTTGTGAGGATCAGGATGATGCAGCCAAAAACCAACACGTTCACCAGAATCAACAGAGCAATCACCAGCCAATGGCGAACATCCAGCGACTCGAACATAGACTTCCTCCTCCTGAATCTGCTAAACAGAGCATATCGCGGAACAGAAGAAATGTCAAGTTTAAGAGAGAATCAACAAGCCCGCAGGGTCACATCACCGGCCAACACGCGGTGTAACCGGCCCTCGCCCGACCGCAGCCACAGCGCTCCATCGTCGTCCACCGACTCGGCCAGACCGAGAAGGGTCTCATCCCCGTCCGAAACCCGCACCTGCTGCCCAAGAGTCACCAGCCGCGCCGCCCATTCAACCGTAGGTGAAAAGCCCGCCCTGACCCCGTCATACCGGCGCTCCACAGCCTGGAGAATGGTGCACAGCAACGACTCACGATCCACGAAATGCCCGGTCGCTTCGGAAAGGCTGATGGCTGGAGACGAGAGGCCAGCGGGCAGTTGAGCCTGGTCCAGATTCACATTCAGACCGATGCCCACCACCACAAAATCCAACCGATTTCCCGTCAGGCCCGTCTCAGCCAACATACCGGCAGCTTTTTTGCCCTCGATCACCAGATCGTTGGGCCACTTGAGCCCGGCCTGCAGGCCCAATTCGGCCTCAATGGCCTCCACCAACGCCAGACCGCAGATCATCGTCAGCCTCTGGATTTGAGCGGGGGCCAAGGTTGGCCGGAACAACAGCGACATCAGCAGACTGCTGCCGGGGGGCGCCTCCCAACGCCGGTCGAACCGGCCGCGCCCCTGGTTCTGATAATCCGCGACAACCAGCGTGCCCTCAGGTGCTCCCGCCTCGGCCAGGTTCCGGGCATCCTGGTTGGTCGAACCGGTTTCGGCCCGAAAGACCAGGTTGCGGCCCACGTAGCGCGTAGTCAGCCGTTCCTGCACAGCCTCCAGGTTCAGTGCCCTGCGCTCCGCGCTCACACCCCGCTCGATTCCTGCTCCACAATCCGATAGGAAGTCGTGATGGTCGCCGTTTTATTCAACATGGCCGCTGCCGAGCAATAGGTCTCCTCCGACAGGCGAATGGCGTCCTCCACCGCCTTGGTCTTGACACCCACTCCCCGCACCACATATTCAACGTGGATCTGCGTATAGACCATGGGCGGTTCGGCTGCCCGATCGGCCTGGGCGCTCACCTCCAACCCGGTGACCTTTTGGCGTTTCTTTTGCAGGATTGCCATCACATCATACGCAGTACAGCCGACCAGGCCCATCAACACCAACTCCATGGGCGCGGGACCCAGCTTTTCTTTACTCCCGTCGATGATGATGCCGTGCCCCGACGAAGCCTGGCCCACAAATCGTCCATCTTCCACCCAGGTCACCTTGGCTGTGGTAGTCACTCTGCTGCCCCCTTGTCCTTGAGAGCCAGCAGCACATCCTCAGCCCTCACCGGAAGTTTATTAAACCAGATACCCGTCGCATCGTGTATCGCATCCAGAATGGCCGGCGCCAAGACCAGCATCGGCATCTCACCCAGGCCGCGCACCCCATACGGCCCCTGCGGATCGGCCACTTCCACAATCTGCGGATAGATCGCATCGGGCATATCCCACACCGTCGGAATCAAATAGTCGGCGAAACTGTCGGTCGCCAGATGGCCATCCCGCATGAGGAAATCCTCGAGCAGCGCCCATCCCTGAGCCTGGGCAATGGCCCCATGGATTTGTCCTTCGACGTGCAATGGGTTGATGGCGCGTCCCACGTCGTGGGCCGCCCACACATTCTTGAGACGCACCTGCCCGGTTTCCGGGTGCACCTCCACCTCAGCGATCTGGGCGCCATAGCCATAGGTCACATGAGGATCGCATACCCCTGTCTCGGGATCATACAGGGTCGTTTCCCGCGCCCGGTACGTCCGCTCCACAGAAACAGGCCGCTCACCCGCCTGCCACGCTTCGAGAGCTGCCTCACATACCATTTTGACCGCATTCCCGGCCATAAACGACAACCGCGAAGCGCTACAGCTTCCCGCACCGGGCACCTCAGATGTATCCTCATTCACCACCCGGATCTGCTCGTACTGAAGGCCCAGGGTCTCGGCAGCAATCTGGGCCACAATCGTCAGCACCCCTTGCCCCACTTCTGATACCCCGGTCTTGATCACAGCCCCTTCCAGCTCCTGGTCGCCGATCAGTTCGCAGCGCGCAGTCGACTTGTCGGGAAAACCAAAGCTGTAGCATACGTTCTTGTACCCGGCGGCCACCCCCACTCCCCTCAACGCCTGGTCTTGGGACGAGGGCTCGGTTCGAGGCCTTCCCTCCTGGCTCCAATCGGCGATCTCGGCCACCTGCACCAGCGTCTCGCGCACCGAAACGGCGGGCGGGATTACACTTTGGGTGGCCAACACCGACCCATCGTGCAAAGAGTTCTTGATCCGCAACACCACCGGATCCATCCCCAGCGCGTCGGCCAGCTTGGCCATTTGCATCTCGGCGGCAAAGGTCGCCTGGAGGGAGCCAAAACCCCGGAATGCCCCACAGACAAGATTGTTGGTAAATACGTTGGTTCCATCGATCTTGACGTTGGGCACTTCGTACGGCCCGGTGGCCACACTCACCGCATTGTTCAACACCGCAGAGCTGGACGAACTATAGGCGCCGATATCGGCAATCATCGTACCTTCCACCGCCAGCAACTGGCCATCACGGCTGGCAGCCGTTCGAAAGTGCATGTAATAGGGATGGCGCTTATGGTGCCCTCGGAACGATTCTTTGCGGTCCCACACGATCTTGACCGGTCGATGGATCCCCCGCCGATCCAGCCAGTAGGCAGCCAGAGCCAACAGATGCTGCACCGACATATCCTCGCGCCCGCCAAAAGCCCCACCCGCCGGCGCATAGATCACGCGCACCTGTTCCAAAGGGAGGTTCAGCATGTGGGCAATCTGATGCTGGTCGTCATGGGACCACTGACCCGCTGAATGGACCGTGACGCGACCTTGGTCATCGATAAAGCCAATCCCGGCTTCTGGCTGCAAATAAGCGTGTTCCTGATGAGGAGTAAAGTAATCCGACTCGACGACCACAATATCCTCGCGAGCGAAAATCGCATCCACATTGCCCTTGCGAATGTGCTGGTGGGTCTCGATATTATCGGGATGGGTAGCGTGGACAATAGGCGCGCCTGGTTTGAGCGCCTCACGCGGATCGGTAACGCTTGGCAGGTCCCTGTATTCGACCCGGATCAGGTCCCGCGCTCTCCGGGCGGCACGCTCGCTCTCGGCAATCACCAGGGCCACCCGATCAAACACCGAGCGCACCTTGTCGCCGTTCAGCGCCGGTTGATCCTTATAGATCAGCCCATACTCGTTTACAGGGACATCTCGGTGCGTGAGGATGGCCACTACGCCCGGCACGCGCTCGGCTTCACAAGGGTCTATCGCGACGATCTCGGCATGGGGCCGTTCGCTGAAAAGCACCTTGATCGCCAATACCCCTTCCATCTGAAGGTCGCCCGGGAAACGCGCGCGGCCTGTCACCTTGTCCACCGCATCGGGCCGAATGGTCCTCCGGCCCAAGACCTGTCCTCTCATCGTTCCCGCTCCTCTCTGCGAGTGTCGGTTTTCGCCTGCACCATTATACCCAACAAGCCCAGGTTTGACAAAACATCTTCCCCCAGATATAATGCGCAAACTGGGTCTGGTTTGTCCAGATCCAACTCTGCACCTGCGTCGCACTACGGAAGGGACCATCCACTATGCAAATCAGCAGACGGGCTGACTATGGGGTTCGCGTGATTCTCGATCTGGCCTTCCAGGGCGACGACGGACGAGCGCCTACTCAAGAGATTGCAGCCCGGCAAGGTATCCCCATGCCCTTTCTGGCCAAAATCATAAGCCAGCTTGCTCTGGCGGGTTTGGTGAACACCTATCGGGGCGCCGGAGGGGGGGTCTGCCTGGCCAAACCCTCATCCGAAATCACCTTACTGCACGTGATAGAGGCCCTCGAAGGCCCCATCTACCTCAATCGCTGTTTGATCGAACCGGAGCACTGTCCAAGGGAAAAAAATTGCCCCGTCCACGACATCTGGTGTCAGGCTCAAACAAGCCTCACCTCCCTTCTGGGAGAAACCAGCTTTGAACAACTCGTCGAGGCCGCCAGGGCCAAGGCGCATACCGGCGACGAAACACAAACCCCGTCCCCCTAGCGCACCCTCCCAAAAGTCTGGCTTACGACCTGCTGACCTGCCGGGCTCAGACAATAGCCCAGCCAGGACTGAACTTCAGCCCTAACGGGCTTGCGGGCAACCAGCCACAGCTCTCGCGTCAGGGGATAGGCACCCTGCCGAACCGTCTCGGGCACGGGCAGTTCACCCTCCACCTTCAGCACCTTGACCGCGGGGGTGATATGGGCCATCGACACATAGCCTATCGCCGACGGGTGACTGGCCACATAGTCGACTATCGATTGCGGGGAGGTAAAGAGCATTGCGCGCGGCGTGACCTCCCTTGTGTCCATGACCAATTCCTCAAATGCCGCTCGCACACCCGCCCCCTCTTCCCGGCTAATGGGCTGCACCGGTCCAAGGGCAGCGTTGCCCCCCACTGCCCGCCACTCATACGCCCGCCCAGAGAACAAATCCTGGAGTTGCAGCAGCCCCAACCCACCGAGCGAGTTTCTGGGATGCACAATGACCGCGATACCGTCACGGGCAATCGCCGTAGCCTGCCAGGAATCCCCCAGCTCATCCGACAGCCACGAAACCATGGCCACGTCCACTTGTCCCGATTGGAGCGCTTTCAGGCCATAGGATGAGCCGTGTCCCGTCACCTCAAACCGCACGTTCTCAACCATTGGCTCGTACCGAGAGGCCAATATCCTCACCAGCTCGACCGTGTCCATCGAGCCGTCCACAGTCAAAAAAGCCGGAGCCGGTGTGGCCAAAGGCTCGCCGCACGAAACAACCAGCAGAGCCAGCCCAACCCAGGCCATGCCGATGGCTCGCCTTTCCCAGATGCGCATCGATCCATACACCCCGCTATCGCACTATGCTTACAATCAGGCAAAACGCGCCGAACAAAGCGCAATACACCGCAAAGGGATAGAGCTTGCCCCGCTGCAGGTACCGCAACAAACCAGAGATACAAGCATACCCACTGGCCGCAGCCATCACAAATCCCAGAGCCAGCACAGGCGCCTGGGCCAGAGGGTCAGGAACAGAAAAGAGATCCAACAACTGCAAAGCACCGGCTCCCAAGATGATGGGAGTGGACAAAAGAAAGCTAAAGCGCGCCGCCGATGCCCGATCGAGCCCCCGAAGCAATCCCACCCCCATCGTCGAGCCCGATCTCGAGATTCCGGGCGCAATGGCCGCTGCCTGCCCCAATCCAATGAGCAAAGCATCCACCCAACCCAACTTTTCCACACCGCGATTGCGCGCACTCAACCTTTCGCTTACAATCAGGATGCCTGCGGTGACAAAGAGAAAGAGGCTCACCCAAACCGGCTGGCTGAACAACGACTCGAACAGGTCTTCCAGCAAAAGCCCGATCACCATGGCCGGGATTGTCCCCAGAATCAGAAGCCACATCAGCCGGGCATTTCGATCCGTCCAATCCCAACGGATCAGACCCTGAACCCAGGCCTTGATCAGCGCCCACCAATCTCGCCAAAAGTAAACCAACACCGCAACCAACGTACCCCAATGCACTACCGTGTCAAAAACCAATCCAGGTTCTGGCCAATTGAGCAACCAGGGCACCAGCACCAAATGTCCGGAACTAGATACCGGCACAAACTCGGTCACGCCCTGCAAAATACCCAACACAATTGCCCGAATGAGGTCCATGAAGCACCAATCTCCTTTTCGTGATGGTATGTGCCAAAGGGACAGCCCGAACGTTAGGCTTTTCGGCTGCCCCTTTTCCGTCGGTTCTCCTCCCGCACCTGGTGCGGGATGATCGGATACTCAGCCAAAAAGCGCTCTTTAAATTCGGCATAAGTCCCATCGGCAATCGCTGCCCGGATATCGCCCATCAAACGCAGCAAAAAATGCACATTGTGGATGGTGGTCAGTCGATAGCCCAGCATTTCTCCTGCCTTGAACAAATGCCGCAAATAGGCCCGCGAAAAATTACGACAGGTGTAGCAACCACAGCCCTCCTCAATGGGCAAAGGATCGACCTCAAAACGGGCATTGCGAATGTTCAACCGCCCTTGTCGGGTGAACAGCGCTCCGTTGCGCGCCAGCCGCGTCGGCAAGACGCAGTCAAACAGATCGATCCCTCGCGCCACCCCCTCTAGCAAATCCTCAGGCGCCCCCACCCCCATCAGGTAGCGTGGGCGCTCAACCGGCAACAGCGGCGCCGTAACCTCGAGCATAGCGTACATCTGTTCCTTCGATTCGCCCACTGACAATCCGCCAACGGCATAGCCTGGAAAATCAAGTTCCGTCAGATATCGGGCGCTCTGTTCCCGGAGATCGGCAAAGACTCCGCCCTGGACAATACCAAAAAGCACCTGATCCGCTCGTTTCTGGGCTCTCCGACAGCGCTCGGCCCAAGCATGGGTGCGCTGCAGGGCTCGCTCGTTATACGCCCGGTCCGTCGGATCGGCGCATTCGTCCAGACACATCATGATGTCGGCACCCAGCTTCTCCTGCACCTCCACTACCATCTCGGGTGTAAAAAAGTGCCTCGACCCATCGATGTGCGAGCGGAACAATACCCCCTCATCAGAAATGGTGCGTTTTTCCGCCAGGCTAAACACCTGAAATCCGCCCGAGTCCGTCAGAATGGGACCATCCCAACCCATGAACTCGTGCAGTCCGCCCATCTCTGCCACCAAGTCGGCGCCTGGACGCAAATACAGATGATAGGTGTTGGCCAAAATCAACCCGGCGCCTAGCTCTCTCAGGTCCCTGGGGTCCAGTGTCTTGACTGTGGCCTGCGTCCCCACAGGAGCAAAGGCAGGGGTAGCGATTTCGCCATGGGGGGTGCGCATCACCCCCAAACGCCCTTCAGTGGCTCTATCTTTTTGAAGCAACCTATATTGAAAACTCATATTTCTCTGACCTCAAGGCGCTCATTATAGCACAGCCAACCCGTTCTGCCCAAAGCCATATTGGCTTTTGCATTCCTCTTGACAATCGGGTATAATTCAGATGGTAAGCGCCAGTCCCCCGGGGCAGGCATGGATCTCAACTCGAGGGAGAGTTGGCTGGCACGTCGCAAGTCCGTTGCGGGATGAAAACGACACACATCACACCGTGGTCCATCACAGTGGAGCGACGAGCAAGGCCAAAGTTCCTTCGAGCCCTTTGCAGCTATGCAAGGGCTTTTCTTTTGCAGCGCCCGACCTGGTGGGCTGGCAAGTCCCTTGATGCGCTTGCCCAAGTTGGGTAATTCGTTCATTTTGGTCAAGTCGGTTAGTCAGGAGGCTCATCGTGGCTCAACGTACAATGCGTGGCTCGGTCCTGGTTGTAGGTGGTGGTGTGGGTGGTATGCGCGCAGCCGTCGACCTGGCAGATTCCGGATTCAAGGTCTACCTCGTCGAATCCACCCCCAGCATTGGCGGTATTGTCGCCCAGCTCGGATTCATGTTTCCCACTCACGATTGTGTCCTTTGCCGAGGCACCTCCGATCATGGCTACGGCTGCTCCCGCCCTTCCATCTCCCCTTTCTTGCTCGATCACAGCCAGCATGCCAACATCCAGATCATGACCAACAGCACAGTGGTGAGTGCTGAAGGCCTGCCCGGCGATTTTACCGTCAGAATCCATCACCGCCCTCGTTATATCGATCAGACGCTGTGTATCAACTGCGACGAATGCACTCGCATCTGTCCCGTTGAACTTACCAGCGAATACCAAGCGGGCCTTGTCAAGCGAAAGGCAGCCTACAAGCCCTCGGTGCGATCGGCGCCCAATTCTTACATCATTGAAAAGGGCCCTTACTGCGAACCCTGTCGCAAATGCGAGGAGATCTGTCCTACCAAAGCCATCAACCTCGATGAGGAAGATTGGTTCGAAGACCTGAACGTGGGCGCCATCATTCTGGCCGCCGGTTACAAGCTCTATGATCCGACACCTGCCGAAGAACTCGGTTACGGCCGCTATCCCAACGTCGTCACCGGGCTCCAGTTCGAGCGATTCGCCAGCCGATCGGGACCCACCGAAGGCATCATCGAACGCCCATCAGATGGCAAAATCCCCGAACGCATCGCATGGCTCCAGTGCGTGGGTTCTCGCGACAAAGAGCATCCCTACTGCTCTTCCATCTGCTGTATGTATGCCACCAAAGAGGCTGTGCTCGCCAAGCAGCGACTGCCCGGCGCGAGTTGCGAAGTCTTTATCATGGATGAGCGAGCCTTTAGCAAAGAGTACACGGCCTACTTTGAGCAGTCCAAGGATCTGTGGGGGGTCGACTATACTCGCTGCCGCATCTCCGAAATCAAAGAGGATCCCAAAACCCATGATCTGATCCTCCACTATCAGGATGAGCAGGGAACGCTTCACCGCAAGACATTCGACATGGTCGTCCTGTCGGTGGGCAGCGAGCCGCCCCCCAAGACGGTGGCCTTGGCCGAGGATATGAAAATCGAGCTCAATGAGTACGGCTTTTGCAAAACCGACAAATTTGAGCCGGTGGATACCAGCCGGCCCGGCGTGTTTGTGGCGGGCGCCTTTTCCGCCCCCAAAGAGATTGCCGAGACGATCATGGATGCCAGCGGCGCCGCTGCTCGCTGCATGGCCCTGCTACGGGGAAAGTCGGGCACCGAGATTTCCAAACCATCCTATCCGCCTGAGCGCGATGTCGCCGCCGAGCCGGTCCGCATCGGCGTGTTTGCCTGCCTGTGCCATCCCACCATCGATGAGGTCGTAGACGTCGACCGCGTCCTCCGCCAGATGGCCAATCTATCGGGGGTGGTATACACCGAAGCACTGGCATACGGCTGCCTGCCCGGCGGCCCCGAGGCCATCCGACAGGCCATTCGCCAGCACAACCTCAACCGCGTCGTCATTGGAGCTTGCACGCCCCGCACCCACCTGGCCCTTTTTCAGGAGACCATCCGGCGCGAGGGCCTGAACGCTCAACTCCTCGAATTCGTCAGCCTGCGCGACAACTGCGCCTGGGTACACGCCAATGATCCCGCCGGCGCCACGCGCAAGGCCATCGAGGAAATGCGAATCGCCATCGCCCGCGCTCGCCATCTGGATGCCTTTAACCGCGAAAGCCGTTCCTTCGAACGTTCTGCCCTGGTCATCGGGGGCGGCCTGTCCGGCATGACCGCCGCCTTGGCCATTGCCGACGAAGGCTATGACGTTTGCCTTGTGGAAAAAACAGACCATCTCGGTGGCAACCTCCGCCACCTTTACAGCACCGCCGATGGTCCTAACCCTCAGCGCCTTTTGGCTTCGCTGATCAAGCGCACCCACAGCCACGAACGGATCAGCCTCCACTATAATACCGAAGTCATTGGCTTTGAGGGGCACGTGGGAAATTTCCGGGCCCGGCTCAGTTACGCAGGTGATGGCGAGCCGCCCCGCTGTTGGGAAGTCGAGCATGGCGTGGTCGTCGTCACCACCGGGGGCGTGGAATACAAAGGCCCCAGCTACCTATATGGTCAAGATCCTCACGTACGCACCCAACTTGAACTTGAAAAGACCCTGTCCGAAAATATCGATGCCGCCCGCGACCTGCACCAGGTCGTCATGATCCAGTGCGTAAGCCCACCCGATCAAAAGGTGCCATACTGCAGCCGAACCTGCTGCACCAACACCCTCAAAAATGCCATCCAGATCAAGCAGATCAACCCCGACTGCCAGGTGTACGTCCTGTACAAAGACCTGATCACCTACGGCTTTCGGGAAAAACACTACACCGAGGCCCGAGCCCGGGGCGTCATCTTTTTGCGCTACGAAGAGCAAGACCCGCCTCAAGTCCGCATCCGTGATGGACAGCTTGAAGTCCAGGTCAAAGACATCATCCTCGGGCAAGATCTGACCTTCACACCCGACCTGCTGGCGCTGTCGATGGCCATTCTGCCAGCCGAGAGCAACCCAACCCTGGCCAAGATCCTGGATGTACCCTTGTCCAGCGAAGGCTTTTTCATGGAGGATAACCTCAAACTCCGCCCCATGGACTTTACACGAGAGGGCATCTTCCTGGCGGGTCTGGCCCACTATCCCAAATTCGTAGAGGAGGCCATCTCACAAGCTCACGCCACTGCGGCGCGAGCAATGACCATCCTGAGCAAAGAGCGCCTGGAAGTGGGAGGCACCATCGCCATCGTCGACCAGGCGAAATGCGTGGGCTGTCTTACTTGTGTGCGTGTGTGCCCTTTCCATATTCCCAAAGTCGACCCCAAAGCCATCGGCGTGGGCAACATCATCGGCGCAGCGTTTATCGAACCCTCCCTATGCACAGGCTGTGGCACCTGCACCAGTGAATGCCCAGCCAACGCCATCCAACTGCGCCATTACCGTGACGATCAACTGGTACTGGCCGAAGAACCGATCCTGGGTGCATGGTGGAGCGAGTAAGCCCAACAAAGGGACAAGAGGACAAAATCCATGACCGAACCGAACAATCAAACCGCCACAACCGACCAGGAATTTCTTCCTCAACTGACTGCCTTCACCTGCATCTACTGCGGGAGCATGGCTGCCGACACAGCAGGAGCATTACGCCTCAACTATCCGGCCAGCGTCAAGCTAATTCGGTTTCCCTGCACGGGCAAAGTGGATGTTGAATACATTCTCAAGGCCTTTGAAGAAGGCGCCGACGGCGTCTACGTAGTAGCCTGTCCCATTGGCAACTGCCATCACGTCCATGGCAACGTCCGCGCCACCAAACGGCTGGAATATGCTCGAAAATTGCTGGAGCAGATAGGCATCGAAGGCGACCGGCTGGGCATCTTTTACATGTCGGGCAGCCAGGCCCATGCCTTTGCCAACGCAGCCACCGAAATGACCGAACGCGTCCGCAGGCTGGGGCCTAGCCCCTTGCGCAAACCGACGCCACACCAGGAACAACCATGACAAAGGCAAATTGATTTGACCAGCAACGCTTGACACCCACATGGGTTTCAAGTATACTCAATGACAGTGCAGAGTGGGCCCTGTTCCGAAGAAGGGACAACCGATGGCAGAACCAGCGACCAGCAAACCGATAGGAGCCGCGTTGGTCTTGGGCGGCGGCATCGCCGGCGTTCAGGCTGCTTTGGATTTGGCTGACTCGGGCATCAAAGCCTACCTGCTCGAGAGCGAACCCGCCATCGGCGGCAAAATGGCTCAGCTCGACAAAACCTTCCCCACCAACGACTGCTCCATGTGCATCCTTTCACCCAAACTGGTCGAGGCGGGCCGCCACCGCAACATCGAGATCTTGACCTCAACCGACCTGCTCGACCTTGCCGGCGAACCAGGGAACTTTACAGCCCGTATCCGTCGCCGTCCTCGCTACGTCGACCTGGAGAAATGCACCGCCTGCGATGACTGCGTCCAGGTCTGTCCCGTTTCGGTGCCCAGCGAGTTCAACGAAGGGTTGGCCAACCGAACAGCCATCTACAAACCCTATCCTCAGGCCGTTCCCAGCGCCTATGTCATCTCCAAGACAGGAACCAGTCCCTGCAAAGCTACCTGTCCGGCGTCGACCAGCGCCCAGGGCTACATCGCCTTGATTGCCCAGGGTCGCTATGAAGACGCATTGGACGTCATCAAACAATACAATCCCTTTCCCGCCACAGTCGGGCGGGTGTGTCACCACCCGTGCGAAACCGAATGCAATCGCGGCAAGTTGGATAGCCCTGTTGCCATCTGCGCCCTCAAGCGATTTGTGGCCGACACCGTATATGAGCAGTGGCGCACGTCTGGGCAACCCACAATCCCCGCCGACCAGAAGGCATTGTCGCCATACCCCGAAGCGCCGGTCGAACTCCCGCCGCCGGAGCGACGTTCGGTAGCCGTCGTCGGTGCTGGGCCAGCCGGTTTGACCGCCGCTCACTTTTTGGCCCGCATGGGTTACCAGGTCACGGTTTTTGAGGCGCTCCCTGTGGCGGGCGGAATGGCCCGTGTCGGCATTCCCGCCTATCGCCTGCCTACCGAGGTCCTCAACTTTGAGATCGATCAGATCCTGGCCTTGGGCGTCCAACTCCAACTCAACCATCCTGTGCGCAACATAGGCCAGCTAATGGACCAGGGATTTAGCGCCACATTCCTGGCGATAGGCGCTCATGAGCCTCAAAAGCTCCGCATTCCCGGCGAGGATGAGACCCAAGGCGTTTATCAGGGCGTGCCCTTGCTGCGCTCGGTAGCCTTGGGCGAGCGTAGCCCACTGGGCAACCGCGTTGTAGTCGTCGGCGGCGGCAACACGGCCATCGACGCCGCACGCACCGCCCTGCGCCTCGGTTCGGAAAAGGTATCGATTGTCTACCGCCGCACCCGCGACGAGATGCCCGCCAACTCCTGGGAGATCGACCAGGCTCTGGCCGAAGGCATTCGACTCGAAATCCTGACACAGCCCGTTGAGGTATTGAGCCGTGGAGGGCGCATCACCGCCCTGCGCTGCCTGCGCATGGAACTGGGCGAGCCCGACGCGAGCGGCCGCCGGCGCCCCGTTCCCGTCCCCGGCAGCGAATTCGACCTGCCCTGCGACGCCATGATAGCGGCCATCGCCCAGGCCCCGGAAATCAGCTTCTTGGACCCCGATCACGGCCTGGACATCACCCATAAGGGAACCTTTCGAGTCAACCCGCAGACCCTGGAAACCAATCAACCTGGCATTTTTGCCGGGGGCGACGCGGCAGCCGGGCCTGGCGCCCTCATCGAAGCCATCGCCGCCGGTCGTCGGGCGGCCCTATCCATCGACCGCTACCTGCGGCATGCCCCCTTGCTCACACCCCGCGAGCTGCTCCCCCTGCCTACCGCTGAGCTAACAAAACCCGAGATCCAGGCTCGGGTAGCCAGAGGAGAGGTCGACACTCGACCCCGGGTCCAGATCCCCGAGGTACCCGCGACCGAGCGCGTGGGCGACTTTCGCGAGGTCGAACTCTGCCTCACCGAGGAGCAGGCTCTCGCCGAGGCCCAGCGCTGCCTGAGCTGCGGGCTGTGCTCCGAATGCTACCAGTGCGTCGTGGCCTGCAAAGCCCACGCCATCGACCACCAACAGGCGTCCTATGAGGAAACCCTACAGGTGGGCGCCGTGGTCTTGGCTCCCGGCTACGAGCTGTACGATGCCAAGCTCGCCGGCGAACTCGGCTTTGGACGGTATACCAACGTCGTCACCTCCCTGCAATTCGAGCGCCTGCTCAGCGCTTCGGGTCCCACGGGCGGGCATATCCACCGTCTGTCAGATCACGCGCCGCCGCAGCGCATCGCCTTCCTCCAGTGTATCGGCTCCCGAGACAAGGATCACGACTACTGCTCCTCGGTTTGTTGCATGTACGCCACCAAAGAGGCCATGCTCACCCTGGACCACGTACCGGGCGTCGAATGCCACATCTTTCAGATCGATATGCGCGCCTTTGGCAAAGGCTTTGACGCCTATTTTGAGAGAGGCAAGCAGCGCGGACTGCACTATCATCGCTGCCGGATCTCGGCCCTTAAGGAGGATCCTCAGAATCGCCAGATCCTGATTGATTATGTCGAGGACGGAGGGCAACTGACCCGCGAGCGCTTTGACCTGGTGGTCCTCAGCGTGGGCATGGAACAGTCGACGGGCGCCCAAGCCATCGCCCAGGCTGTTCACATCGAACTGGATCCCCATGGGTTCTGCCTCACCCAACCTCTGCATCCCACCCAAACCACGCGCCCCGGCGTCTATGTCTGCGGCGCTTTTGCCGAACCCAAAGACATCCCCGACAGCGTCATCGAGGCCGGCGGCGCGGCTGCTGCCGCGCTGACCACAGTCGGGGAGGCCAGGGGCGAACTGGTGAACCCAGCCGTCTATCCACCCGAGATTCCCGTCGACCCCAACGATGAACCCCGCATCGGCGTCTTTGTGTGCAGTTGCGGAACCAATATCGCCGGCGTCGTGGACGTCGCCAGGGTCACCAGATACTCGGCCAGATTGCCCCAGGTCGTTCACGCTGAAAACACCACCTACACCTGCTCAGCGGATTCGCTCAAACTCATACAGGAACGCATTCAAGAAAAAAACCTGAATCGAGTCGTCGTTGCCTCCTGCACACCACGTACCCACGAACCTCTGTTTCGCGACACCATCCGACAGGCAGGGCTCAACCCCTTTCTGTTCGAACTGGCCAACATCCGCGACCAGGATTCGTGGGTTCATGCCCAATGGCCCGAGCGCGCCACCGCCAAGGCCGAGGATCTGATCCGTATGGCCGTCGCCCGGTCGCGCAACCTGCGGCCCCTCTATACCCAAAAGCAAAGCCTCAGCCACCACGCCCTCGTCTTGGGCGGCGGAGTGGCCGGCATCACAGCGGCCCTTAACCTGGCCAACCAGGGCTATGGCGTCACTTTGGTCGAGCGGGAAAAAGAATTGGGAGGCCAGGCCCGCTCCCTGACCTCCACCGTAAAAGGGGGCGATCCCAAGTCCTTTCTACAGCAAAAGATTGCTCAAGTCACCAGCCATCCGTTAATTGAGGTGCTTACCGATCACCAGATCACAAAATTTGAGGGGTTTGTCGGCAATTTCAAAAGCACCCTCACCTCCAGATCCGAGCCAACCCAGCGCCTCATCGAACATGGCGTGGTGATTGTTGCCACCGGCGGAGCCGAATATCGAGGCCCTGCCTACGGCCTGGGCAGCGATCCGCGGGTGATCACCCAGGCCGACCTGGAAAACGAGTTCGACTCTGGAGATCGATTGAACAGCGTCCGCTCAGTGGTCATGCTCCAATGCGTGGGCCCTTGGGACGAAAACCCCGACGGACCCGATTTTTATTGCAGCCGCATCTGCTGCTCTGTGGCGGCCAAAAACGCCCTGCGGCTCAAGGAATTGAACCCAGACCTTCAGGTCTTTGTCCTTTACAATCGCGATATTCGCACCTACGGATTCCAGGAAGCCCTATACACCAAGGCGCGGGAGGCGGGCGTCGTATTTCTGCGCTACCCAACTGGCGACCAGCCAGAAATTACAGCCGGCGACTCGCTCCAGATCGTCGTTTCAGACGAGGTCCTCGGCCAACGCGTCGCCCTGGAGCCCGATCTGCTTGTCTTGTCGGCAGCCACCATTCCCGCCAAAGGCAGCCGAACGCTGGCCGAACTATTCAAGTTCTCTTGCGGCCTGGAAGGCTTTTTCCTCGAGGCCCACGTCAAATTGCAGCCTGTCGATTTTCCAGCAGAGGGCATCTTCCTGGCGGGCGCAGCCCATTATCCCAAACTCCTGGATGAAACCATTGCCCAGGCCGGAGCCGCCGCCGCACGAGCCGCGCTCATCCTGTCGCAAGATGAGCTTCAAGTCGGGGGCGTGGTGGCCGTCGTGGACCCAGCCAAATGCACGGGCTGCCTGACCTGCGTCCGTATTTGTCCTTTCGGCGCGGCCCGCATCGACCCAAGCCTGATCGGCGTTGGCCAGATCGCCGGTGCGGCTACCATCGCCACCGCCGCCTGTAGAGGATGCGGTCTTTGCCCGGCCGAGTGCCCAGCCCGGGCCATTCAGCTTCAGCACTTTACCGACGATCAGATTCTGGCCAAAGAAGAGGCCCTATTTCAGGCCCTGGACCTGGCGTTGGCCGCATGATGGGAGGAAGCCGTGACCGACTTTGAGCCCCAGGTGTTGGCCTTTGCGTGTCACTACTGCGCCTATGCAGCCGCCGACCTGGCAGGCTCCATGCGGCTGAGCTATCCACCCAACGTCAAAGTGCTGCACCTGCCTTGTACCGGCAAGGTCGACATTCTCCACCTGTTGTGGGCCTTTGAAAAGGGGGCAGATGCGGTTTTTGTCGCCGGCTGACTGAAAGGCACCTGCCATTACCTGGAAGGTAATCTGGGAGCCGAACGAAGAGTCAAGCGAGCCCGTCAACTCCTGGCCGAGGTGGGACTCGAACCAGACCGATTGGAAATGTTTTTCCTTTCCTCAGCCGAGGGAGCGCGATTCGCCGAAATTGCCACCGAAATGACAGACCGGGCTCGCCGGTTCGGACCGAATCCGCTCAAACGCAGTTCCGACTTGGAAGATGAGCTTAGCAGAAAAGAGCAAGAATGAGCATGGTACCCGAGATCAAACAGCAACTTGACCGACTGAAAGCGCGAGGCGTCACCTACGCCGACGCGCGCTGGGTTCCCAACGAAGCCAACCGGCACTTGTTGATGTGGAATGGAAATCTCAAAGAGAGTACATCTACCCAACAGAGCGGCGTGGGTGTGCGCGTCCTCGTTGACGGCGCTTGGGGATTTGCCGCCTCATCCGATCTGACAAACCTGAGCGCCCTCTTTGAACGGGCATTGGATAATGCCCAGGCCGCCGCTCGCCGCGTCACCTTTCCCATCCGCTTGGCCGACAAACAGGTGGTCCAGACTGCCTTCACCAGCCCCTGCCAGATCAACCCCTTTGAGGTGCCTCTGGCCGACCAAGTAGGCTTTTTGCAGGACATGGACGGCCGCCTGGATCAACCTGGCGTCCTGCAGCGCATGGGCGAACTGATCTTTTTCCGCAAACAGGTGCTCTTTGTCGACACAGAGGGCAGCGAGATCGAAAAACAGATCACCGAGGTGTTTGCCCTATTGGCCGTCTTTGGCAAGGACGACCAAGGCGTGTCCCACGAGCGAAAATTTCATCTGGGCCAAAACAGGGCCAGCACGCGCGGGTGGGAATCGATCGACGCTCCATTGTTCGCCCAAAAAGCGGACCAGATTGTGCGAGAGCTGAATCAATTGCTCGTAGCCGACGAGTGTCCCAAAGGCGATCGAACCGTCATTCTCATGCCGGGTATCATGTGGCTCCAGACTCACGAGACCATTGGGCATCCCCTGGAGCTGGACCGCATTCTGGGCTACGAGCTATCCTACGCCGGAGGTTCCTTTGTCACGCTGGACGATTTTGGCCGCCTGCGCTACGGTTCGCCCAAACTGACGGCACGAGCCGATGCCACCCTTCCCAATAGCCCGGGCAGCTTTGGATTTGACGACGACGGCGTCCCTTGCCAAAACACCACCCTCATCGACAAGGGGATCCTGGTGGGCGCCATCACCGGACGGCAGATGGTGGAGGAGGCCAACGCTAGGGCAGGCCGTACCCTCTTTGACGGCAGTGGAGGCTGCAATCGCGCTTCCTTCTTCTACCGCACCCCTATTGAGCGCATGACCAATATCAACATCGATCCAGGCCAGGACGGCACCCTAGAGGACATTGTTCGCAACACCGAAAAGGGCATCCTCCTGGACGGGGAGCGGAGCTGGTCCATCGGCCCCAATCGCGAGCAATTCCATTTTGGCACCGAGATCGGCTGGCTGGTCCAAGACGGAGAGATTGGCGCACCCGTCAAGAACGCAACCTACAAAGGGAATACTGTCGAGTTTTGGAATTCCCTTTCGGCTGTCGGCGACGAGTCGACCTGGGAAGTAGGATACGTGGACAACTGCGGCAAAGGCCAACCCAACCAGGAGATGCAACTCGGACACGCAGTTCCCGTCTGCCGGTTTGACAACGTCAGGATAGGAGAATAAGCGTGAAGGACAAAATCCTGAACACCCTTGACGAGCTGCGCCGCTATGCCCTTCAACGTGGACACACCGTCGAGCTATTCTATCATCAAGAAGACAGCCACTTGATGCGCTTTGCCAACTCGGCCATCTCGCTAAACACCAACGAGCACCTGGTCCGCCTGAATATCACCGCCTATTCAGGCCGCAAGCGAGCCAGCTACGGCCTCATCACAGATCCATCCCGCATCGACGACATGCGGAAAGGTATCGACCTGGCAGCCGGCATGGTCGAGCACGTCCAACCCCTCACCTACGAGCCCACAGTACCCGTTTTCGGGCAGACCTTTGTGGACGAAACCGGGTACGACCCGGCCTTGGCCGAAATCAGCAATCCGGATCGCCTGGCTCACATGAACAGCGCGGCACACGGGCTAGAGACTGAGGACATCAGGCTATCGGGCATCTTTTCCTGTGGTTCGAACATTATCGCCATCACCAACACCCACTCGGATCACAGCCTCTATTTCCGCACATCCGATGCCCAGATCACAGCCGTACTCGCCCACGAATCCCTAAAGTGGGAGGCCATCGCCGAGCAGTCCGCCCAAAACGCATCCGAGCTGAACCCGGAATCGCTGCGCCAAGACCTCGCCTTTTTCGTGAATTGCTACCAACAAAGCACACCCCAACAACTCCCCCTGGGCGCCTACGACATCGTCTTTGGGCCGGCAGCCACTGCGGAACTGATCAGCATCATGAACTGGATCGGGTTCGATGGTGGAATGATGAAACGGGGCTACTCTTTCCTAAGTGAGGAACAAATCGGCACGCGGGTGTTCTCGCCCCAGTTTTGCCTGAGCGACGATCCAGATCAAATCGAGACCTACCCTTTCAAAATGGACTTTACGGGCATTCCCCGCCAGCGTTACCCGATTTTCGAGCAAGGCGTCTTTCAGGGATTTCTCTGGTCGCAGGACGACGCAGACGAGTTCCAGGCAGAACCCACAGGCCACACAGTACAACACAAGAGCCTGATCCTACAGGGCGGCGATCAGAAGGTGGCCTCGCTGCAACAGTTGGTCGAGATGTCACGGGATACGGACGTCTTGTACATCCCCTTCCTGCACTATATGAATTTCGTCAACCCATCCAAGGGAATCGTCACAGCCACCTCCCGTTTTGGCACCCTGTTGCTCAAAGCAGATGGTTCTGTGGCCATTCCTTTCAACGTGCGAGTGACACCGAGCCTTCTCGACCTTTTTGGTGACAGAATCGACTGGCTCTCACAAAGCACTGTGGTGTATAATACCTCAGAAAGCTACAGTGCGCGCAATCCTACGGCCATCATCGTGCCCAGATTTATCAAGACAAACGGTGTGGAAATCTCTCACTCCAATGCGGCGTTCTGACCCGCAATTGGCACATATCTGCGGAGGTTGAAGAATGATTGTAGCTGAACAGAAACCCCTCGAAGAGATCCTGGCGCTCATTGGCAACGCCAACAAGATCCTCGTGCTCGGCTGTGGTACCTGTGTGACAGTGTGCTCTGCCGGGGGAGAGAAAGAAGTGGCCATCCTGGCTTCCCAGCTTCGCATGGCTACCCGCCTTCAAGGACAGGAAAAAGAGATCCGCGAGTTGACAGTCCAGCGCCAGTGCGAGTACGAATACAACGAACTGGCTACCGACTATGTCGCCGACGTGGACTTGGTGCTTTCCCTGGCCTGCGGCATTGGCGTGCAGACTATGAACGAGCAATTCCCCGAAAAGCTGACGCTGCCAGGGCTCAACACCAGTGGGCTCAGCCAGCCCACCGAGCAGGGAGTATGGGAAGAACGCTGTCAGGCATGCGGAGATTGCGTTCTGGGCCTCACCGGCGGATTATGCCCCATTGCCCGCTGTGCCAAGAGCCTCTTGAACGGACCCTGCGGCGGCTCGCAAAATGGCATCTGCGAAGTGCACGCAGAAAAGGAAACCCCCTGTGTATGGGATCAGATCTACCATCGCCTCCAGGAACTGGGGCAACTGGACCGGCTGATGGACATCAACACCGCCAAAAACTGGGAGACCAGCCGCGATGGCGGCCAGCGCAAAATTGTTCGGGAGGATCTTCAACTATGAGCGACAACGGATACATTGTCGGCAGCAATTTGGAAAAAGCCCTCAAGGCAGGCTATTTTGTCGCCACCGGCGAATTGGGTCCGCCCCAGAGCGCCGACCGACACGAGGTCGAACACAAGGCGCAATTCCTAAAGGGCATCGTCGAATCGGTCAACATCACCGACAACCAAACCGCTGTCGTTCGCATGTCCTCCATCTCGGTCGCCGTCATGCTCATGGAATTGGGCATCGAACCGAACATCCAGATGACGTGCCGCGACCGCAACCGGATCGCCATCCAAAGCGACCTGTTGGGTGCCTATGCCCTGGGCTGCCGCAACCTCCTCTGCTTGACCGGCGACCATCAGACCTTTGGCAATCACCCTCAATCCAAGAACGTGCACGACCTGGACTCTATCTCCCTGCTCCGAGTCTGTCATGACATGCGCGAACGCAAGATCTTTCAGTGCGGCGATCCAATCAAAGGCCAGGAACCACGCTTCTTCTTGGGCGCTGCGGCCAATCCCTTTGCCGATCCCTTTGATTTTCGGCCCTACCGCCTGGCCAAAAAGGCCAACGCCGGCGCCGACTTTATCCAAACCCAGATCATCTTTAACGTGCCCAAATTCCGCGAGTACATGCGCCGCGTTGTCGATCTCGGCGCTCACGAAAAAACCTACATCCTGGCCGGCGTAGCCCCCATTCGAAGCCTGGGCGGCGCCCGCTACATGGCCACCAAGGTACCCGGCATGGAGGTCGACCCGGAATACATCCAGCGCATGCAAGACTGCACCAAGGGTCTCCCTTCCCTGGCCGAAATCAAAGCCATGGACAATCCAGACGAAGCCAAGAAAGCCCGGCAGCTGCGCACCGAAGCGTCCGAAAACGAGGGCATCAAGATCTGTGTAGAAGTGATCAATGCCTGCAAAGAGATAGAAGGCGTGGCCGGCGTGCACATCATGGCCATCGAATGGGAGCAAGCTGTCGACGAGATCGTCAAACAGGCCCAAATTGGCCCCAAATACGATCCAGCCCGACAATAGGCTGCCCGTGGCCAAGGGCGCCCGGTTCGGAACGGGGTACCCCGCTCGAAAAAGAGATTAGCCAAGGAGTTGGCTCATGACTGTTACACTAACAACGGACCTTGCCCAGGAGATTAAAAATCGCTGTGGTGAGAACGTCTTCCTGTGCTACCAATGCAAAAAATGCACCGCTGGCTGTCCGGTGGCCGCCTACTTTGACCTGAAGCCGCACCAGGTTCTGCGCGCCTGCCAGTTCGGGCAGACCGACCTGGTGCTGAATTCGCGGACCATCTCCATTTGCGCGGCCTGCGAAACCTGCTCCACCCGCTGCCCGCAGGACATCGACATCGCCCGCATCATGGACGAGCTGGAGATCATGGCCCAGGAGCAGGGAATCAAAGCCAAGGCCCCCACCGTACCCATGTTCTACCAATCGGCCAACCGCGGCATCGACTGGTTTGGCCGAATGTGGGAACTGGGACTGATGGCCGAGCTTTATATTCGCATGTTCTTTGCGGGCAAGCTCGACTTTAAGCACCTCTTTAAATACGACGTAGCTCTGGCCATCAAAATGCTGCGCAGCGGCAAACTCAAGATCCTGCCCAGCATCGCCCGTCGCTCACGCAACGGACAGCCTCACGTCGAGAGCAAGCCTGCTCCCACGGCAGACTCGACCGAGGTGCCCGACGTCATCTCCTACTACCCTGGCTGTAGCCTGCATGCTACCGGCATCGAATTCAACATGTCCTCCCACGCCATTGCCGAAAAGCTCCACCTGAACTTGGTGGAACCCAAGGGGTGGGTATGCTGCGGCACATCCCCTGCCCACAACACCAATCACTACCGATCCATCAAACTGCCCATGCAGACCCTGGCCATTGCCCACGATCTGGGCCACCGCTACATGACCATGCCCTGCGCGGCCTGCTTCTCCCGCTTCCGCATCGCCATGAACACCGTTCAGCACGATCCCGAGATTCGCACCAAAATCGCCTCCGAGATCGGCTACGAATATCAAGGCGACATGGTCGTCGACAACTTTTTGACGACAATCACCGACCGCGTGGGCTACGAGGCCGCCGCGCAACCTGTCGTCAAGCCTCTGAATGGCCTCAAAGTAGCCTGCTACTATGGCTGCCTGCTCACCCGCCCACCCGATGTCACCGGTGAAAAGCACTATGAATACCCGACCAACATGGACCGCTTGATGGAAGCTCTCGGCGCCACCGCAGTCGATTGGTCCTACAAAACCGACTGCTGCGGCGGCTCCCTGTCTTTGAGCACCCTGGAGATTGCCCTTGATCTTAGCCAAAAGATCCTGCAGAATGCCATTGACGAAGGAGCCGAAGCCATTGTCACAGCCTGTCCGCTGTGCCACGCCAACCTGGATCTGCGCCAGAACGAAATCAACGTCGAATATGGGGGGAAATTCGACATTCCCATCTTGTATTTCACCCAATTGATGGGCATAGCCTACGGCCTCGACGCCAAGACCCTGGGCATCGACAAGCACTTTACGGATGGCGTCGGATTGCTCCGAGCCAAATCCCTGCTCTGAACTTGAGCAACCGTCATATCCGCCCACACGCTGGCGCGCAACAATTCGGCGGTGAGGCGGTCAACCTGTGCGCGCCAGCGCAAAATCGACCCTAGGAGGATAACGTGAAACTGACAGAAAAGCCAGTGGCCAACTTTTTGGACGAGCTAGCCAGCAAAGCCCCGGCTCCAGGCGGCGGAAGCGTGGCAGCGATCAGTGGTGCCCTGGGGGCAGCCCTGGTCAGCATGGTCTGCAACCTGACCCTGGGCAAAAAGGGGTACGAGGCCGTCCAGGACGATATCCAGGACCTACTCGCCCAATCGGAAGCGCTGCGGGCTGAACTTACCGACCTGCTTGAGGCGGACGTAGCAGCCTACAGTGGATACTCCGCGGCAGCCAAAATGCCCCGTGACACCGAAGAGGAAAAAGCTGCCCGCGCTGTCGCCATGCAGGCCGCTCTCCAAGTCGCCACCGACGTACCCCTGCGCATCGCCGAAGCAGCCGTAAAGGTCATTGATTTGTGCCAGCCGGCCGCCGAAAAAGGCAACAAATTTGCCGTGAGCGATGCCGGCGTCGCCGTGCTCATGGCCGAAGCTGCACTGCGCAGCGCTGCTCTGAACGTACTCATTAACCTGGGTTCGCTCAAAGATCAAGAGTTTGCCGCTGCCAAACGTGCACGGCTCGAAAGCCTGTTGGAAGGCAAAGGAGCCTTACGAGATCAGATCTATGACCTGGTCGTCAGCAAACTGTGACCGCGCGGGAGCGGGCTGCCCGGGACCACGTGCCACCACCCGGTATCCCCCTTTCGACCACATTACCATATTGGAAAGGAGAGAGGAATGACCACAACAACTATCCTGGACGGCAAAGCCACGTCAGCAACGATGCGCGGCGAATTGGACCAAGCTGTGGCAACGTTCAAGGAGCAGACTGGCATCACCCCAACCATTGCCGTCGTGCGCGCCGGTGAGGATCCTGGCTCGGTCTGGTATGCTGGTGCCATTCAAAAGACGATGAAAGCGCGCGGCATGGAAGCTCAGCTCCACGTGCTACCCGAGACCGCCACCCAACAAGAGATTGTGGCCCTGGTCAGCCAACTCAACGCTGACCCGGGCGTCCATGGCATCATGGTCCAGGAACCGTTGCCCAAGGGCATCGATGAAGCTGCCGTCAAAGCGGCTCTCTCGCCCGACAAGGACGTGGACGGAGTCCATGAAGTCAATGCCGGACGACTGGCCCTCGCTGCCCCCACAGGACGCCCCTCAGGGGTTGGGCCCTTTTTCGTGCCTGCAACACCCGCTGGGGGCATGGAACTCATGCG
>CAZNQW010000015.1:0-32396 GCA_964575225.1 uncultured Anaerolineaceae bacterium | reverse complement strand
GCCGCCCGAAGGATGATGCATCGTGGCTTCCTGTGCGCGTACGGTTGGGCCTAGGCGCCCGTCGGCAGATCCAGGAATTGAGTGTCCAGCCCAAAGCGCTGCGCCAGGTGCTCGGCCAGGGCTTTGACTCCGGGGGTTTCGGTGGCATAGTGGCCGGCAAAGACGACGTTCAGTCCCCATTCTCGGGCCTGGTGGAACGCGCTGTGGCTCATCTCACCGGTCAGGTAGGTATCGATGCCTGCCTCCCAGACCTGGTCGAGCAGGAAGGCGGCACCCCCCGAGATGATGCCCACCCGCTGAACGGTCTCGGGGCCAAAATCCCAGGTTTTGATCGTCGGTTCGCCCAAGGTGGTCTCTACCTTCTTGACAAACTGGGACAGAGTGAGTTCGCCGGGCAGGCGGCCCGCGAAGCCGGGTGCATGCCCCTCATAGTCGCCAAAGGGGGCTATGTCCTCCAGTTGGAGCCAGCGGGCGAGCGTGGCATTGTTGCCCACCTCGGCGTGAAAATCGAGGGGCAAGTGGGCGGCATACAGGGAGAGGTTCCCCTCCAAGAGCCGGGCCAGGCGCTGGCGGTGGGCGCCGGTGACCATGAGGGGCTTGCCCCAGAATAGCCCATGGTGCACCACCAACATCTGAGCCTGCGCTGCGCGGGCTGCCTCAAAGGACGCCAGGCTGGCATCGACGGCAAAGGCCAGGCGCTCCACCTCGTCGGCGCCTTCCACTTGCAGGCCATTGTTGGAAGCGTCCTCAATGGTGCGCACCTGGAGGTATTCGTCCAGGTAGGTGACCAGGTCGGTGCGTTTTATCATACCTTTCCCCCCTCTTGGAGATCTTCCCAACGGGGCGTAGTATAGCACCATTCGGATGGGGATGCAACCCTTTTGGGCGTCGGGCCGCATGCAAAAGGCCCTCCGTTGTGCAGGAGGGCCTTTTATGGGAACAACATCGCGGGTGCCGCCTTCTTTAGGGCGCGGGGATCTCCAGGGTCGTGACGATGGTGGAAAAGACCGAACCACTGGCCGGCACAAAAAAGGCAAGCGCCAGGCACACGCAGAGGAAGCAGGCCACAATGAGTACCAAGACCACGATCAGGGCAATCAGCCAGCCACTGATCTTTTTCTTGGGTTCCGGCGCGGGGTACGGCTCGTGACCAAAGGTTGGGTCGTCAAAAGAGTCGCTCATGTTTCCCTCCTTGGGGTGTTACCAGGTGTCCCAGGCGCGGCGGCGCCTGCGAACGAGCCAGATCACGAATGCCAAAAGTACCAACAATCCCAGGATCGGCAGAAGGACGGACAGCACGGCCACAACCAGCGACACGACGTCCTCGCCTGCACTGACCACAGGGTTCATCGTCCCGGCTGTAGTAGTGGTGACCACCGGCCGGGCTACGGCCTTGACGGTGTGCACGCTGCCTGCCACCAACAATCCGGCGATCATGGTCAGGGCCGGATGGGCTTCGCCAATGGCGCCTGAACCGGCAGCAAACAGGATGGCGCCGGCGACGGGTCGGATCACGGTCTGGATCGTGTCGTTGACCGTGTCCACAGCCGGAATCTTGTCCACAAGGATCTCGATGAGGAGCAGAACGGTCAGCGCCCCGATCACCCAGCCGTTTTCCATGGTGTTCCAGGGCGATTCCAGGGTGATGAGATCGGTATAGCGGGCCATCAATGCCACCACCAACAGCGGCAGATAGGCGTTGAGGCCCGCCGAAGAAGATAAACCAAAAGCTGTGAACAGGTTCAATAAAGCATCCATCGTACAAGCACCGGGCGAGACCGGTGCGTCCTCCTACCAGGAACCGCTGGCGCCCATGCTCCCGCAGAGGCCGCACAGCATGAACCCACCGCCGAGCAAGAGCCCGAGGACTGTCACCCCTACGGCGATCCAGCCCATGATGATGCCTGCCAGGGCCAATCCATCGCCACCGAGTTCATCGGGGCGCTGGCGGATCTCGTTGCGGGCCATGTAGCCGATGATGATGGCCGCTATGCTGGCGAAAAAGGGAACAATGGTCAGGCCGCTGATACCCAGGATCAACGAAGCAATGGCCATGCCGCTGGTGGGCACCGAGGCTGCCGGGGCATAGGCCCTGGAAGGCGGTGGGGCCACCATACGCTCAGGAGGCTCGGGCGTCGACTCGAACAGATCCTCTGGCGTCTCGTCGACCCATTCTTCCGGCAGGGCCGCGACCTCGCGAGTTTTCTCCTCGGCCCATTCGTCTGACAAGGCCGCGATTTCTCGAGTTTCCTCCTCGGCGCGGGTGGCTGCCATTTCGTCAAGCTCGGCGTCCGGATTGAGGACGGCTCCGCAGTTTCCGCAAAAGACGGCGTCGTCCTCATTCGGTGCGCTACATTGTGGACAGAACATGGTGTCTCCTTTCCTGGACGTGCCCGAGTGGGGCAGGTCAGATTTCAGGGTGATAGAATTCGTCGGGTTAGGTGCCTAGACAGTCGCGTCAAACTCGTCCAGAACCGGCGCGGGCTGGCCCATGGCGGTTCGGTAGGCCTGGCCATACAGGTGCCCGGTGACCATATAGCTGTAGGGGCCTGTGACCAGCCAGCCGATGCCGCAGACGAGGGTGCCCAGGGTGCCCACCAGGCTGGCAACCCAGCTCATGACAAAGGTGAGCAGGTAGGTTTTGAAATTGTCGCGGACAAAGGACAGGACCTCGCCAAAGCGGAAGGCGGCGCCCAGGTCGTCACGATCGACATAGAACCCGATGGCTGCCGGCAGCACGATGGACAGGGCAATCCCGTACAAAAAGCTCAAGCAGCTTAGCAGCATGCTCAGGGTCATGCTTAGCGCTTCCATCGTGCCGATCGAAGGATCCATCCCCTGAGCATTCTCGGTCAGTAGCCCGGCGGGAATGCCCAAACAGAGGCTCACCAGGATGATGGGCAGGGCATAGACGATGCCGATGACGATCACTTTGAGCCCATCGGTCAATAGCTTGCCCCAATCGGTCCATTCAGGCAGTTCGTCCTGCTGGCCCCGAATCACGCGTCGGGTGATCTCGACCGAGTAGCCGGCTAGAGCCAGGGCGGCCACAATCGCCGGAATGAGCAGGACCCACGAGAACAGGATGCCTATCAGCAGAATGGCAGCCGCCAGGAGGATCTTGACGATCCAGTCCTTGTCTTCGAAAACGAACGCGAACGACTTTCCGATGTCCATTATTCCCTCCTTGAGTGGTCTTGTCCATCATTATACCAGAAGACGGTGCTTCTGACAATCACTACCTCTACGCCCAAACCGGCGCAAGGTTTCGTTTTTCCCTGGAGTGTACCGACCAGTTCCGCGGGCTACAGATCCAGCCAGCGTACCTGCCGTCCCTCGAAGGTGACCACGGCCCGAAACCCGATCTGGCGGAGCAGGTCCTGGGCCCTTGTGATGCCCTCACCCAGGTGGTCGACGCTGTGGGCGTCGGAGCCGAGGGTCACCCGTTCGCCGCCGAGTTGCCGATACCAGGCCAGGATCGTAGGCGCGGGATAGGGCTCGCCGGGGGCCTGACGCCAGCCGGAGGTGTTGACCTCCAGGGCCATGCCCTGCCGGATCGTGGCCTGCAAAATGTCGCAGATCTCGTCCCGGTAGAGGGTTGGCTCAAAGGGGCCATAGTAGGCCGTTCCGTACCGCTTGACCAGATCCAGGTGACCCAGGATGTCGCCCAGGCCGCTGTGGGCGGCGCGTAAAAGCTCCTGGAAGTAGGGGCCATAGGCCTGGCGCTGGTCGTGGGAGCGAAAGTAGCGGCCTGCCATCCGAGCCTCGGAGACGATGCTCCACCCATCGGCATAGTCCAAGATGTGCAGGGAGGTGACGACGTAATCCAGGGCCTCGATCTCCAGCCAGGTACGGATCTCGTCCTCGTTGTGGCTCTGGTACGATATCTCGATGCCCTGCCGCAAGCGGACGCCCGGCACCTCTTGTCGAACGCGGGCGATCTCACGGCTGTAGCGGGTCAGGTCCAGGTGGCCGCAGTGGCGGTCGCGGGGGTCCAGGTCCACGTGTTCGCAAAAGCCTATCTCGTCTAGCCCCAAGGCCAGGGCGCGATGGGCGTGTTCGGCGATGCTCGATTGGCCGTCAGCCGATGCGTCGGAATGGACGTGCAGGTCCAGCCGCGCCGTGGGCGAGCCGGGCAAAGCTCGGTGCATGGGGGAAATCACGGGGCAAGCTGGGGCACGATAAACAGGAAAAGGCTGGCCCCGGCCAAGGCGATGAGGGCCAGGTAGGGAATGGCCTGAAGGACAGGGTCCAGGGCGCGCGGCAGGAACCGCCGGAGGGCCAGGGCTGCAGCAGTGGCAGCCAGCATCAGGGCCGGCCAGTTAGAAAGGAGCCCGGTCAGACGCAGGAGGACGGCGCCCGCCAGCAGCGCCGCGGCCAAAGGCCAGGCCAGGCGCCGCTCCAGGACCTCGCGCCAGCCCAGGGCCACGCCCAGCCCCACCGGCGCCAGGGCGCGGAACAGATAGCGCCCCTGATGCTGCAGAAACCCCAGGTTGTACCAGGCATAGCTGGCTACGACCATCACCGCCAGCAGGAGCAGCAGCCCACCCGCGGCCCACTGTCCGCGGGCGATCTCGGCCCGCAGGCTCCAGGCCCGGATCAGCCACAGGACCAAGCCAATGAGCGCCAGGGCCGAGAGAAGGGCCGCCACTTGGTACAGGCGCTCATCCAACAAGACGCCCATCCAGCCGAACTGACCCCAAAAGCTATGAAAGGTGGTCACCACCAGGTTGTGGGCCCAGGTGCCCAACCCCTGAGCGGCGATAAAGTCGGCGGTGCGGAGCTGGCCTGCCACCACCTGATCGTGGCGGGCCAGTCCCAAAAAGTCGAGCCCGCCGTAGATGGCCAAGTTGCGCAGCCACCAGGGAAGGGCCAACCCAATGGCCGGCGCAAAATAGAGAAGCCCCCCTTGGACGGTGCGGCGCAGGGTGGGGGGCGTGTCGGTCAGCCACAGGTGCCGGAGTCCCACAGCCGCCAGCGCCAGGGGCAGGGCAATATAGACCCCCGACTTGGTCAGAAAGCACAGGCCGGTGACGATGCCCATCAGCAGTAGGAGGCGGGCGTTGGCGCCCTCGCCTTGCGGGTCCTCATCCGCCTTTAGATAGCGCAGGCCAAAGAGTGCAACGCCTGCCAGCAAAAGCTCGGAAAGGGGGTCGTTGTTGACCGAGGCGACCATGGCCAAATGCATGGGCAAAAAGGCGACAAAGGCCGTCGCCCCCAGGGCCAAGTAGGAACGGCCGGGGGCCGCTGTGCACACGATCCGGTAGATGGCCACCAGCAGCCACCCGCCCAGGAACACCGACAACAGACGGATGGGCAGGAGAGCCCCGTCAAAGAGGGCGTACACCGGCACCGCCAACAGGTAGTAGAGGGGAGGTTGATGGAACTCGTAGCGGATCGGCTCGATGCTCATGTCGGGGGGAAAGCGGGCGGCCTTGATCTCTTCCAGGTACTCGCCCGGATAATCGCCCATTTTGAGGATCGGGAACCGGCCCTGCTCGGCGAGGTAGCGGATATAGTTATAGTGGGCGGGTTCATCGGGCGCCTGCCAGGCGGGGGTATAGATCGCGTACAGAGTCCCCAGGATGGCATAGAGGATGAGGATCGTCGCCAAAAGCCCGCCTATCCGGTTGTCTCGCTTTGGCCGGGTCATAGCACCTCCGGCCCTATTCTACCCTAGCTAGGGTAAAACGCCAAACGAGTTGGATGCCAGCAACGCCGGGGTGGAGCATTGCCGGAACGTGGTCTGTCCGCTCAAGGGGCAGCAGCGGGCAGCATCTGGTGCGAGGCGGAATCGACTGCAGCAAGGACTTTGCCTCTACGGGTTGGCGGTGAGGGAGCAATAGAGGGCCAGGGTGTCGGCAGCGATCTTATCCCAGCGAAATTCGGCTGCCAGGGCCAGGGCGCCGCGGCCCAGCCGCTGGCGTCCTTCTGGGTCGGCTGCCCATTGGGCAATGGCCTGGGCCAGGGCCTGGGGATCTTCCGGGGGCACCAGCGCCACGTTGCCGCCATCGGCCAGTTCGGGCAGGGGGCTGCGGGGCCGGGTGGTGACGATGGGCACGCCGTGGGCCAGCGCGGCGTGGAACGTGCCGTGGAGGAATGACACCCCGTCGCGGAACGGCAGGACGCACAGATCGGATGCCCAGAAGCAGGCCGAAATCTCCTCGCCGGCGAGATACCCGGTCCACTGCACCCGCTCCTCCAACCCCAGTTCGGCGATGAGCTGCTGGATCTTCAGCAGGTATTGAGCATTGGTCGGGTCGCTGGCGCCGGTCTGCCCACCGATGAACAGCAGGCGGGCTTGTGGGACCAGGCCCGAGGCCAGGTGATGCAGGGCGTGCAGCAGGATGTCTACGCCCTTGCGGTCGTTGATAAAGCCAAAGAAGCAGAGCAAGAGATCCTCAGGTTCAGCGCCCCAACGCCTCCGCCAGGCAGGCCGGTCAACCTCCGGGGGCAACTGTGGGGTGATGTTGGAACCGATCGGAATCAGGGCAGGAGGTCGGCCCATCGCTTGCTGCAAGCTCTGCCAGTCCTCGCGGTTGGTAGTAATGGCCGCATCGCTCTGGCGGGCCAGCTCGGTGACCACCCGGCGACGCAGGGGGCCTGCCTTGGGAAAAAGATAGGGAACCTTTAGATCGTGGAAAGTGACCACCGACCGGGGCCGCGAGAGGCCCTTCCACCGCAATCGACGGGGCCACAAATTGATGGCCGGGTGCATGGCATAGGCCGCGGCCTGATATTGGACGTGAACCACGTCGGGGGAGTGGGCGCCGATGGTATCGAGCAGAACGCGCCAGCAGCCCCAGTCCCAGCGTTCGACGATGGGATGGACGGCGAGCTTCGGCGCCGGCCCGGCTGCCGTGGAGGTCAGGATGTGGACCTCGCACCCCAGATCGGCCAGCGCCTGCCCGATTTCCCGGGTGTAATCGCCCACGCCACCCTGCATGGGCGGAAATTCGCCGGTGACAAACAGCACCTTCATGGGCGATGCCCTCGCAACCCGGAGCGGAGTACCTGGCGATAGGCGCGCACCCGTTCAGCCCGCAGGGGGCGTTTGTGGCCCACCAGCCATTTGAGCCCCTCGCGGGCGAGTTGGTACCAATAGGTGGCCAGCAAAAAGGCGCGCAAGGCCTCGGCCTGTAGCGCGCCGTGGTGCTTGCGAAAATAGCGTACCTTGCTGCTCTGAAAATGGATGTGCCGGGCAGGCACCACCTGCTCGCTGCTTTTGCCCTCGTAGTGGATCACCCTCGCTGTGGGCAGGTAGACCACCTTCCACCCGGCGTCTTTGATCCGTTTGCACCAATCCATCTCTTCCGAATACATGAAGAAACCCTCGTCCAGCCCGCCCACGCGGTCGTACACCTCACGGCGCACCAGCAGGCAGGCGCCCACCACCCAATCGACGGGTTGGATGGCCTCGTCGGGCGTGTCGGCCATGTAGTAGCGGCGCAAAAGAGGGTTATCGCGCCACCATTCCTGGATGACGGTGCTTTCGACCAGGGCCGTGGCCAAGGTGGGAAATCGGCGGCGAGAGGGTTGCAGGCTGCCGTCGGGGTAGCAGAGCCGGGGGCCCAAGGCGCCCACCTCGGGATGGGCGTCCATATAGGCCATCATGGTCGACAGGGCATCGCCCAGGATCTCGGTATCGGGGTTGAGGAGCAACAATAAGCGTCCTGTGCTCTCCACCAGACCTTGGTTGTTGCCGGCCGTAAAACCCCGGTTATCCGGGTTGGCGATGAGGTGCACCTGAGGGAACTCGGCCCGCACCAAATCGGGACTGCCATCGGCGCTGGCGTTGTCGACGACAATGATCTCGAGGGTGGGTTCTCTATCGGGCAGGGGAGCGAGGTCACCGTCCGCAGGCTGGGGAGCGCTGAGCACCGAGGCCAGGCAACGGCGCAGCAGGTCGCGGACGTTCCAGCTTACGATGACAACGCTCAGATCAACCACGTCTCTCCCGTTCTCGGGGGCTATTTTTGTCGGTCGATGGTGTATTCGGCCAGTTCGTGCAGCGCCGTTCGCGATTTTCCCTCTGGCAGAACCTGAAGTGCCGCCTGGCCTTGGCGGATCAGGTCGCGCGCCCGATCCAACGCCTGGGTCACTGCCCCAGATTCGCGGATCGCAGCGACCACGCTGCCGACCAACTCTTCATCACGGCTATCTTGCAACACCCGCGCGATCCGGTCGTCTTGGGGATGGTTCCGCAGATAGTACATCGCCGGCAGCGTCACAATGCCCTCGCGCAGGTCGCTGCCCACCGGCTTGCCCAGGGTTTTCTCATTGCCCTCGAAATCCAACACGTCATCGACGATCTGGAACCCGGTGCCCAGGAGCTGTCCATAGTCTCGCAGGGCGATGATTTCGACCTCTGGGGCGTTGCTGAGCACAGCTGCCGCTTCGGTGGATGCGGCAAAGAGGGAGGCCGTCTTGGCGTGGATGCGCTGGTCGTAACGATCCAGGGCGGTCTGCCAGGCCTGCTCGCTGTCGAGGCAGGGAAGTTCCCCGCGGTCAAAGATCTGGCGCAGTTCACCGCTACAGATGGTCATCAGGGCGTTGGCAAAGATGCCCATGACGCGCACGTGGTTGGTCGAGGCCGCCAGGCTCGCCGCGCGGGCAAAGAGATAATCGCCGGTGAGGACGGTGGCTCCGGCGCTCCAGCGGGCGTTCAACGTGGTCTTGCCTCGCCGCAGCAGAGCGCCGTCGATCAAGTCATCGTGGACGAGAGTGGCGGTGTGCAGCATCTCGACCGAGGCGGCCAGCGACACGAGTTTTTCAATATCGGTGGGATAGAACTGACCCGCCAGCAAGGCCAGGGCCGGGCGCAGTCGCTTGCCGCCGCTGTCGAGCAGATGATCCAGCACGAGCGTGAGCTGCGGATAGTCAGGATGCATCGGCTCGCGCATCTTGCGCTCGACCCGCTCCAGATCGGCTGTCAGGTGTTCCAGTAACGGAATGGTCTTCAAACTACTTCCTCTCTACATCACTTTTCAGTGGACGATATGCCCAATTTGCGTCTGCGCGGGCCATGACCGCCCTGCTCTTACTCGTCGAGACCAAACAGGTGCCGGGCGTTGGCAGTGGTCACCTGGGCCACTTTTGCCAAGTCGATCCCCCTCAGCGCCGCGATCTGTTCGGCCACCAGCCGGACGTAGGCCGGTTCGTTGCGCTTGCCCCGATGGGGATGGGGCGCCAGCCACGGGCAGTCGGTTTCGACCATCAGACGCTCCAACGGCACGGACCGAACCACCTCAGGTAGGTCGCGCGCATTCTGGTAGGTCACCGGTCCCGAGATGGACAGATAGAATCCCAGCTCGATGGCCCGTTCGGCCATGGACAGGTCGCCGGAAAAGGTGTGCAAGACCCCCAACCGGCCTGCCAGCGGAGAATGGGCCTGGCCTGCTGCCCAATCGGCCAGAATCTCCAGGACTTTTTGGTGGGCGTCCCGGTCGTGGATGACCACCGGTTTGCCCAGCTTGGCGGCCCAGGCCAATTGGGCCTGAAAGGCTCGCCTTTGCACGTCGCGTGGCGACAGGTCGCGGTAGAAATCCAGACCGATCTCGCCCACCGCTACCACCTTGGGTTGTTGCGCCAATTCCCGCAGTTCGGCCAGGGTCGTCCCATTCAGGTCTACGGCGTTGTGGGGATGGATGCCCACCGCCGCGTACAGAAAGGGGTATTCCTGAGCCAGCGCCACGGCCCGGCGGCTCGCCTCCAGGCTGCCACCGATGGTAATCGTCTGGGTCACGCCCGCCTCCCGGGTGCGAGAGATGACCGCCGCGCGGTCCTTATCGTACCTGGATGAGTCCAGGTGGGCGTGCGTATCGACCAGGTTCACTCTTTCAAGCCCGCAATCCGGAGCCCATCCTCCAAAATTTGCTGCACCCGGTCGCCATGGGTCGTCTCGCAATACACCCGGATGACCGGCTCGGTGCCTGAGAATCGGATGAGCAACCAGCCCCCATCCGACAGGCCAAACTTGAAGCCGTCGGTGGTGTCCAGACCGGTCACCTCCAGCCCGCCGATGGTCGCCGGCTTGGCGTCCAGGACCCGCTGCCGGGTGGCGTCGCGCTGTTCCTGCGGGAAGCGGGTATCGATGCGGTCGTAGTAGTGGGGGCCCACCTGGCTGTAAAGGTGTTCGATGAGCTCCGACGGCTTTTTGTCCATGCGGACCATCAGGTCCAACATGTACAGGCCGGCCAAGATGCCATCTCGTTCGGGCACGTGATGGCGAAAGGCGTAGCCGCCGCTCTCTTCGCCGCCGATGAGGGCGTCCACTTCGATCATCTTGGGCGCCACATATTTGAATCCGACGCCCGTCTGATAGACGGGCACGTTGTAGAGCTTGCCCAGTTTTTCCAGCATCGAGGTGGTCGACAGGGTTTTGACGATGGGGCCCCGCTCGCCGCGCACCTCCAAGAGGTACATGGCCAATAGAGCATAGACCTGGAGCTGGTTGACAAAGTTGCCCTTTTCATCGCCAATGCCCACCCGGTCGGCATCGCCGTCGTTGATGAGGGCTATGTCGGCCCCGACTTCTGTGACCTTGGCCAGTGCCACATCCACGTTGGGCGGGATCGGTTCGGGGCGGAGCATCTCGGGGAAAATCGGATTTCGCTCGGCGTGGATCTCGATGATGCGGGTTTTGCCGCCCCCCAAAATTCGCGGGAACCAGCCCGCGCCGTTGCCCCACATGGCATCCACCAGGACGGTCAGCCCGGCGTCCTTGATGGGTTGGACGTCGATCATCCGGGCGATCTGTTCCAGATAGGCAGGGGCAGCGTCGAAATAGACGATCTTGCCCTCGCTCAGGGCTTTGTCCAGGGACATACGTTTGACCCCCGAGATGTCGGGGATCAGGCGCTCGATTTCGCTGAGGCCTTCGGGGGCGATGGCGCCGCCCTGTTCGTTTCGCACCTTGAACCCATTATCCGTATAGGGGTTGTGGCTGGCGGTGACGTTCACAGCGCCCGCGGCCTTTTGGGCCAATACGGCGTAGGAAATGACCGGCGTCGGCGTGGCGCCGTCGGTCAGCAGAACGCGAAAGCCGTTGGCGGCCAGCACTTCGCTGACGGCTGCGGCAAAGTGCTCGCCGATGAATCGCCGATCGTGGCCCACCACCAGGGTCTCGCCCGCCTTGCCTTTCTCCAGCATGTAGGAGGCAAAGCCCTGGGCGCAGCGCCGGACGTTATCAAAAGTATAATCTTCTGCAACTCGGGCTCGCCAGCCATCTGTGCCAAATCGAATATCCGTCATGGATTGTCTCCTTTACAAGTGGTGAATCTGTTTTAGATGGGCAAGATCCGAGTCCACCATCATTTCAATCAGGGCTTTGAAGGATACTTCCGGTTCCCAACCCAATTCTCGCCGGGCTTTGGAAGGATCGCTCACCAAGAGATCCACTTCGGCAGGGCGGATGAATTTTGGGTCGACCACGACATACTTTTCCCAATCGAGGTCCAGGCGATCAAAGGCCACCTGACACAGCTCTCGCACCGAGTGGGTCTCCCCTGTGCCCACGACATAGTCGTCGGGCTCGTCCTGCTGCAACATCAGCCACATGGCTTTGACATAATCGCCAGCATACCCCCAATCGCGGCGCGATTCCAGGTTGCCTAGATGCAGTTCGTGGGCCAGCCCCTGCTTGATCTGAGCCGCGCCGTAGGTGACCTTGCGTGTGACGAACTCGAGTCCCCGCCGCGGGCTCTCGTGGTTAAAGAGAATCCCCGAACAGGCAAAGAGGTTGTAACTCTCCCGATAGTTCACGGTGATCCAATGGCCATAGACCTTGGCCACTCCGTAGGGGCTGCGCGGGTAAAAGGGAGTCTTTTCGCTTTGTGGCACTTGCTGAACCTTGCCAAACATCTCGCTGCTGGAAGCCTGGTAAAAGCGAGCCTGGGGCACTGTGGTGCGCATGGCTTCCAGCACGCGAGTGACGCCAATGGCCGTGAATTCGCCGGTCAGTACAGGTTGCTTCCATGACACGGGTACAAAGCTCTGGGCCGCCAGGTTATAGATCTCATCGGGTCGATATTCGGCCATGATATCGATCAGCGACGTCTGGTCCAGCAGGTCGCCGTGGACCATCGTTACGTGATTCTGAATGTGCTCGATGCGGCCAAAATTGACGGTGCTGGACCGCCGGACCATGCCAACCACGTTGTAGCCCTGTTCGAGCAGGAACTCGGCCAGGTAGGAACCATCTTGCCCGGTCAGACCGGTGATAAGTGCTGTTTTCGCCATTCCTACTATCCTTGCTCGAGATCACCCATGCCAAACCGTCAGAGGTTTTGGGTCGTTTCTCGACGCCAATATTCCAGAATATCCTGGAGGCTTTGTTCAAAGGGGATGGTGACCTGCCAGCCCGTGCGTTCGCACAGGCGTGTGGCGTCGCAGACAATCTCGGGAATGTCTGCGGGGCGCATCCGATCGGGGTCCTGACGGACCTCAATCGGCACGCGGCTCATGGCCAGCATCCCATCCAGGACTTGCTGTATGCTGTGCGATTCCCCTGACCCCACATTGTACACCTGTCCCGATTCTCCTTCTGTGATGAGCAGCACATAAGCCCGGACGACATCCCGAACGTCGCAGAAATCACGGCGAGCGCTCAGATTGCCCACTTCCATAACCGGCGGGCGCAGGCCCTGTTCTGCGGCAGCGATCTGGCTGGCAAAGTCGGGAGCCACAAACCCGGTGCGTTGTCGGGGGCCGACGTGGTTAAAGGGTCGAACGCGGATCACATGTAGCTTGTGGGTTAAAAAGTATTGCAATCCCATCAGGTCTTGGGCCACCTTGCTGATGGCATAGGCGTTTAACGGTCGTAAAGGGTTGTCCTCATGGACCGGCAACTCGTCGGGACGAACCAATCCATATTCTTCGCCAGAGCCCACCACCAGTACGCGGCAGTCGGGGTTCACCTGGCGGACACCCTCCAGCACGTTGAGCTGCATGCGGATGTTGGTTTCGAGGGTCGGCCACGGATCGCGCAGAGAAGCTGAGACCAAGGGCTGGGCGGCCAGATGAAAGATCACATCGGGCTGCGCCTGTTCCAGGACAAAGGTCATCACATCCAGCCGGGACAGCTCGGCCGGGTAGAGTTCCAATTTCCCGCACAGGTCGATGATGTTCTTGTAGGGTCCAAAAACAGTGCCTGCCACCTGCCAACCGGCGGCCTGCAGGTGCTCAGCCAGGTAACTACCGACAAAGCCAGAAATGCCGGTGATGAGTGCTTTCAAGGCAACCCCCAACGTCCAGGAGTCAATTGCTCCCGGCGATTCGCTGGCTATTATACCTTACTTTGTGCCTCATCGCAAAGGTAAAGGACGAGTGGACCAATGACGTTGCGAACCTGGCCATTTGGTGTTATAATAGGCGCGTGTCAAGGAGCATTAAAGATCGTGTCGGGCGACAGATCGTCACTGGAACACGTTCAAAAAGGATTTAATCACGTGGAAAAGGCCCAGATTTGGCTTGAAGCGAGTCAGATTGCTGCACATCAGGGAGACCTGGTCGAGGCTCGTCGTCTGTTGCAGGCTGCGATCGAAGCCGATCCCACCTGCGCTGAAGCCTGGTTTCGGCTAGGCCAAATGGAGGAGGATCCGCAGGAGCGGGCCCGATTTTTCCGGCAGGTCCTAGCTTTTGAGCCGGAAAATCCCCAGGCCCAGGCCGAGCTGTCTCTCCTGGAATCGTCACATGCGCCTGATGACTCGGACCTTGCGCCGACTCTGCGCTCGATCTTGGCGGTGCTCACGCTGGTCGCCAGCTTGGCTCTTTTGGCCATTTTGGTGTGGGGACCGGTGGATGAGAGCCTAGCCTGGTTGATGCCCCTGCCCACACCCACAGCCATTCCCGCGCCTACTCGAACGCCGGGCGAGATCGCTGCCCAATTCGAATCACAGTTGGAGGCAGCCATTGCCGAGGGACGTTGGGAGCGCGCCGTGGATCTGGTAGCCACCATGCGGGGCGTGGACCCCACAGGGTTGGCGGTTCAGGAATGGGCGCACACCACTCACTTACACTATGGGCAGGCACTGGTCGATGCGGGCGCCCATACTCAGGCGTTGGAGCAGTTTTCCACAGCCCGGTCTTTTGACCCCGAGAATGACGAGAGTCAGACCTGGCAAGAAGCCGCCCAGCTCTTCCTCCAGGGCCAGGAAGCCGTTCAAGCCGAAGAGTGGGATAAGGCGATTGAGGCCTTTGAAAAAGTACAAGAGCGGGTGCCGGACTATGGCGATGTGGTCAACCGGACCCTGTACGCCTATCGCTTCAAGGGAGAAGCTGCGTTGGCCGCTGGGGACAATATGACGGCTATCGAGGCGCTGTCGGTCGTTCGAGAGGCCAAGCCCCAAGATCAATATACTATCACCCTACTGGCCCAGGCCTATTTCCAAAGAGGGGTCCACCGTCACGAAAAGTCCGAACTCAAGAATGCCCGGGCCGATCTGGAAGCGGCGTTGGCTTTGCAGCCGGATAATGCCGAGATCCAGACGCGGCTCGACCGGGTCATGGAGGACCTGTTTCCACCCAAACGTATCGAGATCAATATTTCGACCCAGCGATTCTACGCCTACGAGGGCGACCGCCTGGTCTACAACTGGCCGACGTCCACCGGCCTGCGAGGCAGAGATACAGCCGCCGGCCATTTCAAGGTTCAGTCCAAGATCGAGATGGCTTGGTCCAGCATTTGGCAACTCAAAATGCCCTACTGGTTGGGTATCTATAATGTCGGTAGGGTGGAGAATGGCATTCATGCATTGCCCATTCGCACTGACGGAAGTGTGATGTGGGGAGGACTGTTGGGGCAGCGGGCATCGTATGGTTGCGTGATTTTGAGCACCCAGGCGGCCAAAACCCTCTTCAATTGGGCCGAAATCGGAACGCCGGTGTGGATTCATTACTAGCGAGGGGCGACGGTGGTACGACAGATCTTTCACGAACAGATTCAGGAGCTGTTGGAGAACTTGTTGGCGATGGGGCACGTGGTGGCCCACTCGATTGACCGCGCCATCCAGGCTTTGGTCAATCAAGATGTAGCGCTGGCTAATGAGGTGATCGCCTTTGACGACCAGATCAATGCCGCCCAGTACGACATCGACGAGCAATGTCTCGTCTTGATCGCAACCCAGCAGCCCATGGCCAGCGATCTGCGGGTTCTGTTGGCGGCTTCCAACATCGCGTCCGAACTGGAGCGGATCGGCGACTATACCGAGGGCATTGCCAAGTTGGCGATCAAGCTGGCCGATCGCCCCCTGCTCAAGCCCTTGATCGATATTCCCCGCATGGCCGAGCAAGGGCGCGAAATGCTGATACGGGCGCTGCAGGGGTTTGTCGCCCAGGACTCGCAGATCGCCCAACAGATTGGGGATGAAGATGACGTGGTCGACGCACTGTACGACCAGGTGTACCGCGAATTGCTGGTATACATGATGGAAGATCCCCGCACCATTACCCAGGCCACCTATCTGCTCTGGGTGGCCCACAACCTGGAGCGCATCGCCGACCGGACGACCAATATCGCCGAACGGATCGTGTTCACCAGCAGCGGCAAGGTTGTGGATTTGAATCGCTAGGGGCCCAACAGACAAGCCGCAGAAAGTGTGTGGCTACCTTTAAGACGGAGGCTTGACCTATGACCATGGATCTGGGCCAGTTGACTCAGATGACTACCTGGCTCGACGAGGAACACCGTCGGGACAAAGCAGAACTGATCCGCTTGCAACAGCAGATCGAGAGGCAAGAGACCGAGCTACAAGACCAGAGTCACGTGATCCGCAGCCTGGAAGAGCGGGTGACTGGCCTTCGTAACCAGCTCCTCAAATACGCTCAACTGGAAACGTCTCTGGAACAGTTGAAAGAAGAAGTGGTGCAGATGTTCGCCAAGGCCGACGAGCGCCGCCAGCAGGAGAGCCGCGAGGCGGCGCGGGTGCGGGCTGTAGAGAGCGACAACCTTTCGCGCAGCCTGAACGAAATTCGTCGCGAGTTGGAGCCCTTGCCGCGCCATACCGAAGAGCTGGCCCTGCGCAAGGCGGAGCAAAAGCGGGTGAGCGACATCTTGTTGGTCGTCCAGCAGGACGTCACCGCTCTGTCGCAGGGGGTGGAAAACCGCTTGCGCGGGTTGGCATTCCTGGAAGACGGCCGCCAACAGGACGCCAAGCGGATCGCCCAGCTTCAGCAAGAGACCCTGGAGGCACTCAAACGGATCGAGCAACTGGGGCCACGCATCCAAAGGCTGGAGGACATCTCTCAACGCCAGGAACGGGACACCGGCGAGCTGAAGCAGTTGATCTCGCAATTGCGAACGTCGCAACGTGAGTTTGTCGAAGCGCAACTCCTGGAGGCCGAATCGGTCAAGCGCAGCTTGTCCGAGTGGATCGAGGTGATGGAAGCCCACGTCAAAAAGATCGATCGGTTCAGCCTGCAAGTCCAAGAGTTTTCCGAGGCTTTTCGGCAGGATCGCCAGGTGGTGGAAAGCGTTGAGCGCTTTCAGGAAGCGATCAAGCGCGAGCAAACCCAGGTGTCCGAGCTTCAGCGCCTGGCGGAGGAACACCAGAAGCGCCAAATGGAGCAATGGAGTGAGGACAACGAAAAGCGCTGGAAAAAGGAGCTTTTGCATTGGGAGCATCAGTGGAGCGAACAGGACAAGCGCAACCAGAGCGTGTTGAATCGGTTCGTTACCATCGAGGAGCGCCAGGTCGAAACGCAAACCTGGATCGATGCCGCTTGGAAGTTCATGGAATCGATGGTGACCTACGAGAGTCAGGAAGCGCGTCGCTGGATGGGTGAAATGACCCGTCTGCTGGAAGAAAAGCCCAAAAAAGAGAAATAGCAGGCCAGCTCGTTTTGAGGCGGCCCGACAGCCGTTGAGGACAAGGAAGGCATCGTGCGCGTAATTGGAACAGCCGGGCATGTGGATCATGGCAAATCTTCGCTGGTCCGCGCCCTGACCGGCATCGATCCCGACCGGCTCAGAGAAGAAAAAGAGCGCGAGATGACCATCGACCTGGGATTCGCCTGGCTCTCTCTGCCGGGCGGAGAGCGGGTGGGTATCGTGGACGTCCCCGGCCACAAGGACTTTATCAAGAACATGCTCGCGGGGGTGGGGGGCATCGATGCTGCCCTTTTTGTCGTCGCCGCCGACGAAGGGGTCATGCCCCAGACACGGGAACACCTGGCCATTCTCGACCTGCTGGGCGTACCCGGCGGCGTGGTGGCCTTGACCAAGATCGACATGGCCGAGGATGAGGACTGGGTGGATTTGGTGGAGGCCGACCTGCTGGAGGTCTTGGATGGCACTGTGCTAGAAGGGGCGGCGGTGGTGCGCTGCTCCTCCCGCACAGGCGAGGGGCTGGGGGCCGTGGTCGAGGAATTGGAGCGTTACCTGGCCCAAAATGCACCGCGGCGCGACGTGGGGCGGCCCCGTCTGCCGGTGGATCGGGTATTCACCATCCCTGGATTCGGCACAGTGGTCACTGGTACCTTGAGCGACGGTTCCTTTTCGGTGGGTCAAGAGGTCGAAATTCAGCCCTTGGGCACCAAGACACGAATTCGGGGATTGCAAACCCACAAGGAAAAGATCGAGCAGGCCGTTCCGGGCAGCCGGGTGGCCATCAATCTGACCGGTCTGAGCAAAGAAGAGGTCCGGCGCGGCGATGTGGTGACGTCGCCCGGCTGGTTGCAGCCGACGACGATGGTCGATTGTCAGCTTCGATACCTGGCCGATGCCCCTCAAAGCCTGAAGCACAACGCCCAGGTCGATTTTTTCTGCGGCGCATCTGAGGCGCGGGCCCGAGTGCGGCTGTTGGGCGTCCAGGTTTTGGAGCCGGGCGAGCAGGGTTGGGTCCAATTGCACCTGGAGGAGCCGGTCGCCTTGATCAAAGGCGACCGATTTATCATCCGCCAGCCCTCGCCCAGTCTCACGGTGGGCGGCGGGACGGTGATCAACCCCTTTCCTGGACGCCGCCATCGGCGCTTCCGATCCGACGTGATCGAACAGTTGGAGACCCAGGCCCACGGCAGCCCCCAAGAGGTGCTGTTGCAAGACTTGGAACGCCGGCAACCGTGCGAGGTCCGCGAGCTTTTGGAGCGGAGCAGCATGGACCGCGCCCAGGCGCAGGAGGCGCTTCAGGCGCTGGTGGTCGACGAGCAGATCTATGTGCTGGATGCTGGGTCCGGCGGCGAGCCCGAGGCGCGCATCGCCGATCCGATGTTCCTGATCACGCGTTCGGGTTGGGGGGCGCTCCGTGAACGGCTGGAAGCCCTGCTGAAGGCGTACCACGACCAGTATCCCCTGCGGATTGGAATGCCGCGCGAAGAGGTCAAGAGCCGCTTGCAGCGCTACATCCCCAAGCTGCCCCCTCGGTTGTTCAACGAGATCATAGGCCGGGGAATCAGGCACGATTGGCTGGTCGAATCGGGTGGGGTGCTCCATCTCTCCTCTCACGAGGCGCGCTTTACCGACCGACAACAGCAATTGGTGGATCGCCTCCTGGCCGATCTCAGCCGCAACCCCTACCTGACCCCCTCGGTGGCTCAGTGTGAGGAGCAGGTGGGCGCTGACGTGGTCAACGCGTTGGTGGAGCAGGGCCGTTTGACCAAGATGACCGATGATGTGCTGTTCTTGACCGAGACCTTGGAGGAGATGCGCGACCGGGTTGTGGCCTATCTTCGCGAGCACGAGACGATCACTGTGGCCCAGATCCGCGATCTCTTTGGCACCAGCCGCAAGTATGCCCTGGCCCTGGCTGGGTACCTGGACGAAAAGCGCATTACGCGCCGCGTGGGCGATGATCGCATGCTGCGCTAGCTGCCGGAGGGCAAAGAGGAGATGAAACCCACCCTCGACGGCTCGAGGTTTGGCTCGATTGTCATCAATGGCGAGACCTTCAAACACGACGTACTTATCCGTCTGGATGGACGGGTGATAAAGCGCCAGAAAGAGCTCTCGAAAGCGGTGTACGGCACGTCGCACATTCTGTCATTGGCCGAAGCTCAGCACGTCTATGAACAGGGCGCCGCCCGGCTCATTGTCGGCGCCGGCCAATTTGGCACTGTCAAGCTCTCGGACGAGGCGGCAGCTTTTTTCCAAGAGGTGGACTGCTCTGTGGACCTGTCGCCCATGAGCCAGGCGATGGAGGCCTGGAATCGGGCCGAGGGACCCATCATCGGCTTGTTTCATATCACTTGTTAACGACCGATTGGAGAGGAGGCGCAAAGTATGACCGTCATCCTGTACACCAAACCGGGGTGCCCCCATTGCGCTGGGGCCAAAGATGATCTGGCGCAACGGGGCATCGCCTATATCGAATACAACATCCAAGCCGACAAGGCTCGGCTGGAGGAGATGTTGACCCTGAATGGAGGACGGCGCCACGTGCCGACCATTGTTCAAGACGGCAAGGTCACCATTGGCTTTAACGGCTATTGAGGGGTATGAAGGTCCGCCGGCGGCGGGCCAAGCCCAAGAGCCCTTTCCTCAAAAGGGGCAGAGACGAGCCATCGGCACTATCCGGTGGCTCTTTTTCAATGGGAACCTGGGTATGATGGAGCGCGTCTATGAGGTAGATGATACACGATTTGTCGCTTGGATGGGAGAGTTTGGATGAGAAAACAGGTCATGGCTGTCTTGGCCGGTGTTTGGCTTCTGCCGGTGGTGCTCGGTTGTGCATCTTCCAACCGCGGCGACGGGGGTACCGTTTCGCCGTTGGCCTCGCCGGGGCAGGAGGAACCGGTGGGAACGGGCGTGCCGGCTACGGTCAGGCCTGACCCTACCCTTGCGTTGCCCACACAGCCCTCGCCGGCTGATACCTCGCCTTTGCCGACTCCTGTACCTCAGCAGTCCAAAGTGGAGGCCTTGGTTCGTCGGGCAGTGGAGGCGTTGGCGATGCGCAATCAGATCGCAGTGGATCGCGTCGAGGTGGTAAGCGTCACCTCTGACGAATTTCCCGCCGACAATCTTGGCTGCCCCTCCGTCAAAAAGCCGGCCCTCCCCATTCCTGCCCTGGTCACCGGGTTCGAGATTGTGCTCAGGGCGGGCGATCAAACCTACGCTTACCGCGCTCGCGGCACGGAAGTCGTCTTTTGTGGAGAGCGCTGACGCCTGGCCCAGAATGCCGAGCCGTGGAAAGGACAAACTGCGGGCCTTTGCCGGCGAATGACTGCTGGCGATGAGAAGGTTGGATCGCTGGCACGGATAGGGCCAGGTATCGACCGGGGCCATAGAAAACGAGCTCCCGGTCAAAGACCGGGAGCTCGGACTGCATACGGTGGTGTTATCTCCTGAGAACGATGGGTAGGAAGTAGTGATAGCCCTCCTTGCCCAAGACGGTCAGCGTGACCGGTACATCCACATAGGGTGCATCGGGACCGCTGCCGCTGATGTGCAAGGTCGTCATCAAGACCTCTCCCGCCATCAGGCCGGTGCTGTCAAAGAGAACCGTGATCGTCATCGGTTCGCCGGCTGCAAGGGTGCCGTTGATCGGATCCTCGCTCAGCCAATCGACAGGCGTGACTTCGGTCAGGGTCCAATCCAGGGCCGCGTCGCCGGGGTTGCTGACCACCAGCGGCAAGGTGTCGGTCATCCCTTCGTAGAGAGCCAGCTCCAGCGCTGGCGGTTCTACGGTCAGATCGGCAACCAGAACCGTCAGGGTGACCGGAACGGCGACGAGGGGCTCGTCCGGATCGTTGCTGCTGATCTCCAGGGTCGTGGTGTAGACGCCGGCGGCAAGCCCAGTCGCGTCAAAGGTGACGGTCACCTGATCTGCTGCTGATAGGGCGCCCACCGTACCGGCGATCGGGGTTTCGGACAGCCACGATACGTCGGGAGCTTCGACCATGGACCACTCGAGCTGGCTGGCGCCCCCGTTGCCGATGGTCAGCGAGACGGCAGCGGATGCCCCGATTTCGAGGGTTTCTTCGAGGGCAGGCGGAGCGACCGTGATGTCGGGGATTAGAGGCGGATCGGAGCGCTGGATGGTGACGAGTTCGTCAAAGGCGCCAGGGAGCACGGAAGGACCCGCCAGGACACGGGCGCTCAACGGCGGGTCACCGGGTTGCCAGTCTTCTTTGGCAAAGTGCAGGGTGGCGCTCACCGGTTCTCTGACGCCAATGGCCTGAATGTGGACATCGGGATGTTCGGCGCTGAGCCACATATTGTTCGCGTCCCACCACACGCGTAGATGGGGCATGGCTACAGGCATTGGGATGTATTCGCCGTGCACCCAGATGGTAAACTGGGTACCTGGGGTAAAGCGATATTCGCCTAGCGGGGCCAGGATCCGGACCATTTCATCTGCCTGGTCCGGGTTTACCGACTGGCCGACGATGGTTCCTGTGGGGATGTCGGTGACGTACAGATCGATATTGCTCCCCGAAGGAATGTCGGTCAGCGCCACGTTCAGCGCCGCAGCTCGTTCGTCGGTCGTGACGGTCATGTTGTAGCTGGCGGTGGTGGGGTCGCCCTCGGTATCCTGGTCGATGTCGACCGTATCGCTATACACTTCCATCTCTTCGGTGGGCAGAGCGCCGGGGTGCCGCCACCAGTACTGCCAGGTGGTGGGCATGGTACTGACGCAGGGGTTCTGGTCGCCGATTGTATAGCCGTCGACAAAGATGGCATAGTCGCCCAGCGGCGGGTTGTTGATCTCGATCTGCTCGCTGCAGCCGCCGCCCGAGGCCTGACCATCGCTCCACTCAGTGTCGTCCTCCGAAAATAGTCCATCGCCGTTCGAGTCATAGATCAGGAACAGGTCCGGGTCGTCGGTGCCGGTGGGGCAGTCCAGGTACACCTTGAGATAGTCGGTACCGGGGTCGCTGAGGGAGAAGGTGTCGGTGGCGACGCAATCCAGCCAGGCGCTGAACTCTCCCACCGGGTCGGACTGGGTGACGAGAATATCGGTTTCGGGCCCTGCCTCGGTGACCTGTCCACCAGTCAGGGTCACTTCCAGGTCGGGAATCTCGAGCGTGGGGGTGAACCACAGGTCGATGGTGCCACTCTCGGCAAAGGCCAAGGCATCCACCGAGCCCAGGGTCACCATGCCTTCCAGCGGATCCATCACGGCGCCCATCTTGATGGTGCCCACGTCTACGCGGAACTGCTCGACCAGTTCTTCACCTTTATAGACCACGTTGTGCAGGGCGATTTCGTGCAGGCCAACGCGTTCCAGGGGCACTTTGAGCCAGTCATCGGGACCGCCGGTGCTGGTCTGGAAGGGGTAGGCTGCACCGCTCAGGAACGGCTCGCTGGAGGCAATGGGTTGCAGCGTGTACGGACCGAACACCGAGAGATCGGGCTGCCCGATGCCCGGCTCAAACCAGGCGCAGGGCCCCACGCCGTTGGAGGCGCAGTCTTCGGTGGGCCCCAGGACCCAGGTGTTGAGGTCGGTGGGCGCTGCTTCCCAGGAGGTGTGGATCAGCAGATTCTGGTTCTCCAGGTCTGCTTCGTCAATGTTTAGGAAGTAGTGGCGCCAATCGCCGGCGCCGGTCCAGCCGCCACCATACCAGTTAAAGTAGCCAAAGATATGGCTGTTCTGATACATGGTATTGGCCAGCTCCTGGTTTCCCAGGGTGACCGATGAGTTATCAGGCAGGTCGGCGATGACGTTCACGACCACAGGCAGCGACGTCTCGTGGGCAGCGTGGAATTCGTCGCCGGGGTCATTCATAAAGATGACGCCCTCGTAGGCGCCGATTGCCGCGTCGCCGGGGACGCTGACCGTGGCGTCAAAGGTGGCCGTACCCTTGGGCGGGACGGGCAGCGAGCCGGTGCTCAGGGTCAGCCAATCCCAATCGGCGCGCTTGTAGAACTCGACGCCGATCTTGAAGGTGGTCTGGGCCACACTGCCATCGTTAACGCGATGCTGCCACCCAAAAAGGTAGCCGTCGGCCATGCGCTCCAGGGGGTTGTGGACGATGATCGGCACCGCCAGACCGCCGAATTCATAGTCCATGCGGATATATTCGCCCTCCTGGATCTCGGAATTGGCAAAGTCCAGCCGTTCAAATCCGTCGTTGTCAATGGTGCCGTTTCCGGTGTGGTTGACCGCGCCGTTGTCATTGTCGTCGGTCCATAGCATCCCATCGTCATTCTGGTCGGTCCAGTTGTACAGCATAAAGCGCCAACTGTTATTGGGATCGGGGGTATAGTCGCCGGCCGGGTCAAAGGTGCTGTACGGGTGCACGTACCGCACGATCATCACTTCGGCGTCGGTTGGAATGAGGTCGCTGTCCAGCTCCAGTAGATAGTCGGGCGCGTGGAAATTGAAGGCGCTTTCCTGGCTCGAGTCGGAGGTGGTAAAGCTGAGCTCGGTCTTGTCCATGAGCGTCATCACGCCGTCCGACAGGCCAACGGTGATGGGGTAGTTAGAGGGATTCTGGACGGTGTAGGTCTTGCTGTAGACCTCACCAGGTTGAGCTACACTGGCAAAGTTCAGGTACTCGGTCCCTTGCCAGTCGCCCACCCGCCATTCGTCGGGTGTGGCATAGACGCCATAGATGCCGGCCGCCAGATCGGTCGCCCGGTCGGCATTGACCACACCGGCGCCCTGGAAGAAGGGGCTGCTGACCGAGTTTGTGGCGCCGCTCTTCAGTAGAGCCTTGGCTACGTCCCAGGTGGGCCACTCGCCATAGCGCTCTTTGTAGGCCTGATAAACGAGAGCCAGGTTGCCAGCCGCCACCGGGCCTGAGCGGCTGGTGCCGCCCCAGGTCGTCCACGATTCGGCGCCGTTAAAGCCATAGTAGTTCAGGCCCTCGTCGCCCGCGCCGCGCCCGCCGTTGGCCAACACATCCACGCCCGACGAGGTGTCGCGGTTGGGACCCTTGGAATAGAAAGAGTTGGGATCGCCATAGACGATTTGCTCGGCGCTGGCGATCGAGTCCCAGTTGGTGGAGCCGTATTGGGTCGACGAGCCGGTTTGGATGGTCGTCGGGCCGCCATCCCCTTCCTGCGGGCCATATCCGGGCCCTTCGTTGCCGGCGGAAAAGATCCAGACGGTGTTGGGCGCCAGGGTCAGGTTCAGGGCCGTGATCAAGCGGCCAAAGTAGCCCCAACTGCCCCACATCTGTTCAAAGCTGCCGTACGAGTTGCTGGTGATCTGGACCTCGTCACCCGAGCCCGGGATGCCGTCGTAACCGAGCGCAGCCACCAGGAACTCGTCTTCGTCGGTGCCGGTGTAATAGTGGTTGCCAAAGTCCATCAGCCCCACCTTGGGCGCTGCACCCTGGACCATGCCCCCGACGCGGAAGGGTTGGGAGGTGAGCCCGTCGTTGACCACGCCCTGACCGGCGATGTTGGACGCGCACTGGGTGCCATGGGTGTAGCCCACGTCAAAGGGGCCGGCAAACAGCACCAGGCTGCCCGAGTCGGGGCAGGCCTTGAGGGTGCCCACTTCGTCGCCGCAGGAAATGCCCCACAGCCAGTCGGCCGTGGGCGGCGTGTTGGCGCCGTCGCTGATCCAGACCAGGGCGCCGCCCGAGATATCGGCATAGCCGTCGCCGTCCATGTCTCGGTAGACTTCGGGGCTGGCCTGGGTGGCTGGCTTTTCGTCGGTAAAGTCATAGTCGTTGTCCAGGTCGACATAGACCGTGTCGTAAACGCCCGCTACATTCTCGTCCACAACCAGTACGGCCACTCGCTCGCCATACGTTTGCATCAGATTGCGGTCGGGGTGGGTACCCATCTTGTACCAGCCACTCAGGCTGGTGGGCGGAACTGTGTACGCGCGACTGCCGGTTGCATCAAGGGTCTGGAAAACGACCTTGTTTTGCGGGTTCGGCTGCAGGGCGGTGGACGTTTCCGACCAGCGCGAGCCATTCCAGCCCAGGGTGATGCCCAGAGCGCCCAGATCCTGAAGAAGCACTTCCTGGGCAAAGTACTGCATCGAGACCTGGGAGAAGGCCATGGGCCAGCCATAATAGGGCGAGGCCGGGTCGGTCACCCGGGCATAGGTGCCTTGCAGGTCGGGATGGGCAAAGTCGATGCCGTCATCCAACACGCCGACGACGACACCCTCGCCGTCAAAGCCTTTGTCCCAGGCCTCCTTAGACTTGTGGCCGTCCAGAACATCGAACCAGCCCTGGATGCCTGCATCGTTGATCCTCGCTGCTGCCTCGGCCCAGCTTACCTCGCTGGCCCTGAGGGCTTTGATCCGAGATTGGACGTCGATCGCTACGGTTTTGCCCTCCGTTTCCGGATCGTAGGGCTTTTCCCGCAACTCGGCGCCGCTAGCCACCAAGACCATGACACCTGGCTCCTGGGCGATTTTGAGTAGGTTGCTGACCAGGGCGGTACCATAGACGTTCTGCGTGTCGCCAAAGACTGCCGGCCGGACGATGGTCTGGGTCAAGTACTGGCTCAAGTCCGTACCGGGCCTGGCTACGACATACAGGCTAATGGGTTCTTTTCCACCTTGCTCAAACTTTTCGAGGAGGATGGGATCGAGCTTGGCCTTGGCCGCTTCGGGCGAGGCCCAGTATTCGATCGCGACTTGGGCATCGTTCTGACTGCGCAAGTCTTGCTTTCCAACGGGCGGGACGGTTTGGGGTTCTTGGGCGCTCAAAAAGCTCACGGGGGATAGGGTCAGCAGCATGGCCATCACGGTCAGCATGCTTACCCAGCGCCAACATTTGTTCTCCTTCATTCTTTTCCTCCAATAGGGTATTGCGACTTGACAAGAGCTCGCTTCCGGCATATTTCGCTTGTTTGAGTGGATCTACCTCCTTTCCAGGGCTCGCCTTGTGGCACTCGTGGGAGGGATGTGCCACAAGATTTCTATGGCAAGGCATGGGTGGGCCTAAACAGAAAGCCCAGAACTAGGCCGCGCACACAAGCGCTGCCCAGGTCTGGCCTAGGTTCTACGGCGGCTTCGAGTCCAAAACAGGATGGAACGACCGTTGTTTGCCACAGGGGTCTTGCTTCCCTAATTTTGTCAGCCTCACATTCGAGGTACGGCGAGGGAGATCGAGGGTTTCTCGGGCAGATAGCTCCCTTCCCCCAGTGGGCCACTCTGGAGCGTATTGAATACCTTCCCAGTGTACATCACGTTCCTGCTTTTGTCAACCAACGCGCCAGGAATCGGAAACCCCAGGGCGAGAACAAGGCGGTGTCGATGGGATCGATGCAAACCGGTCTGGTAATGCAGCGTTCTACTGTGGCACGCCGAACAGGAATGGGAGGGAGCGCAGCGGGCCCATTCCCACATCTACATGGCTGTCAGGATGCACCGGTCGGCTAGGACTCGGATTTGCCAAAGATCCCCTTGATGGCCCGATCCAGCAGATCAAAGATGCGGTTTTCCTTAAAGCCACTGGCCCAGGCCAGAGGATAGACAATCCAGGGCGTGACGGTGGTCAGCGTGCCGCTGTCGGCCTGCAACCCCGAGGGCAACAGGCTCAGGGTCAGCAGGAGTTGAAAGCCCATGTACACAGTGGCCCCCAGCACCAGGCCGAGGAACGGCTTGGCGACGTAGGTCAGGTTGTATTGGGGGTCGAAATCGCGCTGCGATACGTGGCGGAACAGGCTGTAGAGCACAGCTACCACTCCACCGATGCCGCCCCACACCATGGCCCGCAAAAAGATGTCCAGGCTGCCCACCACGGGCTCCAATCCAACCGGCGCGATCAGGTCATGGAACCAGCGATGGTTGAGAAGGATCAGCAGCGCCAGGTAGATGAACCCCCACAGAAATCCCCAGACCGTGATCAGCCAGGCATATTTGTGGGCGCCGCGTTTGCTCTCGGCAGCCCGTTTTAGGCGGGCCTGGACCTGTTCAATATAGTATTCTGCCTGTGGAATCCGGGCTGCATCGCGGCGGAGGACAATGTCGCGGGCCTTGAGGAGTTGATTGTAGCAATCGGTGGCAATGTCCTCGTTTTCGCCCACCTGGTCGGTCACCCCTTGGTACAAGTCCGAGATCTCACTGTCCAGTTGTTGGAGGCGCTCGGCCCCCAACCATTCCAGGAGTTGCTGCCGTTCCTGCTGGGTGAGCGAGGATTCGGGCAACTCGAGCTTTTCGATCCCCTGTCGCTCTTGGATATCATAACTGCCCAAAGGCGCCACATTGCTGGTCCCAACCTGGCTGCCCGAGCGGAGCACGGACCGCTCTGACACCAGATCGTCTACTTGAGGGGGCGGTGCTTTGAATAAGAATGCTTCTTCGTGAGGGGGCTGCTCGTCCCAGCTTGCTTCGAGCGGTGGAAGGGGGCCTCGAGTCGTTGGCGGGGTTGTGATGGTTGGCCGGGTCGGGCGAAAGGCCGTCTCAATGGCTGGAGTGATGGGTAGGTCCGCCTTGACGCGGACCGGCTCGGGTTCGGGCGCCTTGGGTGAGGGTGAAGGGGTTTGCTGAGGGCTTGGAGTGATCCGCCTCAGCGGTGTGATCTTGGGACTGTGTCCTTGTGGAACCGACATCGGATTGGCCATTGGTTTTACCTCCCCTGCTGCTGTGCGGATCCGCACTGGTGGTGGATGCCCTGAGAGCGCAGCAATATAGTGCGAATGATGTATCCCAATAGATTGTACTCTAAAAAAAGAAAAAAAGCAAGTTAATTGGATAGATGGTGCCTGAAAATATCCAACTCAGTATACCCCTCTTTCTTCTACCCGGTTCGAAAACTTGCAGGTCTGGTGAAAAATAGGTATAATAGCTCGCTGTGAATCTGATAGGAGAGGTATTGGCATGCCGAAACGAACCTGGCAGCCCAAAGTACGGCGGCGCAAGCGTGTGCACGGCTTTCGGGCGCGAATGAAAACCAAGGGCGGACGTCTCGTTCTGAAGGCGCGGCGCCTACGAGGCCGCCGTCGCTTGACGGTATAAGATGTGTGACGCCTGGCCCGTGGCCTGCTGCATGGGCCAGCCACGTGATGCAAAAAAAGTACCGTTTGCGCTCGAGCGCTGACTATGACCGTGTACGAACAGAGGGTCAAAGTTGGCCCCATCGCCTGATGGTGATCTCGACACGAGTCAATGGCTTGGATCACAGCCGTTTTGGCTTTGTGGTCGGGCGGCGGATGGGCAATGCGGTGCAACGCAACCGGATCAAGCGGCGAATGCGCGAGTCGGTACGGGTGAGAATCCAACAGGGTGAGATTGCTTCGGGAAGGGATGTCGTGTTGATCGCACGGCGCCCCATTCAGCAGGCGTCTTTTCATCAGGTCGACCAAGCGATCGGCCTGATGTTGCGTCGGGCAGGCTTGCAAAAGGCTGCCCGACAGTAGTGGGCGGAGAGTCGTGAAATACCTGCTGTTGGGAGTGATTCGCCTCTATCAGGCGACGCTATCTCGAGTTTTACCTCCTGCTTGCCGGTTCACTCCTTCTTGTTCTCACTATGCATATGAAGCGGTCGATAAATATGGGATGATCAAAGGAGGATGGCTGGCGGTCAAACGAGTGGCTCGCTGCCATCCTCGTAACCCGGGAGGGTACGATCCCGTCCCCTGATGCAAGCGGTTTCACCCTTCAAGGAGGCCATGTTTTGAGCCAAGGGAAGCGTGTGCTAGGAGCAATCGCAGGATTGCTTTTGTTGAGTTTGATGTTGTCTTCGTGCGGGGCGACGCCGGTGGCCGAGAATTGGCCAGGGTTGACCCAGGCCGATGGCACGATCTTTGCTATTAGTGGCGCACCTCAACAGGTCTATATGCTCGATGCCGAGACGGGGGCCCAAAAGGGGACCTTTATCCCCCAGGGTGACCACCGGGGCATTGCCTATTGGAGCCCGGTGGCGGTGGGGAATGGGTTGGCCTATGTCGGATTTTCCGACTCGGTGTCGGGCCTTGCCGGTCTGTACGCTTTTGATCCAGAGACGGGGCAGGAGCAGTGGAACTTTCCGGCCCAGAGCCTGATCATCCCCGCGCCGGTCTATGAGGACGGCACGGTCTACTTTGGCTCGTCCGATGGCTTGGCCTATGCTGTGGATGTCGAGTCCCACACGGTCAAGCCTGGCTGGCCCTTTCAGACCGGTGAAGCGATTTGGGCTTCGCCCCTGGTGGCAGGCAACCGGGTGTATGTGGCCTCTCAGGATCATTTTCTGTATTGCCTGGATGCCGAGAACGCCCAGGAGATCTGGAAAGCCAAAGTAGGGGGGGCGATGGCTGCCCAGCCCACCTTTGACGAAACACGGGGCGTCGTTTATGTCGGTGCTTTTGATGGCCGAGTCTATGCCATTGAAGCCAACAGCGGACAACTCGTCGACGGGTTCGAGTTTCAGGCGGAGAACTGGATCTGGTCCGAGGTGCTCTTGGACGGGGATTTGCTCTATGTCACGTCGCTGGACGGCAAGTTGTACGCCCTGGAGCCCGAGACCGGCGCTGTGGTGCCCCCTTATCCCTTTGACAGCAGCACGGTAGGGGACAGGGATGACCGAGTCCGCGCGGCGCCTGTCAAGGCCGGCGGGTCGGTCATCCTGGCGACGGAAAATGGCCGGGTCATTTCGGTCAAGGGCGGGCAACTCCAATGGTCCTGGCCGGGCGGAACCCCGACAGCAAGCATCCTGACGAGGCCTGTGCTGTCGGGCGAGACCGTCTATGTCATCCTTCAGGATGGGCAGGTGCAAGCCCTGAACACCGAAAACGGTGGGCAGGGATGGGTCTTTACGCCGCCGCCGGCCCAATAGTAGGAGGGCGGGAGCAGCCAGAGGGTCGGATCATCGGCTCGGAAAATCTGGCGGCGCTCGACGTGTGTAGGAGGTTTTGTTGCTAGGTATTACTGACGTTTGGACTGTGTTGATCCTGCGGCCCATGCTCAATGCGCTGCTGTGGTTGTACAGCGTGTTGGGTGGGCAATTCTGGCTGGCGATCATCATCTTTACGGTGGTCATCCGGGTGGCGATGCAGCCGCTGATGTTGCCCCAGCAGCGCTCGGCGAAAAAGATGCAAGAGGTTCAACCGCGGCTGCAGGAAATCCAAAAGAAATATGCCAAAGATCGGGAAAAGCTGGCCCAGGAGCAGATGAAGCTCTACAAAGAGGCCGGGGTCAACCCCATGGGCGGGTGTCTGCCCATGCTGATTCAATTCCCCATCTGGATTGGGTTGTACCAGTCGATCATTCAGGCCCTCGGCCATCAGCCGCTGCAGTTGCTCAATCTGTCCAAGAACATCTACCCGTTTCTACAGTCACTGTGGGCCGCGGTTCCGCTCAATCGGTTTTTCCTGGGGATGGACCTGAGCCTGACGCCCCAACAACTGGGAGGGTTAACGTTTGCGCTGCCGGTTTTGGTGGCGGCTACGTCGTGGTTGCAGACCCGCATGACCACCCCTCCCACCGGTGGAAGCGATCAGAGCGCATCGATGAACCAGAGCATGACCATGATGATGCCCTTGATGTTCGGCTTCTTTAGCCTAAACTTTTCGACCGGTCTTTCGCTCTATTTTGTGGTGTCCAATGTCATTGGCATTGTCACCCAGGGGTTCATCTCAGGGTGGTCGGGTCTCATGTTCTGGAAGAATCTGAGCCTGGGAAGTATTCTCGGCGGGGGGGCCAAGCCCGCTGCTGCGCCCCAGCAGACGAGCAAGCACACAGAAGCCAAAGCCGTAGAGGGTCAGAAGGGAACACAGAGTGAAAGCAAGAACCGAAGAAAGAAGCGTCGTCGCAAGCGGTAAAACGGTCCAGGACGCCATCGAGAACGGCCTCAAGATGCTCGAAGTGGGCCGCGATCAGGTGGCACTCGAGATTATCAGCGAGGGAAGTCGGGGGGTATTGGGCTTTGGGGCCGAGAATGCCCGGGTGCGGTTGATTCTCAATCTGCCTGCCGAGCCAGAGCCAGAACCAGAGCCGGAACCATTGCCAGAGCCTAGGGTCCGGCCTGCCTTGAGCGACAGTAGGAAACCAGAACCCGAGGAGGCCCCATCAACCCAAGAGGCTGCCGACGCAGCAGCAGCGGGGCAAGAGATCCTTTCGGATTTGCTCAGGCTGATGGGCATTCGCGCCTCTGTGGAGATTGAGGCGGGAGAGGGCCTAGCAGAGGAAGGCCAGCCGGCGCCCACAGTCCTGAATATCACCGGCGATGATCTGGGTATCCTGATCGGCCGGCGAGGTGAGACACTGCGGACCTTGCAGTATCTGGTTCGGCTCATGGTGAGTCATCGCCTCAAGCACTGGACCGATCTTGTGGTGGATGTGGAGCATTATTGCCTGCGCCGTCGCCAGGCCCTGGAAAGCCTGGCGGAGCGGATCGCCGACCGGGTCGCCAAAGAGCGACGGCCTCAAGCGTTGGAACCGATGCCGTCTTACGAGCGGAGGATTGTGCATATCACGTTGCGCAACCATCCCAAGGTGACCACCCAGAGCGTGGGTGACGGAGAGCGGCGCAAAGTCACGATCGTCCCGCGGTAGCAGGCACGTTCTATAGTCCATCGATCCCTTTGCAGCCCCGCTCCCAGAGCGGGGTTGTTGCCAACTGGGCGGGGAATCGGCGTTGGCGACAGGATGGGAGCAGATGACGCGCAGCCGTATCGTCCTTTTGCTTTGGGTGCTGGTGGCCGCGGGAGCCATCGGCACAGGGCGGGAGTTATTGTACAATCTCGGGTATCTGCTGACCTCGCTGCTTGTGGTCAGTTATGCCTGGGCGTGGAGCGGAGTGCGGCGCGTACAGATTGATCGCCAGGCGCGGACGGGCCGCTCGCAGGTAGGCAAGATCGCCGAAGAGCGGCTGGTGGTGCGCAATCAAGGCCTTGTTCCCAAACTGTGGCTTGAGGTGCGTGATTTTTCTACGCTGCCCGATCATCAGGTCAGTCGGGTGATCAGTCCCTTGGGCGGGCGCAAGATGCACTCCTGGACGGTCAAAACCCGGTGCCTGCAACGGGGTCGCTTTACTCTGGGGCCCATCGCCATTGCCAGCGGCGATCCTTTTGGACTGTTTCGGCGGTCGCGTACCTTGGAAGAGCCTGGTGAGGCTTCGTTCATTGTCTATCCGGCTATCGTGGATGTGCCCCATTTCGCGCCCCAGGTGGGTTTTCTGCCCGGCGGAGATACCATGCGCCGCCGGACTCCCTATGTGACCACCAATGTGTCGGGCGTGCGCGACTATGCCCCGGGCGATAGCTTTGGCCGGATCCATTGGCCCTCCTCGGCTCGGACGGGCAAGTTAATCTCCAAAGAGTTCGAGTTGGATCCCACAGCCGACATCTGGCTGGTACTGGATCTGGATAAGGAGGCCCACTCGGATCTGGGCTGGTCCGAGTTGGCCCAGCAGCAGGAAAAGCGGCTGCCCTGGGAACCGTTGGGCCGGGATCTGACGCTGGCGCCGTCGACGTTGGAGTATGGCGTGACCATTGTCGCTTCGCTGGCCAATCACTTTCTTGCCCGCGATCGTTCTGTGGGTTTTTTGGCCTACAGCCGGGCCCGAGAGGTGATCCCTGCCGACCGGGGGGAACGGCAGCTTGCCAAGATTCTGGAAACATTGGCCGTCATCCG
>CAZNQW010000014.1:0-32632 GCA_964575225.1 uncultured Anaerolineaceae bacterium | reverse complement strand
ACACCCTATCCTACACTCTTTCCCTACACGACGCTCTTCCGATCTCCCTCAATCGGCAGAGGACGGCGCCGGCCGCTGGCGTCGGGCTCGCCAAGCTGCATGCGCATGCAGCGCATGCCTCGCACCCAGCCCTTGTCGTCGCCAAAGATCTCGATGGGATTGGTCAAAAAGTCAAAGATAATGCCCTCTTCTTCGGCGTGGTGGACCTCTTCGCCGCGGGCCGGCACCTCCTCCGACGAGCGGCGATAGACGATGTGAACCTCATCGGCGCCCAAGCGCAGGGAGCAGCGCGAGGCATCCATGGCTACGTTGCCGGCTCCCACCACAGCCACTCTGCGGCCCACCTTCACCGGTGTGTCCCATTCGGGGAAGCGGTATCCCTTCATCAGGTTGACGCGGGTCAGAAACTCGTTGGCCGAAAGGACGCCGTTGTAATTCTCGCCGGGGATGTGCATGAACATGGGCAGCCCGGCACCGGTACCCAAAAAGATGGCGTCGTAGCCCTGTTCTTCAAATAGTTCATCCAAGGTGTGGGTCTTGCCGATGACCGTGTCCATCCGTATCTCGACGCCCAGGCTGCGGACATAGTCCACTTCGGCATAGACCACACCCTTGGGCAGGCGAAATTCGGGAATGCCATAGATCAGCACACCGCCAGGCGCGTGCAGCGATTCAAAGACGGTCACCTTGTGCCCATAGCGAGCCAGGTCCCCGGCGCAGGTCAACCCAGCCGGGCCACAGCCAATGACGGCCACTTTCTTGCCGCTGGGTGGCGGCAGCTCGGGCGGCTCCGAGGGGTGGGCCAGGTCCCAATCGGCCACAAACCGTTCCAGGCGACCAATGGCGACCGGCTGCCCCTTTTTGCCCAGCACGCACAGAGCTTCGCACTGGGTTTCCTGGGGGCAGACCCGGCCACAGATGGCGGGCAGGTTGTTGTCTCCTTTGAGCGAGCGACTGGCGCCTCGCATATCGCCTTCCTTGAGCCGCTCGATAAACGCGGGGATATTCACCCCAACGGGACAGCCCTCGACACACTTGGGACGCTTGCACTGGAGGCAGCGCATGGCCTCCAACAGGGCCGTGTCTTCGGGATAACCGAGTGCCACTTCTTCATAGTTGTGAGCGCGGACCTGAGCATCCTGGACGGGCATGTCCTGTCGGGGGACTTGGGCTCGCTTGGAATTGGTCTTACTGGCTTCCGACATCATCGTCTCCTTATCCAGAGGAACGGATCGTTTCCGCCGTATCGGGTAGACGGCGGATGGATCCCGTTATTTTCCACATTGACAATCGTGATGCCACTTTTCAACGGCCTGCTTTTCCTCGTCCAGATAGATGCGCTGGCGGGCCAAAAGTTGGTCCCAATCCACCTGGTGGCCGTCGAATTCGGGGCCGTCTACGCACACAAAGCGCGTCTGTCCACCGACCTCGACCCGGCAGGCGCCGCACATGCCGGTGCCATCGACCATGATCGAGTTCAGGCTGACGACAGTCGGCACGCCAAAGGGCTGGGTAGTAAGGGCGCAGAACTTCATCATGATCGCCGGTCCAATGGCCCAGATATGGGCGATAGGCCGGCCTGCCTCCAACATCTCCTTGATGGGGACGGTGACCAGCGCCTTTCGACCGTAGGAGCCGTCGTCAGTGCACACGATCAACTCGTCGCTCACCGCCCGCATCTTTTCTTCCCAAAACAACAGATCCTTGTTGCGGGCGCCAATGATCGAGATGACGGTGTTGCCCGCCTCCTTGAGGTCGCGAGCAATGGGGTAGATGGGGGCAATGCCGACGCCGCCGCCCACACACAGAACCGTGCCATAGTTTTCGATTTCCGAGGGAAGGCCCAGGGGGCCAGTAACACTCGCGAGATGATCGCCGGGGTTCATGGTGCCCATCTGCATCGTCGTCTTGCCCACTTCTTGAACGACGAGGGTGACGGTACCTCGCTCCCGGTCATAGTCGCCGATGGTCAGCGGGATCCGCTCGCCTTCTTCGGTCAAGCGAACGATGACAAACTGGCCCGCTTTGGCCTTGGCCGCTACGGCTGGGGCATGCACTTCGTACAACTTGGTGACGGGGGCCAAATTCTCTTTGGCCAGAATTTCGTACATGCGGATGCCTCCTTGTGACTGGTTTGCGCTTTGCCTCTGGCTGGGCCGGGGCAAGAATGGTTGAGCAATAACGAGCAAGCGTCTCTACGGGAGGTCTTGCTCATTCATTAGGTCGAACGGCACTCGGGAAGCCTCGTCTGAGCAGCGGAGGGGCGATCAGGTCCTTTCACCCAACTCGGCGATGCTGCGCAGGACCGCCATGACGGAAATCAACAGCTTGACGACCTCACCGCCGGGCACAGACTTGAGAGACAGAGTTGTCAGTGCCTGCTCGCCCCGAACGTTTTCAGCGCCCCGGGCAAACAGATAGCCGGCCAGTGCACCGATACTACCGCCGAGAATAGCGCCAACCACAATGCTTTTTTGTCGGGGGTTCATCAATACTTCCTCCTGACCAAAATTGCCTGGACAACTTCACTCACCTGGGCTGCCCTGGCATCGATGCTAATGAATGGACGGGCCACTCGATGACTTGTCTCTTCGGTCTTGCCGGCCACCTGCCGGGTTTTTTCCTGAACGATGGGCATTATGCGCTTGGTGTGCCTTCGCAGCGCCGCCATGCCCTTGATTGCAAAAAAGAACAAGGTGGCGATGGGCACGACAGCCAGCAGTGTCAAAAGGCTCAACCATATCAGGGAAACGTCGCGCCAAACGGCCAGACTCATGCTCGTCTCCTTCGGGATCGTGCGCTGCCAGAAGTATACCACTTCTCCAAGCGGATGCCAAGCTTTTGCCCGTCAGATGCACATCGCGCCCTGTTTCCAACTCACCGTATTCGCCTGGGTTCTGCCTCCCTTACAAAGGCGGTTCAGCCAGCCGGACGATTTTGGGTTCTGTCTCTTTCCAACTCATTTGAGAGAGGCCCAGCTTGCGGCGTAGCCGCTCGGGATCCATGCGGGCCTGATAGTCCCGGACGGCGCAGGTCCAACGCAACATCTCGAACGAGAGACCATCGGGCAGGCCGGCAGCCTGGGCCACGTGACGGAGGACATATTCCAGATTTCGGGCCGTGCAGGCAAAGAGAGAATCCTCGGGTTGGTAGACTCTGCGATAAGCCGCCAGGGTCTGGGGCCAGCCGGATGGCAATTGCAGCCGCCGCTCCTTGTAGTGCATACGCGGCTTCTCGTACCGGATCTGGACGGCAGGGCCAGAGGGATTGGCCAGATCCAGATGAGCCAGGCGAATGGCCATGCACTCCTGTTTCTTGATGCCCGTGTGCAGCAGCAGGGTCACCAGCAGGTGGGGACGGGGATCTGGTTCCTCCGCCGTCATCATCTGGCGGGTCGCTGCCAGCATCCGGTTCACCTGCTCATCGTACAGGATACGCGGCAACGGCGTCTCCACCGGCTTGTGGACCAGGGGGGCAGCCGGATCGGAGGCGAGCACGCCCTCATTGGCCAGCCAGGCAAAGAACACCTTGAGGGTGGTCAGTCGCCGGGCATAGGATTTGGCGTTGCAGGGTTTGCCCCGCTCATGCTGCAGCCAGTACAAGAAATCCTGGAGGGTCTTGGTGCCAATCTGTTCGATGGACGGGTCGGTCTTGAGATAACGCTGGAGAATGCCGAGATCACCCCGAAAGGACTTGATGGTGTACTCGCTGAAATCCTGCCGTTGCATGTGTTTTTGAAACTGCTCGATGGAGGCTCGAAGCGAGGACTCGGAGGTCAGGCCGGTAACCGAGTCATCCTGACTTGGTTCACCAGGGAATAGAGGCAATTGTTCGATGGTCATGGATTACCCTCTACCTTCGCATAGCACGCGCAGGGTCATTGTACGCCCCTTCCCGGTCTTTGTCAACCCAATGACTTCAGGGATGTGTATACGGGTCAATGGGAATTCCTGTAGGGCCGCAATTAGCCCCGTCACCCCCGCGCAAGCAGGAGTCCATTACGATGGATGCCCGCTTACGCGGGCATGACGAGGGACAAGTTGCCCTAGCATTGCAATGCGTGCAGTACTGCACGCCCAGAATTGTCATCTGAGCATTTTCCACCAAAAGAGATAACTACCACTTCAAGGGTTCAGAGTTTTTGCATAGTCGGTCATTCAATCTGATTTGCTGATCGCCCATTCTGTCACAGCTTTGTCACAGGCCGATCACGGCGTTTGTGATTCCCATGTGGTAGACTCGATAGACAGGGACAGGAGGAGACAGCGCTTCATGGAATCATTGTTGACAGAGAATAGCAGCATTCTGATTTTTGCCTTCGTGGGCTTTATCGCCCAGATGATCGACGGCGGCCTGGGCATGGCCTATGGCGTGAGTTCCAACTCGGTTCTCCTCGCCCTCGGCGTTTCGCCCAAGCTGGCCAGTGCCAGCACCCACGCCGCGGAGGTTGTGACTACCGCCATCTCCGGGTTCTCCCACTTTCGCGTCGGCAACGTAGACAGGCAGCTGGTCCTCAGGCTGATCCTGCCGGGTGTGGTGGGCGGAGTCACAGGGGCCTACCTGTTGACTCATGTCGATGGCGATGCGATCAAACCCTATATTGCCATCTATCTCCTGATCATGGGGTTGGTGATCCTGGTTCGAGCGTTCGTCAAGATCGTCGAATCGGAGATCAAAAAAGAGTTGATCCCTCCTCTCGCGATTGTTGGGGGATTCTTTGACGCCATCGGGGGCGGCGGATGGGGACCCGTCGTCACCACGACCCTTGTGGCCACAGGCAAAAAGCCCCGGTTCGCCATTGGCTCGGTGAACCTCAGTGAGTTCTTTGTCACCCTCTCCGAGTCGGTAACCTTTATCCTGACCATTGGCAATCTGGTCGACTATTGGCGGATCATCCTGGGCCTCCTGCTCGGAGGCGCCGTTGCCGCTCCCTTGGCTGCCATCGCCTGCAAGTGGATCCCACAGAAGACCATGATGATCATGGTCGGCTCCTTGATCGTCTTTCTCCAGGTGCGAACCCTCCTAAGCATCTGGTTTGGCATCCAGATCTTTTAGCCTCCAGCCCACCACGGTACAACGAGACGCGCCCCTCTAGTGTTGGTCACGCCGCGAGCGTAAGGGAAGGGTGCGAAAGGCGCGCACAAACCGCACAAAATTCTCGACGGTGGTCTCAAAGAGGGCCCGGCCAAATTCGGCGGTGGCGACGGTGGGATCGCCGCACACACCGCTCTCGCTCATGCGCGACCACCAGTCCTGCCAGGATAGGATCGAGGGTTCGGGCAGATCCCAGTTAAAGTACTCGACTGCGATCTGTCCGAGTTCTTTGACGGCTTGGTCCATCTGAACTAGATCGGGCCGAAGGTGCAGCATCATAGCTGTTTCGTATTCCCCTGCGTGGGCCACACCCCCAGGCGCCGATCGGCGCATCTGGCTCAGGGTAGGTTCGGCCAGCGTCGGATCGATGGCCGCGTTGGGACTCATGGCACCGCAGATCACGCCCGTCTCCAGAACCACGCGGCGGGCGGCCAAATCGGCAATCGGAGCGTTCGAGCCATGGCCATTGACAATGACAATATGGGTGAAGCCATGGCGGGCCACGCTGATCGCCACCTCGGAGACGAGTTCCAACAGAGTCTGCATGTCCACCGACACGGTACCGGGAAAATCCATGTGATGTTCGTCCAGTCCATAGCTCACCAACGGCATCACCAGGAGTTCGCCGGGTGCGCGGCGGGCGGTCTCTAGACAAAGAGCTTCTACGATCACGTTGTCGGTGTTGATCGGCAAGTGGTGCCCGTGGTCCTCGATGGTGCCAAAGGGCAGCAGGATGACCGGTTGCTGGGCAATCGCTTCGCGCATTTCGGGCCAGGTCAGTTCGTCATAGCGTATTTTGGCCATTGAATCCTCCATTCACACGGATCTTGCAGCAAAGGGTTGCAGAAAAGCCTGGGCATGCTCGCCGAGTTTGGCCAGCAGGTAGCCGCCTTCTTGCACGACGACTGTGGGCAACCCCAGCGATGAAATGCGTCGGCTCACCTCGTGCAGCCCTTCTTTGGAAATCATAAAGCCGCCTTCGGGATCGCCCGCGACGGTGTCGAGTCCGACAGAGACGACCAGAAACCGCGGTGAAAAGCCGCGAATGGCCGCCAGCGCCTCGTCCAATGCGGCCAAATAGCCGGCGTCGTCGGTGCCGCGCGGCAAGGGCCAGTTGCGATTGGTGCCCCGGGCTTGGCCCTCGCCTACCTCATCCGAATCGCCCCAGTAAAAGGGATACTCCTCGTCGGGGTGGGCGTGGAGCGAGCCGTAGAACACCTGCAGATCGGCGTAGAATGTCAACTGGGTACCGTTGCCATGGTGATAGTCCACATCGAGGATGGCCACCCGGTTGCCGCCCCGGCTGAGATAACGACTGGCAATGGCCGCATTGTTGAGGTAACAATAGCCGCCGTACAGCTCGGGGCCGGCATGGTGGCCCGGGGGACGGCACAGGGCATAAGTCGCCGAATCCCCGCCCTGGACCAGCTCCGCGGCAGTCAGGGCGCATTGAGCGCTCCAATAGGCTGCCTCCCAGGTGCCTTGCAGAATGGGTGTGCCCCAGCCAAAGGAGTAGTAGCCCTTGAGACCCAGAAAGGACGTGGGCTTGCGCATGGCGTGACGACCGGCAAAGGTCCAGGTAAACACCGGACCGGGCTCGCCAAAGTAGGCGGCGCTGTCGTCATAGGCGTTTCGCAGGAATTCGACATAGTCAGCCGTGTGGACATCGAGGATGGGTTCCAGCCCGTGGTCGGTCGGTTCGAGGACAGGGCCAAACTGGGCGGATTGCACCGCTTGCAGGATGATATCGGCGCGAGCCGGAACCTCCCAAGAATCAAAGGGACATTCCGTCAGTCGAACCTGGTCCGGTGTGTACAACCGATGTCGGTCGCTAAAGATCGTTTTCATCTGATCATGATCCGTTCATTGGCGCCAGGCCCGGGGGCCTGCCCCTTAGGCGCGGCCCTCGATCTGGGCCAGCGACTCGGCAAAGATTCGGAACGCAATGTCGGCCTGAGCCTCAGTCAATAGTAGAGGCGGCGAAAAGCGCACGCTATTCGGTCCGCACGGCAGTAGCAGCAAGCCGCGCTTGAAGCATTCTTGCACCACGGCATTTGCCTCGGCAGGGGCCGGCGCCTTGGTTGCTTTGTCCTGCACCATCTCGACGCCGATCATCAAGCCCAATCCGCGGACATCGCCGATGAAGCGGCTCTCCTCAGCCAGATCGCGGAGGTTGCTCAACAGGCGCCCACCCACTTGCCGGGCGTTGGCCATCAACTGCTCCTGCTCGATGACGTCGAGGGTGGCCTGGGCCGCCGCGCAACAGACCGGGTTGCCGCCAAAGGTGCTGCCATGGGCGCCCGGCGACCAGCTCATGACCTCCTCGCGGGCGATCATGGCCGAAACCGGCATGCCCGACGCCAGCGCCTTGGCCGAGCAAAGGATATCGGGTACCACGTCCCATTGTTCCACCGCCCACATCGTGCCCGTCCGACCTACGCCGGACTGCACCTCGTCGGCGACCATCAAAATACCGTATTTGTCACACAGCGCACGCAGCCTGGGCAGCCAGGCAGGAGGCGGCACGATGTACCCTCCCTCGCCCTGCACCGGCTCGACAAAGATGGCAGCTACCTCCTCGGCTGGCAAAATGCGGCTAAAAAGCGTGTCCTCGATATAATCGATGCAGGCCAATCCGCAGCTTGGATACTCCAGGTGGTAGCTGCAGCGATAGCAATAGGCATAGGGGACGTGGGTGATATCGGGGACCATCGAGCGGAACCCCTGCCTGTATTTCGGACTGCTGGCCGTCAGCGACACGGCGCCCATCGTGCGGCCGTGAAAAGCGCCCAGGAACGCCAGGACCCGCGAACGCCCGGTGTGATACCGGGCCAGTTTAAAGGCGGCCTCTACCGCTTCGGCGCCGGAATTGCCCAGAAACACCTGGGCCGGCGCGCCGCCGGGAAAAGAGGCCGCCAGGCGCTCGGCGAGCGCGACGTACCTCTCGTCGTAGAAATCGGCCCCGCAGATATGCAACAACTGGCTGGCCTGGTGTTGAATGGCGCTCACCACCTGGGGATGGCAATGGCCGGTGGAACAGACGGCGATCCCGGCAGCGCAATCGAGAAAAAGGTTGCCATCGACATCCTCGATAGTGACCCCCTCACCGCGTTTGACGGCGAGGGGATAGGCATGAGGCAGCGAGGGGCTCACCCTCTTTTCGCTGCGGGCGACGACCTCTCGGGCGTTAGGGCCAGGCAACGGGGTAATGATGCTTGGAACAGAAGAGACAGAATCGGTCATTTTAGGGCTCCCTTCGATTGGAATCCAGAGCAGGTGTCCAGCGGTACGACAGCTTGTAACTGCGAGCGATCAGGAGGGTTTCGGTCGAACGGACGCCAGGCACCATGAGCATGCGTTCGGCAATCAACTCGGTCAGATGGGGCAGATCCTGGCAAAACACTTCGGCCAGCAAATCGCGCGAGCCCAGCGTCATGACCAGGTAGCTGACTTCCGGAAATTCGGAAAGGGCCTGGGCGACGGATTGAATTTGGCCAGGCTCCACCGAAACGGCGATCAGGGCCGGGGCTTTGAATCCCAGTGCATAAGGATCGACAATGCCCACTGTGCGCACGATACCCACATCTACCAGATTTTGATAACGGCTGCGAACTGTGGTTTCGGAAACGCCGGCGGTTCGGGCAATCTGGGTAAAAGGAGTCCTGCCGTCTTCCTGCAAAGTCTTGAGAATGAGGAGATCCAATTCATCCATGGAGCGTTCGACCCTCTCCCTGGGCTTCTCCCGGCGATTCTTGAGCGGCCCTGGCCGCCCAGTTTGACGCCAGCCGACCTCGCCCGGGTTGTGGCTCAAGAATTGCGAATTTCAAAGTATATAGTTTATTATAGCACAAAATTCAAACTTTGGAAAGTTTGATTCCTTGAATTTCGAGGGAAAACGTCGACCCAAACACCGTGCAACGGTTCGCTGTTCCCACAACGGGGGCTGTGAGCCAATAGGAACTACACCCACCCCAGGCGGGCCCGTTTCGTACTTGCCAAAACGACCCAAACCGGCTATACTATGGAGGACCATCGTCGATTACCGCAAGAGTCGTGGGAAGTATGGGTAAAAGTGCGATGAAAACCCGTCTGATTATTCTAGCAGCCATGGTCTTGATCTGGGCAATCGCCGCCTGCTCCCTGTCCGAGTTCATCCCCCAACAGCAGGCCCGCATCACATCCACGCCAACCCGAACGCCCAGACCCACTTTTACCGCCACCGCAACCCCTACACGCACCCTGACGCCCTCACCCACACCCACAGTCACCGACACCCCCACGTCCACCCCTATTCCCACCGACACCCCCCTGCCCACCGATACGTCGACAACGACCCCGACCCCCATGCCCACTGCCACGGGGACGGCCACCACGCCGCCCACGCCCAGGCCCACCAAAAGGCCGACGGTCGCGCCGACACCCAAACCGACTCGGACGCCTCCTCCCCCCTTCACGGGCAAGGTTGTGCGTGGCTTTGCCAACTGCAGTTGGGCCGGGGTGGAGGGCCTGGTCAAACATGCCGACGGCAGCCCCTATCCAGACGTAGCGGTGGGGGTTTGGACGGATATCTGGGAGGGCCGAGTGGTCCTGTCGGAACCCAGCGGCAAATTCTCACTGACGTTGGCCGATGTCCCGCCCGGCACATTCAAGGTTGCAGCGGTCCGGCTGGAGACCTGCGGCCAGCGCGATGGGCTCCCCACGGCCTCCAAGTGCACGATCATCTCAAACCTTCTATCCAACGTGGTGGTCACGGCCAAGTGCGCAGGCACCGGCGCCAATCAGGTGACCGTGCTCGAATTTACGGGGCCGTAGCAACGTGGAAAAGGGATCAAAAAAAGACCTGGTCTGGAAAGGGACCAGGTCTTTTTACGTCAGCCGGCGTCGCGAGCGGCTAGTCGGGCACTCGGAGTAGGTAGCGGCACAACCCATCACCGCCTTGCATACTACTCAGGCGCTGCGGTTTCACCCCGAGGAGATCCTCGATGAGAGTGGTATCCATGATGCACACCTCGCGGTGTTCACTGGTCACGCGGCGGTAGGGACAATTGGCATTGGTCAGAATAACCCCCTCGTCGGCTTTTTCCCATGTGACAAGGAACCCACGGGAATCCAGAAACTCGACGACCTGAATGAGCCGGTCGACAAAGCTTTGACCCTCGATGGCAGGTGGGGCTTCCTTGGCCAATCGGTGGGCCACACGGCGAAAGATCTCTTGGGTGCCGTCGCTGCCCATTGTCTCTTTGACCTCGGTGATCAGGTATCGGGCCAGATCTCCATAGCTCTGAGGGAACAACTCATCCGCAGCGTCGGTGAGGGTATAGACCAACCGCGGGCGGCCTACCTTCTGGGAACGGTGTACTTTGGCCGCCTCGACCAGGTTTTGAGCCTGAAGCACGTTGAGATGATGGCGAATCGTCATCGGCGTCAGCCCTAGACGCTCTGCCAGATCCTCCACTGTTGCCTGGCGTTCGGCCTTTAAAATTCCCAGGATCTCTTGCCGTGTACTCTGCATTTCTGCGGTTTCCTTTCCAACAATCGCTTGGCTTGGCGCGCTGCAAAACCCACGCACCCTGATACCGTATGTCTTGACCCGTGTATAATAGTTCGTTAATCATAACACAGCTTGCTCGATTTGTCAATTCTTATCATCTTTATTACGCACAGAGCGCCCTTTGACGCCCTGCACCGGGTCACGACAAAGCCCCTCCTTTGCCGGGAGGGGCTTGGGGAGCGAGCCACTACAGGGGCAAAGGCCGACCTAAGCGGCCATCAACGACTCGAACTCTGGGCGCTCGATGGTTTCGACTTCGATGAGCCGCTGGGCGATCAGGTCCAACTTGCCGCGTTTCGTCGACAGGATGGCCTGGGCCCGGGCGTACGCCTCATCGATAAAACGCCGGACTTCCTGATCGATTTCTTCGGCTACCTCATCCGAATAGTTGCGCTGCTCGGCGATCTCACGTCCCAAAAAGACCATCTCATCCCGATCGCCAAAGGTCAACGGGCCCAACTTTTTGCTCATGCCATACGTGGTGACCATCTTGCGGGCCAGCTTGGTCGCCCGTTCCAAATCGTCGTGGGCGCCCGTCCACAGGTTGCCAAAAACCATTTCCTCTGCCGCGCGGCCCGCCAGCATGCCGGCGATCTCGTCCTCGAACTTGTCCTGAGTGTATAGGTAGCGATCTTGCTCGGGAAGGGCCATGGTGTAGCCCAGGTTCATTCCCCGGGCCACGATAGAGATCTTGTGAACGGGATCGCAGTTGGGCAAGTTAGTTTGCGCCACGGCATGCCCCGCTTCATGCACGGCCAGAATTCTCTTCTCTTCGTCGGTAATCAGCCTGCTGCGGCGCTCAGGTCCGGCAATGACCCGTTCCACCGACTCTTCGAGTTCTTCCATACCGATGGATTTTTTGTTGAGCCGTGCCGCCAGAATGGCCGCTTCGTTCACCAGGTTCTCGATATCTGCTCCCACGAATCCCGACGTCTGCCGCGCCAACACATCCAGGTCCACATCTTTGGCCAGCGGTTTGCCCCGTACGTGAACATCCAGAATGGCCCTTCGCCCTTTGATATCGGGCCGGTCCAAAATGACGCGCCGGTCAAAGCGCCCAGGGCGCAGCAGGGCCGGGTCCAAAATGTCGGGGCGGTTCGTGGCAGCCACCACGATGATATTCGTATCGGTGCCGAACCCGTCCATCTCCACCAGGATCTGGTTCAGGGTCTGCTCTCGCTCGTCGTGGGAACCGCCCAGCCCGGCGCCGCGATGGCGTCCGACCGCGTCGACCTCGTCCACAAAGATAATGCAGGGTGAATTGCGCTTGGCCTGATCGAACAGATCGCGCACGCGAGCGGCACCGACGCCCACAAACATCTCTACGAACTCGGACCCCGAGATGGAGAAAAAGGGCACGCCGGCCTCGCCCGATACGGCTTTGGCCAGGAGCGTTTTGCCCGTGCCGGGCGGCCCCATGAGTACCACGCCCTTGGGGATCCGCGCTCCCAGGGAGATGAATTTCTGTGGTTCCCGCAGAAACTCGACCACCTCGGCCAGTTCCTGTTTGGCTTCTTCCACCCCGGCGACATCATCAAAGGTTACAGTCGGCTTTTCCCCGGTGAACATTCGCGCCCGACTTTTGCCAAAGGAAAGAGCCTGGTTATTTGTGCCCTGGGCCTGGCGCATCAAAAAGATGAAAAGCACCGCCAACAACACAAAGGGCAGAAAACTGCCCAAAATCGCAAGCCAGTTGCTCCAGGGATTCGGGGGCTCCACAGCCAAGTCGACCTGATCGAGCGCTGTGGAACTGACCCCCAGCCCCAACAAAGCCTCGGTCAAGTCTACCCGATCTTCCTTCCGCGAGGTGACGCTGGTACCCGATTTGTACTTGACGGTCAGGTCGCTGTCCTCGACGGTAATCGAAGCGACCTTGCCTTCGTTCACGTCACCGGCCAACTGGGAAAGGGATATTTCGTCCAGACGTTCGTCTGTCGGGAAAAAGCCAAAAATGAGAACACCGGCCACGACCAGAATCAGAAAATAGACCAGCGCCCCCCGCCAATTTACCGTCACTGTTTTCCTCCACCAAGGGTTAGTTCCCTAGTTTACGTGTAGTGCGTTCACAAGACCGTAATCTTGACTCCCGAGCCTGAATTTGCCAGGCGCCCAACGCTCATCCCCCTCCACCTTGGCTCTTTCCACTGAGCCGGAGAGGGGTCGGCCCATTGGAGCGCCCGTCCCAAGTGATTCACCCAGATAATATCCATCCGGTGCCAAGGCTTCTATGTCGCAAGGCTCGGCGGCACGGAACCATCTGTCTGCCTGTCGGCTACTTTGCGAAAGAGAAAAGGCGTCGGGTGGAATCGCATACCGTTGGTATACCTCACGCCACAGGGGGATCAACCCCAGAACAGCCATCAGGGCCAGGATGGCCAGACCGGCCATCAACCAGTCCGCGCCGATGGGTTCCTCCTGCTCCAGATCGGCCCCAGAAGGCAGCTTTAGCTCTTGGTACGAACTGACCTGAGGAGCCGATACGACCATGGATGTGCTCTGGACAATGGGGGGAACCTGCCGCGGCGCGGGCGGCGGCGTATAGGGCGGCGTCGTCCCGGCGTGAGGTAGTGCCGATACCGGTCGAGCGGGCAAAATGGGCGTCGAAACCGACGATTGATCTCGCGGTAGTCGCTGCGGTTCCGGCGACTCTTGAGCTTGCACCAGGTGGACCTGAGAGCGCAAAATCATGGCCAACTGCCCGGCATTGCGATACCGGGCGGACGGTTCTTTGGCCAGCGCCTTGTGAATCACCCGAGCAAGAGCCAAGGGGACATCGGATGAGACCGACTGCAATACGGGCGGCGACTGGCTCAGATGCTGAAACGCCAACCGAGTGGGATCATCTCCCTGAAATACGGGATGGTTTGACACCATCTCGTACATCAATGCACCAATGACATACACATCCGAAGAAGGATGCAGTCCCCGCCCGGCTACCTGTTCGGGTGACACGTAGGGCAACCGTCCCCAGAGAAGATCCTCCTGGCTCGAACGAGAACGCAGGGCCGCTTCCAGGCCTGTTTCTGTCACCAGGACCCGCCCGTCGTCGGCTATGAACACGCTGTGAGGCGACAAGCCACCGTGCACCCGCCCCGAACGATGGAGGGGGGCGAGGGCCTCGCACAGGCCAATACCCAACTCCAATGTCTTTTCGACGCCCAAGGCTCCCTGTTCTGCCCGCAGATGGGCCAGGCTCCGCCCCTTGATGTGGTCGCGCAGCACGTACAGGCGACCGTCAACGACCCCGGCGCCTTTTATCGGCAACACCGCCGGGGCACTGGGCTCGCCCCACGACGCCAGCCCCCTCAACCGCTCCAGGGCTCCCTCATCGCCATCCCAGTTTCGATTGAGAACCAATACAACGACCAGGCGCTCGAGCTCAGTGTCGTGCGCCTGGTATTCCATTCCGATGTCAATCGACCGTCCTTCGGAAATGATGCGGTAGCGCTCGCTAAGCATCTGTCCGAAGGACAATCCCTCATTCTCCGTGACCATTATCCCTGACCTCGGGGCTGCGACCCGCTATCCATAGCCCGCTCCGCAATCTCGGACTATCGGAACTCTCTCTCCCGACAATCGCAGTCAATTCTATTGTACATCAACTCCCAACTTTGGACAAACAGGACTGGCGTATGGTCGAAAGGTCTGGTATAATGGAACTGTGGGTCATCGCTCCCAACATGGGCTACCACACACCTCAGGACCAACCATGGAAAAAGATGAAACATGCGTTCCAAACTGATTGTGAACCCAACGTCGGGGCCCTGGGATGTGCGCCGTGAATTGCCGGCTGTGCTCAACCATCTCGAAAATCAGGGCTGGTCGACGACACTGCAAATCACAGAGCGAGCCGGAGAAGCCACCGAACTGGCCCAAGAGGCCGTTGCCGAAGGGCTGGATGCCGTGTTTGTGGTCGGCGGTGACGGAACCATCAATGAGATTGTCAATGGGCTGGCTGAAAGCCCTGTGGCCCTCGGCGTGTTGCCGGGGGGCACCGGAAACGTCTGGGCCAAAGAATTGGGTCTGCCCACCCGTTCTCCCCTCCATTTGCTTCCTTTGGTCGAATCGGTTCGGGCGCTGGTGCCCGGCCATACCCGCCGCATCGACCTGGGACGGATCAACGACCGGTACTTTTTGCAGTGGGCCGGCATAGGCCTGGACGCCGAAGTAACCTATGCCATGGAACCTCGCACTCGGAACCAGAGGCGGATGGGCGCCCTGGCCTATGTAGTCGCCGGCCTGGCCACCGCCACCAGCATGGCGGGCACCCGCACCCGCATCTGGATCGATGATGAGCTACTCTACCGACGCTCGATCCTCGTTGTCGTAAGCAACTCACAGCTTTACGGCGGCATGGTGCGCATTGCCACCGACGCCCGGCTGGACGACGGGCTGTTGGATCTGAATGTGTTTTCCGGCACCGGTTTTGGCGATTCGATGCGCACGGTACTGGGGGTTATCACCGGTCTTCATGTGCGCGATCCGCGACACAGCTTTTACCGTGGTTGCACCATCCGCATTGAGACGGAAAAACCCATGGCCGTTCACCTGGATGGAGAACCGTACGGCACCACCCCTTTGACCTGTCAGGTGGTGCCTCGCTCTCTGTCTGTGCTCATTCCCCGCCACATCCGCCCCGATCTTTTTTCTGAAGACGCCTGACATCCGTCTTGGGCCGAGGACGCTGGCCGTCCATACAGTTGCCGGCTTGGGTCCATCGTCCACATGGGGGTGCGACGCCGCAGCCTATGCAGCTTGACGGGCGCAGGATCAAAAGCCCCTGCCCAATCCGGTGCTGAAGGAATCAAAAAACGACATGGGCGAGTAATCACCCAGATCGCCTCCCCCTCTCTGGGGGGCTTGAGAAGACAGATCAATTGGCGCGTGAGTCCCGTTTTCGATCAGCCGTGGATCAACGCGGGCAAGCACTGGGTGCATACCCACAAACTTCGGCCATCGGTGCGGACAGGCATGAGGACGGCTTTCTGTTCAGTTGCGCCGCAGCGGAAGCAGGTCTGGACGATATACTGAGGGCCGCGCTCCACCTCGCGGGCATGGGCGGCATCAGCGTCAAAGGGTGCGGCCTGGCGCGTCTCGATGGTGAGGGCGCCTGTGGGGCACACCCCCAGGCAAAAACCCGCTCCGTCACACAGCTCCTCACGGATAACCCGAGCCTTGCCGTTCACCAATTCGATGGCTCCCTCCACACACGGCGTGACACACAAGCCACAGCCATTGCACAGCTCTTCGTCAATGCGAACGATGGTACGTACGGTCTTTTCCATAGATTTCACTCCTTCTTCATCTCTGGAGCCATTCTACTCGATGTAGGATGCCAGCGTCCATGACTTTTGTCAGCTTGGCGGAGGCTTGCACTTGGCCAAGGGCTGTGGTATAGTGTGGAGGTAGTCGACAAGGTGGACTGGGGTTGGTTCCTAATCCCCAAAAAGAGGTATGGATCGTGCAACCCTTTACCTGTCCCCAATGCGGACACGAGAGCAGCTTTGACCCCTGGATCGAATCTGCCCATTGCCCCCGCTGCGGATTTGTCCCACCCACCCATGGGCCCCGCTTGAACTATGTCCGCTGGGCCAATCGCCACACCTACCAACCCTTTGTGGATCAACTGGTTGCTCATTGGAACGGTACCCACACCGCCGAACCCGAGTTCGAGTTCGAAAGCCAACACGACGCCGAGAGCTTTTATCAAGAGTACCAACAGACCATCGGCCTTCACGCTCCCAATTACTATCCCAACCGACAGGAGATCCTGATCTTTGTCGAGGCCTATGCCGCCCTTAGGCGAGGCAACGTCCAAGAGGCAGCCGAAGGACTCGGAGCGCTGTGCTTTACCTCGCCCCAGTTCGCAGATGCCCTGATCTGGCTCACCGCCACTCAAGAGGATCCGGCAGAACGACTCAAGTACCTCACCGATGCCACTCGCCTCGATCCGGCGCACCCCTTGGCCCGCGATGCCCTGGCAATTGCCGAAGGCGGCATCCCATCTGGAGGGGAGCACCGAGCCGAAAGGATGGCGCTGACCCAATGCCCTCAATGTGGGGGACGGCTTGACTATGAGCCCGGCGCGACAAAAATCCTCTGCGCCCATTGCGGTCACGAGCTGGAGCTTGCGCCCACGAACGTAGTCGATGCCCTGGCCGAACCCCTCCACCATCTTCGCCTTCAGCGACGGTACGAGGGACATTCTTGGAACGAAGCCCAGCGGGTCCTGCGCTGCCGGGGCTGTGGCGCCGAACTGGTTATGGCCGAACACCTGGCGCGCCTGTGCGCCTTTTGCGGATCGCCCAACGTCCTGGTGCAAGAGAGCGACCGGATCTTGGAGCAGCCCGATGGCTTTCTACCCTTTGCCGTGGAGCGAGAACATGCCATCCGTACCGCGCTCGACGCTCAGCAGTCTGGTCTGCGCCGTCTCACGACCTGGATCACAGAAGCCTCCTGGGAGGTCCAGGATCTCCAAGGGGTGTACCTTCCTTTCTGGATATTCGATGGCCAGGTCGAGACCTTTCGAATCGTCTCAGGGATGGTCACAACTCGTAAGGAACGATTGGGGATCAAGATGTACGAAAACCTGCTGTTTCCAGGTTTTGATCGCCCCACCCTGGCCGTTCTGGCGAGCGTGTTCCCCTTTGATCTGAAGCGCCTGGCTCCCTACGAACCGCGCCTCTTGGCCAACTGGCCGGCCAAACTGCACACCCTGGATGTCGAGATGATAGCCGAGCAGGCGCGGGATACCATGATTCAGCGCAGCCGAGCCCAAGTGCTCCAGATGCCCGGCGAGCGACATCCCACTGAATCCCAGGTCTTGGGCCTTACCTACCAGTTGGTCCTGCTGCCTCTCTGGTTCGCGCGCATGGTACGCCGCGACCGAGTTCAGGGAGCCTTGATCAACGGTCAGACCGGCAAGGCTACGCTGACTCTTCCAACGTCGCCCGTGCAGCCCGAACGCACCGGGGGATATGGGGTCTCTTCTGGGATTTGACAGCGAGGGGCGGACAGGGCATAATAGGATCAAGCATCAGCCTTCAACAAGCAAAACAAACAGCAAGGGCGGCGAACCCCCGCTCTTGCCCAACCTCGAGGGTTTCGGAGGAAATAGTGACCCAAGCAACGGCTGGACCGATAGAGTTTCACGTCTCGCGGCAGGCCCGAGATCGATACCAGTTCGATCAATCCCTGTTTGCGCTGAACGGCAATGTCCTTGTGGCCAACTTTTACGCAGCGCGCCTCTTTGCCCAAAAAATGAACGAAAAACGGGATCTGGTCACTTTTCCCGAATCGGCCGTCAAAGCCGGTCAGATCAACGCCATGGGCCTGCTGGACGAGATCATGCACCATGTCATGGCCCTGTATCGCCAGCAGAGAAACCCCCAGACTTGGGAAAAAGCGCTGCAATGGCTGGACGAGCGCCTGGGCCCCGCGGCCGTGGACGCGGCTTTGCGCCGGTTCGCCGACGAATTCCCCCCTCTGGCCGTCTATCGCCGTGAGATCCGCCTGGAGGATTATGTACAGGGCGAGACGGATGGCGTCCCCCATCGCCATTTGCTGATCGAGGAGATGCTGGCACTCTGGTTGGCGAACGCCAACCCGGCATTTGATCCCTTTGCCGAGCTGTTTGATGATGACGCTTTGGCCCGGAATACCGCCTACCCTCAGGTGCTCACGGAGCTCTATGATTTCTTTGAAACACAACCGGCGTTTGGCCGGAAAAATCAAAACCTGATCGATATGCTGCGCAGTCCGGCGCGCGCGGCGCCCCATTCGCTTTTGGGGCAGCTCGAGTACATCCGGGAACATTGGGGGGGATTGATCCAACTGCACCTCTACCGCCTTCTGGGCGGGCTGGACCTGATCCAGGAAGAGGAGAAACCGGTCTTTGCCGGTCCAGGACCCAGCCGGGTGTATGAATTTAGCGCCTTGGGTGTGGAACCGGAGCGATTTAGCCCCGACCGCGACTGGATGCCCAACCTGGTGTTGATGGCCAAGAACAGCTATGTGTGGCTGCACCAGCTATCGCAAAAGTATCAACGGCCTATCCATCGCCTCGACCAGATCCCCGACGAGGAATTGGATGCGTTGGCTCAGGGCGGGTTTTCGGGATTGTGGTTGATCGGGCTTTGGGAGCGGAGTTCTGCCTCGTGCACGATCAAGCAACTGTGCGGCAACCCCGAAGCGGTTGCGTCGGCCTACTCTTTGTACGACTATCAGATTGCCTCGGATCTGGGGGGCCCCGAAGCCTACGAGAGCCTACGGCAGCGCGCCTGGCAGCGCGGCGTCCGCTTGGCCAGCGATATGGTGCCCAATCACGTGGGCATCTATTCGCGCTGGGTGGTGGAACACCCCGATTGGTTTGTGTCGCTGGACGACTGTCCTTTTCCGTCCTATCGCTTCAGCGGACCCGACCTGTCGGAAGACGAGCGGGTGGGCATCCTGATCGAAGACCACTATTACGATCGCACCGATGCCGCCGTCGTTTTCAAGCGAGTGGACCGCTGGACCGGCAGCGAAAAGTATATCTACCACGGCAACGACGGCACCTCGATGCCCTGGAACGACACAGCCCAATTGAACTATCTAAACCCCGAGGTCCGCGAGGCGGTCATTCAGACGATTCTTCACGTGGCACGCCAATTCCCGATCATCCGCTTTGATGCGGCCATGACCCTCACCAAGAAGCATTTTCAGCGGTTGTGGTTCCCGGAACCGGGCTCGGGGGGCGCCATTCCCACGCGAGCGGAGCATGGCCTGACCAAAGAGCAATTCGACGCTGCCATGCCCAACGAATTCTGGCGCGAGGTGGTAGATCGAGTGGCCGCCGAGGCGCCGGATACCCTGCTGTTGGCCGAGGCTTTTTGGCTATTGGAGGGCTATTTCGTCCGCACCTTGGGCATGCACCGGGTGTACAACAGCGCCTTTATGAACATGCTGCGCGACGAGGAAAATGCCAACTACCGCACGGCCATCAAAAACACCCTCGAATTCGACCCCGAGATCCTGAAGCGATACGTCAATTTCATGAACAATCCGGATGAAGAGACCGCCGCGACCCAATTTGGCAAGGGCGACAAGTACTTTGGCATCTGCACACTGATGGCCACCTTGCCCGGCCTGCCCATGTTCGGCCATGGCCAGATCGAGGGCTTGGCCGAGAAATATGGCATGGAATATCGGCGGGCCTACTGGGACGAGCACCCCGACGCCGATCTGGTGGAGCGCCACGGCCGCGAGATTTTCCCGCTCTTGCACAGGCGCTACCTCTTTGCCGACGTACAGGATTTCTTGCTATACGACTTTTTTGCACCCGAGGGGCACGTCAACGAGGATGTCTTTGCCTATTCCAACAGCGCAGGCTCCGAACGAGCCCTGGTCCTCTACCACAACAAGTTCGCGACAGCTCGGGGTTGGATCAAGGGATCGGTCGCTTACTCGGTCAAGGTTGAGGAAGGCGAGCGCCAGGTGGTCCGGCAAAACCTGGGCCAGGGACTGAAACTCCACAACGATCCGGCCTTCTTTTGCATCTTTCGCGACCACCTTACCGGCCTCGAATACATTCGCAACAGCAAAGAATTGTGGGACCAAGGCCTGTATGCCGAGCTAGGCGCTTACAAATGCCACGTTTTCCTGGACTGGCGCGAAGTGCAAGACAACGAATGGCATCAATACGGGCACCTTGCCGATTATCTGGGCGGTCGGGGCGTCCCCAGCATCCAGGAAGCGTTGCGCGAGGTCTTTTTGCAACCGGTGCATTACCCCTTCAAAGAGATCGTGAATGCCGAGCTTTTCCGCCGCCTCATCGATAGCCGCACGGCCGAGGCCGACGTGGAGGAAGCTGCCCTGCTCCGCTCCGAATTGGAGGGCAAGATCGATTTCCTGCTGGGCGAGCTCAAGCAGTTCACCCAAGGCGAGGGGGACCAAACTGCCCTGGCGCAAGAGATCCTGGCCAAACTGGATGCCTGCCGAAAGCTCACGGTGCTGGAGGAAAATCTGCCGGCATGGCCATCACCCGAAGCAACAGAAGCTGTGGAGACCATTCGCCAGCACCTCGGCGACGACCTCGCTGCCTGGGGCACCTTGTTGGGATGGCTCTTTACCCATGCCCTGGGCAAGATCGCAGGCGAGGACGATTTCCAGACCCAGAGCCGGAGTTGGATGGACGAGTGGTTGTTGGGCAAAGTGGTGGCGGGCGCCCTCCAGGATCTGGGCCTGGGCGAGGGCCAGGCCGCGTGGGCGGTCGGCACCATCAAGATCCTGATCGGACATCTGGATTGGTGCCCCCACGATGCGCCTCAGCCCCAACAGGCGTACCAGATCTTGACCAACTGGCTGCGCGATGGCGAGATCCAGCAGTTCCTTCAAGTGAACCGCCACCAGGGCGTTTTGTGGTTCAACCACGAAGCCTTTAGGCAGTTGCTGCAATGGATGCTCACCCTGGCTGCCGTGGAGATCGGCGCCAACCGAGAGCTGGGCCCGGAGGAAAGTACCGAGCAACTGGCCACCTGCCATGCTCTGATCAAGAAACTGGAAGAGGCTGAGAAAGCCTCGGGGTACCAGATTGCGGCGCTTTTGGAAGCAGCCCGCGACCAACCCGAGCCTACAATCCCATAAACGCCCGCGGGCGAAAGGAGAGAAACCAATGTCGAGTTTGAATCTGGGACAGCGACCTGCCGACGATGCCGGGTATCTGGAGGCCATGACGGCCGTCGTCTTTATGGGCGGGTTGAACCGCCAGGTGGTGGCATCCAAGTGGGAGGGATTCCTGACTGCCTTTGAAGGCTTTGACGTGGCCCAGGTGGCCGATTTTACCGACGTCGACGTCGAGCGGCTCAGTGAGGATCCGAGCATTGTGCGCTACAAAGCCAAGATCCAGGCGACGGCGGAAAACGCCCGCCAGATGCATCAACTGGCTCAGGAACATGGTTCCTTTTCCACCTGGCTGCACAACCTGCTTGAGGAAAAGGGCGTGGACGAAACGGCCAGCGAATTGGATGCCCGTTTCAAGTACATGAGCAAGGAATCCTCTCGAAGGTATCTGTACGCCGTGGGCGAAGAGATCGGAGAGGTCAGCGACAAGGTCCGGCGAAAATATGGTCCGTCCGAGGCATAAATACTCCGACTCCCTATCTATTTGATCAAAAGGAGGCTGTCATGAAGGACATCGTTCGACAAGTTGTTAACGTGCTGGCGACCATCGGCGTGATTGTCGTCAACGGTCTGGCCAATGCATTGCCGCTCAACGGGCTGACCACCGGTGAGGTTTCGGACCGCTTTGACGTCTATTTTGTGCCGGCGGGATATGTGTTTTCCATCTGGGGGTTGATCTATCTGGCCCTGATCGGGTTCACCATCTACCAGGCGCTGCCCTCCCAGCGCGAGAACCCCCGCCTGCAACGCATCGGGTACTTGTATGCGTTGAGCTGCCTGGCCAACGTGGCCTGGCTGTTCTGCTGGCATTACGAGCTGTTCGAGTTAACACTTGTTGCCATGCTCGCGCTGCTCCTGCTACTCATCGCTATCTATCTCCGGCTGGGCATCGGTCGAACCCTTGTGTCGACCGGCGAGAACTGGTTGTTGCGTGTGCCCTTTAGTATCTACCTGGGCTGGATCACCGTGGCGACCATCGCCAATGTAACCTCTCTCCTGGATTATCTAAACTGGGACGGGTGGGGTATTGAGCCTGCCCTTTGGGCCGTCATCATGATCGTGATTGCGACGGTTCTGACGACCTTGATGAGCCTGATCCGCGCCGACGTGGCCTACGTCGCCGTCATTGTGTGGGCCTTTGTGGGCATCGCCGTCAAGCACAGCGGGACAGCAGTGGTCAGCTATACGGCAGCCGGGGCAGCAGCCTTTGTGGCCCTGACCCTGCTCCTGGGTGTGCCCCTGTATCGCAAGCGCCGGGCCGGGCTGCCCAATGAGCGCTACCCCGTCCCAGTGGCGGATCGGTGGTGAGCCCACCCATCGATGCACAAACTCATCCGCGCAAGTTCCCTGACTCTACTCGTCGTCCTGTTTTTGGGGGTGACCTGGTTCCTCCACGACACGGATTCCCAGATCACGGCGGTGCGCAACACCTTGCAGTACCATCTGACAAAAGAGATCGGGGGGCCCCCAGCCTTTGACGGCGGGTCGACAGGCCAGCTCGGCGGCACCGTACGCACAACCACAGGGGTACCTGTAGAGGGTGCCGTCGTGCTGGTTGCCTCGCCCTTGGGCGATACCTATTCAGCCCCAAGCGGCCCAGACGGAACCTACCACATCGCCGATGTGCCACCAGGCCGCTATGTGCCCATTGCCGGCAAGCGCGGCTTTGACGACGCCGTGAACCAGACGTGCATCGCCGGGTTGTGTCGCAAAGATCGGGTAACAGTCCGCCCCGGGACCACCACCATGGGCATTGACCTGACGCTCGCGCCGCTCACCCCACCCGAGATCGTAGTAGACGATTCGCTGATCGTAAGCCCCACGATGGAAGTAGAGGTCGGGGCTCCCTTTCCCAGCCGGTCGTTGCGCACCCACTTTAGCTTTGAGCGGGCCGGCCTGCGAGTGAATGACTGCTGGGTGTACGAACCCCTGGAGGGTGAGGGCCCCTTCCCGACCATGCTGCTGGTGCTCCCAGGACCCGTCCAATTCTGGGAGATCATTCCGGTGCCCTTTGCTGCGCAAGGGTTCAGCGTCCTGGCGTGCTACCCTTTGCGGGGCATCGATATTGACGAGGATGCAGCCGACCTGTTGACCGCTCTGGCTTACGTGCGCCAGGGGCGGGTCCCTTCTCACGCCGACCCCGATCGGCTAGCACTGGTGGGCGCCAGCTTTACTTCCCTTCACACCTACCGGTTGTTGGGGCTCACCGATTTGTTCGATACGACGTTGGTGTTGGGCGGGATGGCCGATGGCTTTCGCTTCCGCCGCGACGTGGAACTCGGCACAGCCCATGCCCGCCCACCCTTTGATGAAGCCCTCATCGCTCTGGGCTTTCCCAACAGCTCACCCGAACTCTATTTCCGGTACAGCGTAGTGTACCACGTGGACGAGCTACCGCCCATGTGCCTGCTCCACGGGCTGGACGACGAGCTGGTGCCCTTTTCCCAGGGCGTGTTGTTGGATCGAACATTGACCGATCGGCAGCATCCCCACGAATTCCATTCGTACGAGGGCCTGTCTCATTACTTTTCGACCAGCGCCGACAATGTTACGACCCAACAGATGTGGCAGGATGCGCTGGCGTGTGTCCGCGCAACACTGCCAGACCCATGAAAGCTGCACGCCCTGGTTGACAATTGCCGCCCACCTTGACTGCCGTACGTCATTATGATAAACTGTACGGCAGGAGGTCTCTATGCAAAGGACCAAACTAACGATACGGGTACCCCAGGATCTGCTCAATGGGGCCAAACGATACGCCGAGGAGCACAACACGACGCTGACCCGGCTTGTGTCAGAATACCTGCGCCAGTTGAGCGCTCACAAAGACTTTTTGGCCGATGCCCCCACTGTTCGGCGTCTTTCGGGGACTCTTCTATCCGATGCGTCGGTAGAGGAATATCAGCGTTACCTGGAGCAGAAATATGTCGGCCAAGATCAAGGTTCTCATTGACACCGATGTCCTTCTTGATGTTCTTCAACGGCGAGAGCCTTTTTACACCATGTCGGCCCATGCCTTGGCTTGCGCAGAGACCGGTCAGATTGAAGGTTGGGTCGCCGCCCACAGCATCACCACCCTGTATTACCTGTATGCCAAATACCAGTCGGCTGAACAAGCGCGTATCAGGCTGAGCGATTTGTTGAGCTTCCTTTCGGTAGCAGCAGTGGACAGGGCTGTCATTGAGCAAGCCCTCACTCTACCCTACCGGGATTTTGAGGACGCGGTTCAGATGGCGGCAGCTATTCAAATCAATGCACAGTATGTGATCACCCGCAATATTTCGGACTACAAAGAGGGGCCCCTACCGGCCATTGAGCCGGCCGAGTTGCTCGCTTTGGTGTAGAGCTGGAACACGATTTTCGGCCTGCCTGTCTTAGCCGCAAAACTGCACATGAGCTGGAGAAAAAAAACCTTTGAGCAATCCCCAACTTTTCCGGTGTTTGGTTCCCATTCCCATCCGCTATGCAGACATTGACGCCCAGCGCCATCTGAACAATGTGGCCTATTTTGCCTTCATGGAGCACGCCCGGGTGGTCTATCTCCGCGAGACGGGACTGTGGCAGGGCGAGGATTACGACGGGGTGGGCATGGTCGTAGCTGAAGTGTGCTGCCAATACCGGGCCCCCGCCTTTCTGGGCGAGACGGTGACAGTGGCCGTTCGCGCCAGCGAGCTAGGCACCAAGAGCTTTCGCTTCGAGTACGAACTGACCACGGAACGGGGACTGATTGCCACCGGTCATTCGGTGCAGGTGTGCTACGATTATGGGCGCCAGTGCTCTATCCCCATCCCCGACCAATGGCGCGGGGGGATCCTAACCTACGAACCCGGGCTTTCAGGTTCAGCACCGGCTCCTTCTGCGGAGGGGTAGTACGAGGGGTAGCGCGAGCTTCGCGGGTCCGATCGGCACCTTGCAGCATGCCTGACCCGCCCCGGACTGGCTAAAAAAGGCCCAAGCTGGATGCAATGGCCGAAGCGCCGGTGACCATCAGGATGCCTAGGGTGATCTGCCGGAAGCGCTGTTGATCCGTTCGCTTGGACAGCTTGATCCCCGTCCAGGTCCCCAGGGCCGCCACTGGCGCAAGCATCAACCAGTTCTTCATCACCTCAGAAGTCAACAAACCGCCTACGTACTGAGAGATCAGGGACACCACACCCAGACAGGCAAAGAAAAAGATCAGGTTGACACGAAAGCTCTGTTTTTCCACATCCTGATTGGTCAAAAAGAGGATGACCGGCGGGCCGCCCATCCCTGTACTGCCATTCAGAGCGCCGCTCAACAGCCCCACCAACACCAACATCAACCTTTCCCTCCGCACGGGCCGCTGAAACCCCAGAAACATGGCCAGGGCGCACAGCACCACCGTCACGCCCACAAGCAAGCGGAGGGTACTCGCATCGAGGAGGAGCAGAATACAGGTTCCCAAAGGGACGCTGCTCACGCCCGCTACAATCAGCGGCCAGATGCGCCGCAGGTTCAGCGCCTTCCACGCATCCGCCAGGACAAACACATGGATCGTACTGCTGATCAATTGGACAAGAGGGACGACCATCTTGGGGGGCATCAACACCATCAATACGGGAACCGCGACAATGGCAGAGCCGAAACCGGCAAGGCCCGAGATCGCGCCGGCTAAAAAGACCACAAGGACCATGACAACTACCGTCATAGAGACGCGCTCCGCTCTGCCATCCAAGACTAGCCACCTCACAGCACTAGGGGGACTGCAGTTGTCATGCCGTCCTCAGCAATGCCGCCAGGTGGCACCCAAGCATTCTAGCACATGGGCGGGTGGATGTCAAAGCTGCCCCAGGCCCCAGGGTATTCATCGGTTCCGTGTTTGACAACAGTCCTGATCTATGGTATAATTTCATTCTACAAACTTTGTTTCATAGAATAAAACAACGGGCACCAGTCTCCTTCTGGCACCGCACAAAAGGTCACCATGGACAAAAAGGACCATGAGGCGCCGGTCACGCGCACCATCTCTCGGGCCGTGGCCATCTTGCAGGCTTTTGACGACACCCACCCCACGCTGGGCGTGACAGAAATTGGCCAGTTGACCAAGCTCGACAAGAGCACGGTCTACCGGTTGCTCCATGCGCTGCTTCAGGGGGGCCTCATCGCCCAAGATGCCGAGACTTCTCGGTATCATCTGGGCATGGGACTTTTGCGCCTGGCAGGCCGCGCGGCACAACACCTGAACCTGCCCCAGGTGGCCCGACCGCATCTCCGCGAACTGGCTTCCTACACCCTGGAGACGGTGAACCTCTCGGTTCTGAACGACGAGGGCTGTGTGGTGCGCGTCGATGCGGTGGAAAGCCGTCTGCAGGTGCGGAACGTGGCGTCGCTCGGTTTCGAGATGCCGCTGCACGCCGTATCGGACGGCAAGGTGCTCTTGGCGAGCCTGACGGATGCCCGCGTGGAGCAGATCCTGGAAGGAGGACTACAGCAGTTTACCGAGCACACCATCGTCCACCCGGAAACGTTGCGCTCGGTTCTGGACGAGATACGCCAGGCGGGGTTTGGCCTGGCAGAGGAAGAGATGGAACGGGGCTTGAGCGGCGTAGCAGCCCCGATCTTGAATCACGAGGGGCAGGCCGTCGCCGCAGTGGGCGTGTCGGGGCCGTCCTTCCGCCTGACCCGTTCCCGGCTGCAGGAGCTGGGACCCGTGGTCAAGGAAACGGCAGCCCGCATATCCAAGGAGATCGGGCATGTGAGTCGATAATCGATAGAAGAAGGCTTTTTTGGAGGTAGGAACAATGGCATCAACAATCACAGCAAGGAGTCAAGTCGCGACGCAGTCCCGGCCCGCACGGCAGCAAAAGGCACGGTATCCACTCCTACTCGAACGGTTGCGGCACGCGGACGCGGAGCTGTATGAACTCTTGCTCACCAGCACAACCCTGTCCGACTGTCGGGCGAGGTTCTATCGCTGCCTGAATCAACGCGAGATGGCTCTGCAGGCAGGCATGGACAACCTTCATCCCATCGAGCACGCAGTATCCCGGCAGTGTCTCCAGATCCTGAAAAACATCATCGCCCCCCGGAACGAAGCACTGGCTGGGTTCAGCACCCTCAATTCTCTCTGGCATCTGGTTCGCGGCCAAAATTCCCCAGGCCGACAGCCCGAGGAGGGTCTGGTTTTGGAGTTTCTCCACCTCTTTCGTGGCCTCAACGGCCGATCGGGTCTGGCTCAGGGTTGGGCATCTTCAAGCGAGGGCGAGAACCGAGCACGGACGCATGAGCCGATCCGGGGCAAGGGCCGTGTGTCCGGAGTGGCACGCTCGGCATCCCTCGACCAGGTAGCGGGACGCATGTGGAAGCAGGTCAACCGCTATCCGAACGGCCTGGATCCCGATCTGGTGGCTTGGCGCGAGGAGAACTGCCAACGAATCCTCGACTTTTTTGGCGCCTCTCTGTCAGACTGGGAAGACTATCGCTGGCAGTTACGCCACCTTTTTACCGGCCCTCAGGCCCTCCCTCGCTTGGAGAAATTGATCGCCCTGACGCCGCGCGAGCGGGAGGCCATCGGCCTTTGCGTTGAACACGGGATCCCCTTTGGCATCACGCCCTATTACCTTTCTCTCTTTGATGCAGATTCGACGGATCGGCGCCAGGATGCTCAGGTCCGAGCGCAGGTGATTCCGCCACTCCATTATGTACAGCGCATGATCCAGCATCAGGATGACCGAGCCCACTATTTTGATTTCATGGGCGAGCACGACACCTCGCCCATTGACCTGGTCACGCGCCGCTATGCAACCATCGCCATTCTCAAAGGTTATGAAACCTGTCCCCAGATCTGTGTCTATTGCCAGCGAAACTGGGAAATCACCGGGCCGATGGAGGCAGGCGCGGTTCCACCCAAAGAGACCCTCGAGGCAGCCCTCGACTGGTTTGCTGCGCACACGGAACTCCGGGAGGTGCTCATTACCGGCGGTGACCCGCTGTTCTTGAGCGACCGGCGCATCGAATATATGCTGGAACGTTTCGCGGCTATGGACCACATCATCCAGATCCGAATCGGCTCCAGGGCGCCGGTGACCATGCCGATGCGCATCACCGACAAGTTGGCCCAAATACTTGGCCGCTATATCTCACCCGGACGCCGGAACGTGGCCCTTGTGACCCACGTGGAGAGCGCCGCCGAGGTGACCCCCGACATGGCCGCCGCGGTTCACCGGCTGCGCCAACAGGGGCTGAGCGTGTACAATCAACAGGTCTTTACGCTGCACACCAGCCGCCGCTTCCAGACCGTAGCCAACCGAGTTGCGCTGAGAAAGATCGGGGTCGATCCCTACTATACGTTCTATCCCAAAGGCAAAGAAGAAACCAGCGGCTATGCCACCCCGCTGGCCCGTATCCTGCAGGAGCGCAAAGAGGAAGCCCGCCTGCTACCCGGATCGTTCCGCACCGACGAGCCGGTGTTCAACGTGCCGCGCCTGGGCAAGAACCACGTACGGGCCTCTCAGGACCGGGAGCTCATCGCCATCCGTCCCAGTGGACGGCGCGTATACATGTGGCACCCCTGGGAAAAGGGCATTACGCCGATGGAGCCCTGGCTCTACGTGGATCACTCGATCGACAGCTATTTGCAGGCGCTGGAAGAGATGGGCGAAGACCCACGAGACTACGATAGCATTTGGTACTACTACTAATTCCGTAAGAGAATACGGGTTCTCCAGAGAACCGAGTTTCTCGTCCATCACGCTCCGCGCCCCGTGTCCGTAGGTCCATCCTCGGGGAGCGGACGCCCACCAGGCGTGCAGGCCGCCCCCGAGACGGGGGCGGCGAGCAGATTCCCTCACCGCGAAATTGAGATTGGCCAAGTTTGACGCCCGTCTATTGCAACAAGAAGCCGTTCATGGTATACTGGGCCCATCGAGCTCGCGCACTTGCTTGACATCGTCGGTCATCACTAGGCACCTTGGGCTGACTTTCGGCATCCGAACCAGGGAGCCGATGGGCTACACCTTCCACGTGGGCCAGGTCTGGGCTTTCGGGTCCAGAAAAAGTGCCCACGTGCTCCTGGAGATTGGCAAGTTATCAGAAAAAGGACACGGCAACAGAGGCGCAGTGCAGTTGGGTAATAGAGCAGAATGCCCGAGTCTGATACTGGCTGGCAAAGTAGGAACCATCTCACGGAAAGGAGAACAAGGATGAAAGAAAGACTGGTGGAAGCAATTGCTGATCTGCGGGAAGAGGAGGCCATTGAGCTGGCCAGAACCATGCTCGACACGGGGCAAGACCCCTTTCTTGTCCTGGACGCGAGCAAGGCAGCCATGGCTGTCGTCGGCAAGCGATTTGAGATGCAAGAGTACTTTTTGCCGGAACTGATCATCGCCGGCGAGCTACTCGAAGCCCTTGGCGCTCTGGTCAAGCCCAAACTACAGGCAGAGGCCCCCCAAGCCAAGCCTGAGGGCAAAGTGGTCATCGGGACGGTGGCCGGCGACATCCATGACATCGGCAAAAACATTGTGTCCTTTATGCTCGACGCCAACAACTTTGAGGTCCACGATATCGGCGTCGACGTCTCGGCCGCCAAGTTCGTCGAAGCCATGACCGAACTCAAACCCGATGTCGTTGGCATGAGCGGCTTTCTTACGCTGGCTTTTGACCAGATGCGGGCCACCGTGCAAGCCATCGAAGAGGCCGGGCTGCGCGACAGCGTCAAGATCATGATCGGCGGTTCGGTGTTGGATGAGAGCGCTGCCGAGTATGTCGGGGCCGATGCCTACGGAAGAGATGCGCTCCACGCAGTTAATCTTGCCAAGAGCTGGATAGGAGGGAAATAGCCATGACGGAAAAGTCGCCTCAGGAATTGTATGACGAAAGGCTCAAGCGCATCCTGGATGCGGCCACGCTCCAGGTTCCGGATCGAGTGCCAGTGTTTGGTCCCTACCAAAAGTATCCGTACACCTTTGGCGGACTCACGGTCAAAGAAGCCATGAACGATTATGACCGGGCACGAGAAGCCTGCCACAAGTTTGTGGATCACTTTCAGCCAGACGCGGACTTTGGTCCGATCTTTGCCTATCCTGCCAAAGCCATGGACCTCCTGGGCTGGAAGGCCTTCAAATGGCCGGGCAATGGCTTGAACGACGACGTCATGTACCAGTATGTCGAAGGCGAGTACATGAAGGCCGACGAGTACGACGAGTTCATCTTTGACCCCTCAGACTTTATGCAGCGCAAGTGGGCGCCCCGCCAGTTCTCATCCATGGAAGGGTTCTCGCAGATCGTGCCCTGGCGCCGCTTTATGTGGTCTGGCTGGATGAACCTGGGCTTCTGGGCGTCGCCCGAATTCCAGGAAACCCTAAAGAGGCTGGCTGCGGGCGTCGAAGAGCTGAACAAATGGTGGGGTTCGCAGGCTCAGTATTGGGGTGAACTCAATGCCAAGGGCTATCCACTGGCCTTTGCCGGTTGGGATTGGCCGCCATTCGACATCATTGGCGATACATTGCGCGGCACACATCAGGTTCTCGCCGACATGCGCCGTCGCCCCGAAAAACTGCACGACGCGCTGGAAGTCGCTACGCAGATCTTTGTCGAGTATGGGTCGGGCGCAGCCGGTGCCCCCCTGCCCTTCTGCTGGGTCTGGGTCCACAAGGCAACCCGCGAGTTCATGTCGGACGCCCAGTTCAGCGAATTCTACTGGCCGTATCTGCGGAAGGGGTTGATCTCCCTCGTCGAAAAGGGAGTGATCCCGGTCGTCTACTGGGAGGCAGATTTTGAGAGCCGGTTGAAGCACATCGTGGATGTACCTCCCGGAAAGATCATCTATCACCTCTCCAATACCAACTTTGAAAAGGCTTACGATGTGCTCCAAGGCACCACAGCCCTCATGGGCAACGTGCCCAACGTCATGATGCTCAGCGGGACGCCGGACGATGTGCGCGCCTATTGCAGGAAACTGATCGACACCATCGGCAAGAACGGCGGCTTGATTATGGACACGGCACTCATGCTGGACGAGGCCAAGCCCGAAAACCTCAAAGCCATGATCGATTTCACCAAAGAGTACGGCGTGTACGGGTAACGCCGGGAGTTGTGCCAGGTTCCCCTGAGCTTTCCTTCGTGCAGAGGCTCGGGGGAACCTGACATACCCTTGGCTGTCCTGACCGAAACACCCCCTGACAACCCCTTTCTGCCCTCGGCAACAAGTTCCGATAGGGCTACTTCCGCCAGAGCCCGCAAAGAAAATCCCCATGAGCGACTGACCGCGCCTTGATCGGATGGCACTTGGCGATCAGGACGCTGTGGATTGCCCCGATTCGGTCCAACGCACGACAAGAAAGGACAACCCGGAGAGCAGGGCGATTCCGAGAACCAGCGGAAGCTCTGTACCGTTGTAGCTCTGACCAATAATTGTGCCCAGGGGCATGGAGATCAGAGTCGAGAGGGAACCCACCACGGCTGCTCCGATGCCGGCCAGATGGCCCAAGGGCTCCATGGCCAAAGCATTCTGATTGCCAAACAGAATGCCGACACAAAGGAATGTTGCCATGATATAGACCATAAAGAGTCCGAAGGGGGCCTGCCCACCCAGGAGCAGGACAATCGCCAAATCGAGGATGGAGAGTCCCATAATCGCATATAACGACCTTTGAACCAGAAAGCGCATGCCAAAGTGCATGACCAACCGGGCATTCAGGAAGGAGGCCAACCCGATGGAGACGGATACAACGCCAAAGGCAAGAGGGAAGAGCTTGCCAAGGGCAAACTGCTCCTGAAAGATCTGCTGGGCCGAGTTCAGATACCCGAGAAAGGCCCCACTTATCAAGCCGGCCGATACCGTGTAACCCACTGCCGTTCGGTTCCGGGCGATCTCGAGGGTTGCATCGACGATGCGCCGTACCGAAAACGGCGCCCGATGTTCCGGGGCCAGCGTCTCTGGCATGCGCAGCGCAAACCAGGACAGGGTAATGAATGCCATCACTACAAAGCTCGCAAAGATACCGCGCCAGCCGGTGAAGAGCAGAATGGTCTGCCCCAGCGCAGGTGCAAACATGGGAACCAGAATAAAAACAGAACTGACAAACGACATCGTCCGGGCCATGGCCCGGCCTTTGTAGCGATCGCGTACCAGGGCCAGGGTGATGGCCCGCGGCGCCGAGATCCCAAGTCCCTGTAGGAGCCGCCCGCCCAGCATCATGGGAAAGGTGACGGAAAAGATCGAGAGCAGGACACCGGCAATATAGAGGGCAAAGCCAGCATAAACCGTGGGTTTGCGTCCTATTTTATCGGAAAGCGGCCCAAAGAACAACTGTCCAAAAGCCAAACCAAGGAACAAGACCGAGACAACCAGTTGGCGGTCGTTGGCAT